>NZ_JAUBUR010000009.1:147785-219870 GCF_036705485.1 Microcoleus sp. AT9b-C3 | reverse complement strand
GACCAAATTAGTTCGTTGTCATCTTACAAGTTTATTCTTGAAGCCCTATTCTATGCAGCTTCATATTAAATTGGTATTACGAATATTGCTTTTGCAGTTATGTTTAGCAGCAAACTCTGAAAACAGAGTCAATCCATTTTCTATTGTCGGTCTAGTTAGAGAGTAACAACGATAATTATTATCCAAAATGTATTTCAACCGTTTTTTGAGGTACTTCTGCTTTTGTTTAGATAAATGAGAAACACTGAGTTCATATACGCCATAGTTTTTTTTGTTAATAACCTCAGCAATTGCTTCGTTTCCAAACTCACGATATGCAGAGAACTGACTGCCAAAGTCGATAATTACTTGGTCTGTCCGACAAGCACCTCCCTTGGCCCATTTAAAATTTCCAAAATGCTCGGGAATACCAAAATCACGCTCTTCTGAATTTAGTACCGAGTATCTAGCTGGATGAAGAATGTAGTAGTCAGGTTGCTTTGAGTCTCTGGGCTGAGCCAGTAAAAATTCATTAGCTGTAATTGATGAAATAGCTCGGCTTCCGTCGTGGACATCGTTCTCAATCTCCTTGAAACGATATGAAAGCACTTGTGTGTCAATAATTGTATTCACAACCCAGTCCTCTCGATAAACCACTTATCCCCGAAACTTGGGAACCTAACTACTAATTTTACCCCGCTCGCACTATAAATTTTTCTGTAGGTGCAAATTACCGCGAAAAGCTTTGGCCTGAAGGTTTTTAGGACTGATCGATCGCACTTTTATTTCTGCTTGACAGACTCAGCCAACCGCTTCGCATTCTCCCGCCGAAGAACATTAATCGGACTGTTGCGAGTATCAGCTTCTAGGGTTACTTATTGTAACTAAGAATCTGTAGTATGTTCCAATCCCTTTTAAGTTTTGACCAAGAATTTCTTGATGGTACAAGCCCCCGGATTTATCCGTGGAATCCATCCAAAGTCTAAAATCTAAAATCCTCAAGAAAGAGCATTTATCCGTGGGGTCAATCTAAAATCTAAAATCTAAAATCTAAAATCGATTGACTCGATCGCCCCTTAACAAAGGCTAGGTATTAACCATTAAAGCCCTTTGAATCCCACTTCCATATCCATCTCTTTTGCCGGACTTACAGGAGGTTGAGGCGCGGATTGGCTTTGGCGAAAAACGCCAATTTGATTGAGAACGATCCCGATTAAAATGATGCTGCCGCCGATGTATTGAGCTGTTGTTGGCGTTTCAGATAAAATCAAATAGGCGGCTAAAATCCCCGCGATCGGACTAAACGAACTGGCGAGGGATACATCTGCAGCGCCCGTCGTTTTTAGTCCCGTAAACCAGCACAGTTGTCCGCCAACAACAATAATCGCACCATAGACGAGCATCCACTGCCAGAGGAAGGGCGCAAAAACATCGATAAAGTGGGTGGGAGTATATAAGATTAAAACGACAATAAAGAAAACAACTGTTCCCAGTGCTGTTCTGATAATAGAGAACAATCCTAACGGAATTTGTTTGAGCGTGACTTTACTAATAATCGTCGAAATGGCTAAGGCGATCGCCCCGGATGCTGCCATGAATTCGCCTTTGCCGATCGTCAATCCGCCCATGTCCATCATATCAGCGGTCGGTGCTTGCAATACAATCGTCAGTGCAACACCCACAAACGAAACGATCGCCCCCGCAATCACCCAAAGATTGACGCGATCGCCCAAAATTAGAATAGACAGCGCTAAAATCAGAGGCGGCTCGATGCGTCCAATCAGTACCACATTATTGACAGCGGTTAAATCCAACGCCATAAAAGTTAAGGCTGGAGCCAATGCCCCTGATAGCAAAGAAATTCCGATCAACCCCCACCATGTTTTACAGGGAATCGATCGGAAAGTTTGCACCGTACATTGCTGGCGATAAACCACGAATAAAACTGCTAACGCGCAGAGATTCCCTACAAATAAAACATTACAAAGTGAAATCAAGTTTCTGCCGTTGATCGTATTCTGGACTCCTAAATCGGTCAGTTTGCGAATGACAGAGTTAGAGGCAGCAAAAATGAGGATTGCTAGTAATAAATAGGTTCGTCCAGGGATGCGGTTGAATAATTGAGACACGATAATAGGAACATGAATATATGATGCGTTCTCTTCTTTATACCACTGTTTCATCTGCGGTAATTCCTTACAGAAATATACAAAAAAATCCCCCGCCAGAAGGCGGGGGATTTGATTTAATTACCTACAAAACCAGAGTTCAGAGTTACCCGAATTTCCCGGCTGTCGAGGCAATTACAAAGGCCGCGTAAGTGAGGACGTTGCCCACAGTAAAGTGAACTAAGCCAACCAAACGACCTTGGACGATGGACAAAGCAACAGGCTTGTCTTTCCAGCGAACCAAGTTAGCCAAAGGAGTGCGCTCGTGAGCCCAAACCAAAGTCTCGATCAACTCTTGCCAGTAACCTCTCCAAGAGATCAGGAACATGAAACCAGTTGCCCAAACGAGGTGTCCGAATAAGAACATCCAAGCCCAGACTGACAAGTTGTTAGTACCATACGGGTTGTAACCGTTGATCAACTGAGAAGAGTACAGCCAGAGGTAATCGCGGAACCAGCCCATCAGGTAGGTAGAAGACTCATTGAACTGAGCCACGTTACCTTGCCAGATGCCCAGGTGCTTCCAGTGCCAGTAGAACGTTACCCAAGCTAGGGTGTTCAACATCCAGAATACAGACAGGTACATCGCGTCCCAAGCAGAGATGTCGCAAGTACCGCCACGGCCGGGGCCGTCGCAAGGGAAAGCATAACCGAAGTCTTTTTTGTCCGGCATCAGCTTAGAACCGCGTGCATCCAGAGCGCCCTTGACCAAGATCAAGGTGGTGGT
The DNA here is from genome assembly GCF_036705485.1 of Microcoleus sp. AT9b-C3. Classification (NCBI taxonomy): domain Bacteria; kingdom Bacillati; phylum Cyanobacteriota; class Cyanophyceae; order Oscillatoriales; family Microcoleaceae; genus Microcoleus; species Microcoleus sp. AT9b-C3. The sequence continues at coordinate 216,996 of NZ_JAUBUR010000009.1, read as the reverse complement.
GTGCAAGCCTAGTGCGATCGCGTGGTGAACCAAGAAATCGCCAGGTCCGATCGCCAAGAACAGAGAATTAGTACCGCTGTTGATCCCGTCCAACCAGCCTGGGAGCCATACGTTGCCGTAGTTGGGCCAAGCGGTAGAAGCAATGCTGTCAGGGTTAGACAACAGCACGTCCATGCCGTAGAGAGCTTTTCCGTGAGCAGCTTGGATGAACTGTGCGAACACTGGTTCAATCAAGATTTGCTTTTCAGGAGTTCCGAAAGCGACTACAACGTCATTGTGAACGTACAAGCCGAGAGTGTGGAAGCCCAAGAACAGCGACACCCAGCTCAAGTGAGAGATAATCGCTTCTTTGTGCTGCAACACGCGATCGAGGACGTTGCCTTTGTTTGCTTCAGGATCGTAGTCCCGCACCAAGAAGATAGCTCCGTGGGCGAAAGCGCCGACCATGATGAATCCAGCAATGTACTGGTGGTGGGTGTAAAGCGCAGCCTGAGTCGTGAAGTCCTTACCTATAAAAGCGTAGGGAGGCATCGCGTACATATGCTGTGCTACCAGGGAGGTAATTACGCCCAAAGCAGCGAGGTGAAATGCCAGTTGGAAGTGCAGCGAGTTGTTGTAGGTTTCATACAAGCCTTGGTGAGGCAAGTTGAACTGCCCTTCACTCTTGCCGCCGACCAAACCAGCCTTAGAATCCAACATCTCTTTGATGCTGTGACCGATACCGAAGTTAGTCCGGTACATATGACCGGCAACGATAAACAGAACTGCGATCGCCAAGTGGTGGTGAGCGATGTCTGTCAGCCACAGGGATTCTGTTTGAGGGTGGAAGCCACCCAAGAAAGTCAGAATTGCGGTTCCAGCGCCTTCGGAAGTACCAAAGACATGGTTCGCTGCATCTGGATTCTCGGCGTATACGCCCCAGTTACCAGTGAAGAACGGAGCCAAACCGGCCGGGTGAGGCGGGGTAGACAAGAAGTTGTCCCAACCTACGTGCTGTCCGCGAGATTCGGGGATAGCAACGTGAACCATGTGACCAGTCCAAGCCAAAGAGCTGACACCGAACAAACCAGCCAAGTGGTGGTTGAGGCGAGATTCAGCATTTTTGAACCAAGACAAGCTGGGGCGGTACTTGGGCTGGAGGTGCAACCAACCTGCGAACAGGAAGACAGCCGCCAGTAGTAGCAAGAAGATAGCTCCTTGATACAGGTCGGCGTTTGTCCGAATCCCTTGGGTGAACCACCAATGGTAGACACCAGAGTAAGAGATATCCACCGGGTTAGAAGCGCCCCCTTGAGTGAAAGCTTCTACAGCAGGAGCGCCGAATTGCGGGTCCCAAATCGCGTGAGCGATCGGGCGGACGTTTAGGGGGTCTTTAATCCACTGTTCAAAGTTACCTTGCCATGCTACGTGGAACAGGCTGCCCGAAGTCCACAAGAAAATGATTGCTAGGTGGCCGAAGTGAGAAGCAAAAATCTTTTGGTAAAGATTTTCTTCGGTCATGCCATCGTGGCTTTCAAAGTCGTGTGCTGTGGCAATCCCGTACCAGATCCGCCGTGTGGTCGGGTCTTGGGCAAGGTCTTGGCTAAATTTTGGAAATTTCGTTGCCATAAGCCTTGATTAATCCTGAATCCTGAACAAAATTGAAGGGATTCGGTTCGGAGTTTGGATTCTCGATTTGAGATTCCTCCCAAATCGAGAATCCAAAACCTAGGGGTAGTTTACCCTACCGAAATGATTCGCGCTAGGAAAAATGCCCACGTAGTGACAATTCCTCCTAGGAGGTAGTGAGCTACACCCACAGCCCGACCCTGAATAATGCTCAGAGCACGAGGCTGAATCGACGGAGCTACCTTGAGCTTGTTGTGAGCCCAAACAATCGACTCAATCAGTTCTTGCCAGTAGCCACGGCCGCTGAACAGGAACATCAAGCTGAAGGCGAAGACGAAGTGTCCAGCTAGGAACATCAAACCGTAGGCCGACAGTGCCGAACCGTAGGACTGAATTACCTGAGAAGCTTGCGCCCAAAGGAAGTCCCGCAGCCAGCCGTTAATCGTGATCGCACTTTGTGCGAAGTTGCCACCGGTAATGTGAGAAATTGTGCCGTCTGGCGATACTGTTCCCCACACGTCCGACTGCATTTTCCAGCTAAAGTGGAAAATCACGATCGAGATGCAGTTGTACATCCAGAACAAGCCTAGGAACACGTGATCCCAACCAGAAACTTGGCAGGTGCCGCCACGGCCGGGGCCGTCGCAAGGGAACCGGAAGCCCAAGTTGCCTTTGTCAGGAACCAAGCGAGAACTGCGTGCAAACAACACGCCTTTCAAAAGAATCAGGACTGTAACGTGAATGGTGAAAGCGTGGATGTGGTGGATCATGAAATCCGCCGTACCCAACTCGATCGGCATCATCGCTACTTTGCCGGCGACTACTACTGCACCGCCGCCAAAAGCGTGGCTGACGATTTCCGTAGCATTAGGCGCTGTTGTGCCCGGAGCCAACGCGTGGATGTTTTGCACCCACTGGGCAAATATCGGACGCAACTGAATCCCGGTATCCGAGAACAAATCTTGAGGACGACCGAAAGCCCGCATCGTGTCGTTGTGAACGTACAAACCGAAGCTGTGGAAGCCCAAGAATATACAAACCCAGTTCAGGTGGGAAATGATCGCATCTCTATGACGGATCACGCGATCGAGCAGGTTATTGACGTTGCCGCTCGGTTCGTAGTCCCGAACCATGAAGATTGCCCCGTGAGCGGCTGCTCCAACAATCAGGAATCCGCCAATCCACATGTGGTGGGTGAAGATGGACAACTGAGTCGGGTAGTCCGTCGCGATGTAGGGGTAGGGAGGCATCGCGTACATGTGGTGGGCGACGATGATGCTCAGAGAGCCCATCAGTGCCAAGTTAATCGAGAGTTGCGCGTGCCAAGAATTAGTCAGGATTTCGTAGAGACCTTTGTGACCTTCACCAGTGAAGGGACCTTTGTGGTTCTCTAGGATTTCTTTCATGCTGTGGCCGATGCCCCAGTTCGTCCGGTACATATGACCAGCGACGATGAACAGCACTGCCAAAGCTAAGTGGTGGTGTGTTGTATCAGTCAGCCACAAACCGCCTGTGGTGGGGTTCAGACCGCCTTTGAAGGTCAGGAAGTCTGTGTATGCGCCCCAGTTGAGGGTGAAGAAGGGGGTTAAACCTTTAGCGAAACTCGGGTAGATGTCAGCCATCAAGCCCGGTGTCAAAATCCACTCGTGCGGCAGGGGGATGTCGGCAACTGTTTTGATCAGCTTGCCGCCGACTGTCAGCGGTGAACCTGCATCGATCGCGTCCATGCAAGCGTTGATCGGCAGCGACACGTGAATTTGCTGTCCCGCGTAGCCCAAGCAGCCGCAGCCCAACAACACAGCCAAGTGGTGGTTCATCATCGATTCCACGTTCTGGAACCATTCCAGTTTCGGAGCGCGGACGTGATAGTGGAACCAACCGGCAAATAGCATCAGAGCTGCCATTACCAGGGCGCCGATCGCAGTGCAATATAGCTGGTATGAGTTAGTGATGCCGTTGGCGCGCCACCACTGGAATAGACCAGAGGTGATCTGAATTCCGTGAAAGCCGCCGCCTACATCTGCATTTAAAATTTCTTGACCAAAAATCGGCCAGACCACTTGAGCGCTGGGCTTGATGGCTGTAGGATTTGTCAGCCAAGCTTCGTAATTGGAAAATTTAGCGCCGTGGAAATATGCGCCACTGATCCACACGAAGATTACTGCCAAGTGGCCGAAGTGAGCGCTAAAGATTTTGCGCGAAACGTCTTCTAAGTCACTTGTATGACTGTCAAAGTCGTGAGCGTTAGCGTGGAGGTTCCAAATCCAAGTGGTGGTTTTTGGCCCCTTAGCTAGAGTGCGATCAAAATGGCCGGGTTTTGACCACTTCTCGAAAGAAGTTGGAACCGGATTCTTATCGACTACTACCCTAGCTTTTACCTCTCGCTCTGGAGGACTAATGGTCATGAAGACTCTCCTCTCGGTAAGACAAGGAACGAGAACTGAATACTGTACCGGACACTCCCCGCGCTTTATGAGGCGGGGGATTCTCGAAAAAGCCGACACTGCACTACACTTTACTCTTTGCAGAGTTAGACGCAGGTGCATCGTCTCCCCAAGCATTTTGCTTCTGTGAAGAAGCCAGTTTCCCAGTGTCGCTAACAATGTGACTGGGTACTGCCAACTCTTCTCTCCAGATGAGCCGCCGATCTCGTCTTTGATTCAGACTTGATACGGCTGCTCCTTTTGAGGGAGTTTTATGAATTATAAGCTTGCTAGAGGAGTATTAATCGCTTGTTAACAATACTTAAAAAAGGCTCAATTCTTGATGTAATAACGCCTTTAAATCCCACAGTCCCTCGAAAAAGTCAAGGGGTACTGCCATTAACTTTACAAAACTCAAAGATAAAGTAATTTAGGAATACTCATTTGTAGATATATGTTTGGGAAAAAGGCTGCGGGAATTAAGAGTCGGAGAGGATGGGTTGCCCGCTGCTGCCTCAATCCTGCCTCCTAGGAGCCTTTGGAATTCATGAGCTGCAATTCCCCTATACTAAATTCATTTTTGGGCTATAGTTCCCTATGAGAAGGCTTCTAGGAGTATGGTTGCGTGATTGGGATCAATTGGCACAGAACGGTTGCGGGCAGGCTGCTGGCATTGTTCGCAGTAGCAGTATTAATTTTGGGTTTAGCAAGTTGTGGCGCGGGCCATCCCGAATTGCCCAAATCTGGGAACAAGAGCGGCTCAGCTACCGCCCCAGTAAACAGAATTTCAGAGGTTTCTCCGCCAGAAGCCATTCAACAACTGCGTCAGGCTCTAGAAATCTACCAGCCTCAAATTAGTATTTTGAATCTAAAACCTGACGAAGTGCTTCAGGATATAAATGTGTCTGTTCAGTTCCAAGTGAAGGACTTGCCCATTTTCAAAGATGCAAACTTGGGTTTGGGCCCCCATCTGCAAGTTTTATTAGACAACCAACCTTATGCAGCAGTTTACGACATCAACCAACCTTTAACGCTGTCCGACTTAGAACCCGGAACCCATACCCTGCAGGTGTTCGCCGCTCGCCCTTGGGAAGAAAGCTTTAAAAACGAAGGTGCCGCTGCTCAAACCACCTTTCACGTTTTTACCAAAACAGACGACAATAATCCCGATCGAACATTGCCCCTATTAACGTACAACAGCCCCCAAGGCAGCTACGGGGCAGAACCCATTCTGCTGGACTTTTACTTGACAAATGCCCCCCCGCACGAAGTGGCGCAAGAAAATCCCCAAGATGAAATACTCGATTGGAAAATTCGAGCCACAGTGAACGGCCAAAGCTTTGCGATCGACCAGTGGCAACCTATATATCTTAAAGGATTCAAACCAGGGAAAAACTGGGTACAGCTAGAATTAATTGACGAAAGAGGAAAAATTGTCAAAAACGCCTTTAATAATACAGCCAGACTGATAAATTACCAACCCCTCGGTCAAGATCCTCTTTCAAAATTAGTGCGGGGCGAACTAACAGCTGCAGAAACTCGCGGTATAGTCGATCGTAGCTACCAAGCCCCCGAACCGCCACCAACCCCAACCCCCGAAGCGACACCGACACCTGCATTAGAAAAAACACCAGTTGTCCCACCCTCACCAGCGGTTCCAGAAACCCCTGTTACTCAACCGAGCTTAGAGCCAACAATCGCTCCGGCAGTTGAGCCCGTTAAAATAATAGAACCAACACCCACAGCAACCCCCCAACTTGAAGCGCCAAAAATTGTAGAACCAATTCAAGTAATAGAACCGACACCGACAGCAACCCCCCAACTCGAAGCGCCGAAAATTGTACAACCAGTTCAAGTAATAGAACCGACACCGACAGCAACTCCACCGTTAGAAACCCCGAAAGTTGTTGCACCAATTCAAGTAATAGAACCGACCGCAACACCATCTCCCCAAACAAAAAAACAGGAATATAAAGGATACTACAATCGGTTCCGCAACTTCTTGCGTGAAGAACCGCAACCTGCTAATCCTTCATATCCGCCAACCCTGCCAGAAATCACAGAAAAAGCTCCAGTACCAAAAGTAGTCGCTCCCGCGATACCAGAAGAGTCTCCCAATCTTGTTCCGCCAACGCCACCAGTTGCCGCTGAAACTCCTAGCCAGCCAACCACCGAATTAGCAGATCCCAAAACAACTGTTTCCGAACCCGAAAATCCGCCCAAATCCGAACAAAAAGTTGAATTTGCCACCTAAAAAAAACTTTCTGCATTCATCTGCGTTCATCCGCGTAAATCTGCCTACATCGGCGGTCAAAAATCAAAAATTAGGACACCAAAAAATGACCTACCTCGAAACAGCAGCCAAATTCTACAGCGATGTTGCCGAAACACCCCAAATCGGACTTTGCTGCGTCCAAAGCAGTCCCTTGCAATTGCCAGGATTAAAAATTCCCGAACAAATGCAAGAAATGAATTATGGCTGCGGCACAACCGTTCACGCCGCCGAACTTGTCGGCAATCCATTCGTGCTTTATGTAGGCGTCGGCGGCGGCCTAGAAGCACTACAATTTGCATATTTTTCTAGACACAAAGGAGCGGTTATTGCCGTCGATCCGGTTCCAGCAATGCGAGATGCGGCTGCAAGAAACTTGCAAATAGCCGCCCACGAAAATGATTGGTTTGATCCGAGTTTTGTAGAAATTATAGAAGGCGATGCTTTTGCGTTGCCAGTCCCGGATGCTTCTGTAGATGTTGTCGCCCAAAACTGCTTGTTTAATATATTTGAACCTGCGGATTTAGCTAAAGCATTAAAAGAGACTTATCGGGTATTAAAACCCGGTGGCAGGTTGTTGATGAGCGATCCGATAGCAACTCGCCCCATTCCGCAGCATTTGAAAGAAGACCAACGCTTGCGGGCCTTGTGTTTGTCCGGCGCTTTGACATACGCAGAATACGTTCAACACCTTGTAGACGTTGGTTTTGGGCAAGTAGAAGTGCGGGCGAGAAGGCCTTACCGATTGCTGGACAAACACAATTATCAGTTAGAGGCGGATTTGCTGTTAGAAAGCCTGGATTCGGTGTCTTTCAAAGTGGATGTACCTGATGACGGAGCTTGCATTTTCACGGGCAAGACGGCGATTTATACGGGGTCTGAAGAGCTGTTTGATGACGGGGCTGGTCACGTTTTGCAGCGGGGAGTTCCGGCGGCGGTGTGCGATAAAACTGCTGGGAAGTTGGGCGGATTAATGCCAGATAAGGTGTTAATTACGGATTCGACTTGGCATTATAACGGCGGCGGTTGCTGTTAGATTTTATTCTGGTCGATCGCAATTGCGATCGACCAGAATAAAATTAAAGGTGTCTTGGTTATTTGGGAAAATAATTGCAGGGAAAAGCAACGATAAAATTTGGGATAAGCAAGAGGAACCAATGACTGAAGCTGTTATTTCTCTGGTTCATCAAATAAAATTTACAAGGGTGGCGACATCAGGCCATTTTTGGATTCTAGATACTGGTATACTATGATCACCAGTTAGTTATTTAATATTTTGTATTCATGGTAAATATGTCAATAATCTCCAACATCGCCTCTGAAGTGGAAAGTGACTTTCTGGGAGAGATTGATAACCTTGACAGGCAATTAAACGATCGGTTTCAAGACAAGTTTGTAGTCCAGCCCTCGCTTACGCGACTTTTGGTTAGTTTTCAGGCTAACAAAACTAGACCCATTTATAGGTGGTACAAGTATAAGGAAGCTTTCTCCGCTTCTCTGGTAGAGTTTTTATTCCAAAAATACCAAGTCATTCAAGGCAAGATTTTAGATCCTTTTACAGGTAGTGGAACTGCTTTATTTGCTGCTAGCGACTTGGGAATAGATGGTGAGGGGATTGAATTATTACCTATTGGTCAACATATAATTAATACCAAAATCCTTTTAGACACTGCCTTCACTCTTGATGATTTTCAGCGGCTAAAGACATGGTTTAATTTGCAAATATGGAAACAATTTGAAAACCCAGTCCCTCTGCCAGAATTGAGAATCACTAAAGGGGCTTACTCCGAAGAAACTCAAAGAGAAATTGAGCAATATCTTGGAGCTTGTTATCAAGAAAATATTAATGTTCAATCAGTTTTAGTCTTGACTTTACTGTGTGTTTTAGAATCCGTAAGCTATACACGCAAAGATGGACAATATCTTCGTTGGGATTACCGTTCGGGTCATGGGCAGTCAAAGAAGTCCTTCAATAAAGGTGAGGTTCTTGAGTTCAGTAAAGCTATTACCCAAAAAATTAATGAACTTGTTAACGACTTAGAACCTCCTACACAACAACTTGAGCTTTTTCAAACTCAGAATAATCAAGGCAAAATTAATTTGCATCAAGGTTCTTGTCTGAAGATAATGCCCGATTTGCCGGACTCTACATACGATGCTATCATCACATCTCCACCCTACTGCAATCGATATGACTATACTCGCACCTATGCACTAGAGCTAGCTTTACTAGGAATTTCTGAAAAGGAATTAATTAATCTGCGTCAGGAAATGCTAAGTTGTACGGTTGAGAATCACCCCAAAGATTTATTGGCTATCAATCAGGCTTGGGAAGTAGCTTTAAGTATTGCTAATTCGCAAACTCTCTTGCAAGCTATATTAAGATACTTAGACAGCCAAAAGTCACAGGGTATATTGAACAACAATGGTATACCAAGAATGGTAAGAGGATATTTCTATGAAATGGCTTGCGTAATACAAGAAAGCTTTCGTATCCTTAAACCTGGGGCATTTTTGTTTATGGTTAATGACAATGTGCGCTACGCAGGTATAAGCATTTCAGTGGACATGATTCTTTCTGATTTTGCTGAAAAACTCGGCTTTATTACTGAAAATATTCTAGTCTTACCGGGTGATAAGGGGAATAGTAGTCAACAGATGGGAAATTATGGACGCGCTCCTTTGAGGAAGTGCGTTTATGTATGGAAAAAACAATAACTCGAAGCCTATGTGTGTTTATCGTAACCATCTTCATAGGTTGTGACAATCTTGTCACAACCTATGAAGACACTCGTGCGGGTTTTGTTGCACTGGCCCTAGAAAAAAATCGACGCGCTACACCTTACGTTGCCCAAGCAAGAGCACTTCAAGAAGCTGCGGGTCAAGCTGAGAGTCCTACTGATTTGTTAAATGTTAAGGGCATTGAAATGGGATTGTTGACTGCAGCAGGATTATCTGACAAGTCTCTTGCTCATTTGATGCCAAATGATAAAATTGAAGCTATAAATGGTCTAATCAGGAATTTTCTTGAGCCAGCAGGCACAAGTTTTGTGGAGGAATTGGTCTTTAGATTTCTACTGACTCGTGGTGACACGCTTGGTGGCTCAATGCGTAATGTTGGCGGAGCATTAGCACAAAGAAAACTAACTCGTGCTATCCTCTCGACTCTCACCATTGCTGGTAAGAGATATTACTGGCAACACTCAAAGACAAAAAAGTGGATAGCCATGACAAATGATGACACAGAAATTGAGTTGTCTTTACGTGGGATAAGTTGGGAGAGCGAGCTGGGTAATCGCACATTGATTTATAACCTAACTGTTCCGCTAGTCAGGAGCAATGTGGATTTATGTTTATTTAATCTTGCCCCGACGGAGTTGGTAGCCAGTCAATCCAGCGCAATTGAGCCATCTATCGTGGCACCTTATGTTATTGCATTGGGTGAACTTAAAGGTGGAATCGATCCTGCAGGTGCAGATGAGCATTGGAAAACGGCACAAGCGGCACTAAATCGCATACGCGAAGCTTTTTTCCGGGTTGGACATTCACCTCTGACTTTCTTTGTGGGTTCAGCGGTGGCGACAAGGATGGCGGGTGAAATTTGGGATCAACTGGAAAACGGGATTCTTACTAATGCTGCAAATCTGAATCAGGAGAATCAAGTTGCATCTATTTCTCGTTGGTTATGTAATTTATAAAAGCAAAAACCGTTTTGACTCCGTGTCTGTTTTACCATCCTCCCTCGCCCCCGTCTTGTGACACAGCCATCTTCGCTGTCTCCAAAAGCCCCGGTTTAATCCGCTTTCTTCCCATCCTGCCAAACTTCCCGCTAAATTAAAGAAGTAAAAAAATATTCACCCCCCACCAAGGAGATATCCATGCCTCGCGTCAGAGCACCAGAATTCCCCGGAAACTACCCCTGGCTGAACACCGACAAACCTTTATCCATTGAATCTCTAAAAGGCCGGGTCGTCCTCCTCGACTTCTGGACGTACTGCTGCATCAACTGCTTGCACGTCTTGCCCGACTTAAAATACCTCGAACAAAAATATAAAGATTCCCTCACGGTTATCGGCGTTCACTCGGCTAAATTTGAAAACGAAAAAGAAGTAGAAAACATCCGCCAAGCTATCCTCCGCTACGATATCGAACATCCGGTAATCGTAGACAGCGGCATGAAAGTTTGGCAAAGCTATGCCGTTCGCGCTTGGCCGACTTTAATGGTGATCGATCCTGAAAGTTATGTCGTCGGCTTTGTTTCCGGTGAAGGCAATAGAGAAGCACTTGACGAGTTAGTTGGCAAGTTAATTGCTGAATACAAAGATAAAAATGCGCTCAACTTTAAAGAACTCCGTTTTAGGTTAGAAAAACAGCGCCAACCTGTATCAACACCGCTGGCTTTTCCCGGTAAAGTGCTGGCATTTGCGATCGCTGCAACGGAGGCAAAACATCTTCACCAACAGGTCGCGCTTTTGGGCGAAATGACTGAAGAAAATGAATCTTTAGATGAAACTGTATTGCCAGGACCTGCTAATTCAGTCATACAAAACTTAGTCGGTTCTTGCTTATTTATTGCCGATTCAGGACACAATAGGATTGTTGTCAGCACCCTCGAAGGTGAGGTGCTGCACGTCATCGGTAGCGGCAAACCCGGTTTAACTGATGGAAACTTTGAAGAGGCGGAGTTTTTTGCACCTCAAGGTATGGCTTTTGATGCAGAAAGCCAAATTCTATATGTTGCTGATACGGAAAATCATGCTCTCAGAAAGATTGATTTTACGACTCAACGGGTAGAAACTGTTGCTGGGACGGGCGAACAAAGTCACGAAATTTCACCCCGCAGCGGCAAGGCTTTAGAAACGCAATTGAATTCGCCTTGGGATTTAGAAAGAGTTGGAAATAGACTTTTTATTGCAATGGCGGGTTCGCACCAAATTTGGGAAATGCAGTTAGACACTGGCACGATCGGCACTTATGCGGGTATTGGCCGAGAATCCTGTGTGGACGGGAATCTTGCAGAATCTGCTTTTTCTCAGCCCAGCGGCCTGGCTACGGATCGATCGGAGTTGTTTGTTGCCGACAGCGAAATTAGTTCGATTCGTGCTGTGGGTATAGATGAAGACCCGAAGGTTCGCACTGTTTGCGGTAGCGGTGAATTGTTTGGTTTTGGGGATAAAGATGGTCGCGGCGATGAGGTCAGGTTGCAGCACTGTTTGGGTGTTGAATACGCTCAAAATTACCTCTGGGTGGCTGATACTTACAATCACAAAATTAAGCGGATCGACCACCGGGGCGGTACGTGCAGAACAATGATTGGAGATGGTACAGCAGGTTTGGTTGATGCTAAAGGTCTCAAAGCTCGATTTTTTGAACCTTCAGGGTTGAGTGCGATCGGGCCTCACTTGTTTGTTGCTGATACGAACAATCATGTAATTCGGAGAGTTGAGTTGGATACGCTGGAAGTCACAACTTTGGATTTCCCCAATTTGTGCCCTCCCGATGTTTGTTTGCCTCAGTAAGCCGATCGACTTTGGGAGCATCTGTTTTGGAGATAGGAATAAGGCCAAAAAATGGTCTGCTCCGTCCCAAACAGGGGTAAGGTGCGCACTGCGCACCCTACAGATACAATGTGTGCGATCGCCAGTATTAAATAATCGCAAAAATCCTCGCCCAAATCTAAAATTCCGAATAACTCAGCAGGGGTAAGGTGCGCACTGCGCACCCTACAGATACAATGTGTGCGATCGCCAGTAGTAAATAATCGCAAAAATCCTCGCCCCAATCTAAAATTCCGAATAGCTCAGCAGCCGCACTATTTTTTCATCATCGTTCAATTCCCCGACAATTCGTCGCACCGGTTTCGGCCAGATTTTAATCAAAGTAGGAGTTGCTGAAATCTGATCTGCCTCAGCTTGGTCTGGATGTTTCAAAACATCAATTACTTTTAAAGTGTAGGGACGATCGAGGCATTGCTCTAAAAACTGGTGTAAAGTTTCGAGGGTGCGTTCGGTGCTGGGGTTGCTGCCGGAAACAAACAGACGCAAAACGTACCCTTGAGTTTGTGGCGGTGGGGTAAGTGCTGTTGGTTTGGGAAGCCGAGTCTGCTGCGATGGCGGAAAGCCCAATGAAGTTACGATCGAACTGCTCCAGTCCGATCGAGCTTCGGGGCTGGCATACTGTACAACTAAGTCGTGATTTTCCCAAAGTTCGGGGAATTCTTGGTGATAAGTAGCAATCGCCATCGGTTCGCACATTTCTTCGCTCCGGGGATGCCACACTAAGTCGCCAGTCCCAAAAATCGCGTTCAGCAGGGTTTGATGTCGCAGCACGGGGGGGTAAGCCTCGGCAGCAACCCGCACCTGCCGATCGCCTGGATCGAGCCAGGAGTCAACGGTTGCCGTGTAGCAAGGTATCAGAAAATGCGGGGGTTCCGACAAACCGAGGATCTCCTGTAGAGCTACGCACAACTGCAAATGCCAGCGAGTTTGCTTGTGGGGGTCTATGCAATAGATTAAGTCTCCCCCTGGTGTAAACAGCGCAATGCCTTTGAAAATTTCTGGCAAAATTGGGCGATCGACTTTCAATTCAGTACACCAATAACAGTTAACAGTTAACAGTTAACTGTTAACAGTTAACTGTTAACACTCGACCTTTAGACTCGACCTCGCAGCATCTGAGCCATTTCGTTCGGGAACGGCGAGTTCTCTACACACAGTTCTTCAGTAATCCGACCTTCTTGATAAAGACCGTAGAGCGACTTATTCATCGTCGTCATGCCTTCATAAGTATCTTTGATCATGATTTGATTGATTTCCTCATTCTGGCCCTTCAGAATGTATTCCTTAACCACGTCGGTATTGATCATAACGTCGTGGAAGGCAGCCCGCTTTCCGTCTGTGGTTTTGCACAGCAATTGAGCAATAATCGCCACTAGGGATTCGGAAATTGAAACCCGTATGGCATCCTGTTCTTCCGCCCCGAACATATCCAGAATCCGGTTCAGGGTCTTAACCGCACTGTTGGTGTGCAGGGTTCCTGCAACTAAGTGACCGGTTTGAGACGCTTTGAGGGCGATTTCCACCGTCTCTCTGTCCCGAATTTCTCCTACTAGCAGCATATCCGGGTCTTGTCGCAGAGCGCCTTTGAGAGCGCTCATAAACTTGAGGGTGTGCCTGCCGACTTCCCGGTGCTTGATCAAGGATTTTTTGCTTTCGTGTACAAATTCTACCGGGTCTTCGATCGTGATGATGTTGTAGGCTTTATTCTTATTGATGTAGTCGATCATCGCGGCCAAGGTGGTAGACTTACCCGAACCTGTCGGGCCTGTCACCAAAATCAGCCCTTTGTGGTAGCCGCATATTTTTCTAAAGACCTCCGGCAGTTTCAATTCCTCCAGTGTCATTATTTTGGCAGGAATTAGCCGCAGCACCATCGCCGGGCCCGCCAAGGAGTCCATGCAACTGATCCGAATGCGGACGAACCCGAAGTCGAAAGCGCCGTCAAAGTCTAAGGTTTTTTGGAAAATTTCAATTTCTTCATCGCTCATGCACTCGCGCAACCAGCCAAAAAACGTATCTAAATCGGTCGGTGGATAGCCGATGTCGGCAATCTCGCCCCGCGTGCGGAAGCGGGGAACTTCGTTTACTCCGAGGTGAAGGTCGGATACTCCTTCTTCTTTGGCTCGGATTACTAGCTCTTTCAAAGTCGGAACTCCGCCGCTGCTAGAGCTGGGGCCTTTAGGTGTGGCGAAGGATTGCGGCGGCGGTGCTGGTGCTGGTGCTGGTGCTGGCGGCGGTGCTGGCGGCATTCCTGCTGCTCTGGGGGGCATCCCTGGAGCTGGAGGGCGAGGTATTCCTGGCAGTGGGGGAGCTCCGGGTACGGGCGGGCGAGGAGCTGGCGGATGCTGCTGTGTCATATGCGCTACCTTAAGTTGGTGAGAAGGCTGACTCGAACAGAGGATTTGTGGGAGTTGGACAATGCCGATCGCCCGAAGAGCGTCTCTTGCACAAAAGCTTAACTGTTCTCCTTAGTCTATCGCAAGATCAGGTTCTACTGGTGCAATACAAAGGAATTATTCTGCCAATAGGAGGATGCGCTCACTATCGCTCTACGACCAAATATGGATTTTCCACATTTTTGGATAAATTTTTTAATGCAAAGAGTTTTCCGCACTCACGCAGTATAAATTGATACTTCATGCAACTATTAAGGACTTAAACCGATGAATTCTGTCGATCAGGCTTTTACTCCAGCTCTGGAGTTGGCGGAGTCGATCCGCACCCTGGAAGTGTCGCCTTTAGAAATTGTCAATCTCTACTTGGAACGGATCGATCGATTAAACCCTGAGCTGGGCAGTTATTTTACAGTAACGGCCGAGCGGGCGATCGCCCTAGCTAAATCTCAAACCGAAAAACTAGCTGGGTTAAACAAGTCACAGGAATTGCCACCTTTTTTCGGAGTGCCGATCGCCATTAAAGACTTGACACCAGTGACCGGCGTTCCCTGTACCTACGGCACTCAGGCTTTGCGGGGTAACATCTCTGCCTACGACGAGTCAGTAGTATGGCGGATCAAAGCAGCGGGATTTAACATTCTGGGCAAAACAGCCACCTCTCAAATTGGCTCATTACCTTACACCGAACCCGAAGGTTTCCCGCCCGCCCGCAATCCCTGGAATTTAGACTATACGCCCGGAGGTTCCAGCGGCGGTTCAGCGGCGGCTGTAGCAGCCGGTTTGTGCGCGATCGCCCAAGGTTCAGACGGCGGGGGTTCGATTCGAGGCCCAGCTTCCTGCTGTGGTTTAGTGGGCATTAAACCATCGCGGGGGCGAGTTTCCTGGGCACCTGTCGGAGATTACCTCAGCGGCATTTCTGCCAACGGCCCCCTAGCGCGCACAGTAGCTGACGCCGCCGCACTTTTGGACGTGATGTCAGGCTACACAACAGGCGATCCGTACTGGCTACCAGATTCAAATCCGACGTTTCTAGAGGCTTCCCGTCAAAAGCAGGGCAAGCTGCGAATTGCGTTTTCTACGACTATTTCCCCTGTGGGCGAGGCTGCGCCTATCTGTCAGGAAGCGGTACTCGAAACCGTCAAGTTACTGACAGATTTGGGTCATGATGTCGAACCTGGATGCCCGGATTTTACGGGTTTAATCGAACCGTTTACCGCAATTTGGCAGTCTGGGGCGGCGGCAAGCGGCATTCCAAGCCCTGCTTTGGAACCGATGAATCGCTGGCTGTTAGAAAGAACTATTTCGGCTGGGGAATATTTGCGGGCGGTGAATCAAATGCAGGTGATTTCGCGGCGGATTGTGGGATTCTTTGAAAAATTTGATGTGTTAGTTTTGCCGACTTATATGCACTCCCCAATCCGGGTTGGGGAGTGGGCGGATTTGAGTTTTGAAGAAACTTTGCAGCGGATTATTAATTGGATTGCTCCTTGTCCACCATTTAATGCTAGCGGTTTGCCTGCGATCGCACTTCCTGCCATTTTAGATGACAACGGTTTGCCCGTGGGAATTCAAATTATCGGGCGGCCGGCGGCGGAAGCAACTTTAATTGCTTTAGCGGCGCAGATGGAAGCGGCGAAACCTTTCTCGGTTTTAAATTTTAAATAGACAATAGCAAGGGATAAAATCACATTTCCCTTTTTTAGGGGTATGCCAAATCAGGACTTGTGCGCGGGGAACTAGAAATCCGGTTTTTCGCATAAATTTCTATTGACTGTTGACAATCAAGCATCCAGGATACAAGCCCCCGGATTCATTCCGAAAGCAGACTCAGAACCCAGAAATAAAAAACCTGTATCGGATAAAGGAACCCCCGAATTTATCCGTGGGCTCAATGCTTCAATTCTTTAATCTAAAATCTAAAATCTAAAATCTAAAATCGATTGACTGTTTGACATTTGAACAATACCGATGCAACGGCCAACGAGAGGATGGAGAAAGGGGACAAATTTTAGGTTTAATTTTGGTAAACAAATATAAAACAATTCTTAAGGTACTTGACGTTTTTGGGAAAAAGGCTATAATCTCTTCAAAATTATTCCCGATGGCGGGTGTATCTAAAAAAATAGCTTATGTTTAACACAGCAGGACTGTCTAGAGAAAATCAGAGTCTGGGAAATATAGGGGGTGTTTCAGCGGAAATACTAGACTTATTTGGCAGTAAGTTCGATCGCTTAAATTGGATCGGCCAAAGTGCCGTCGGCGATACCAATGGTTTATTTGATAGCAACGATTTGGCTCAAAAATCAGATTTGGCTGCTGCTGCGGCTGGTAGTGCGATCGGCTTTTTTGAGCAATTAACCCACTTCGATCTCCCATCGTCAGGAGGCGACAATCTTAAATTTGATAGTAGTCTAAAATCCCAGACCGCTGCCTCCACTCAAGGTGAGATAGACGAACTGACAGGGATGGCTTTACCTGTTGGTGAACTCTCCCTATCCCAAACTTCTTCCCTATTTCCTGATGAAAACTGGGCTTTCAATTTTAAAGATTACACCATCGAACACCAAGGTTTAAACACCCTCAACCTTAAAGTTGGTTACGGGTTAAAACCGGGAATTACCCCGAACGAATATCCAGATTTTGTTCCCATTTACCAAAGTATTGATAATTTCCTAGTTAACTACCCGAACGAAACAGATTTTTGGGAAATTGTTAACAAAAATTTGACGGAAAAGGTGCTTACTGAAAATCCGGTACTGACAGATGTTACGATTCAACTGGAAGTTTTGCCAACGGAGAGATTGCCCTACGATCGCGCCAGTACAGTTTTCCGCAGTCAATCGGGCACAATCGCAGAAGATTGGAATTTTTCAGTCAAAGACTACGCAATCAATCACCAAGGATTGAACAAGATCAATCTCGATATAGATTACCAGTACAAGCCGGAAATCGCTCCCAATGAATATCCCGATTTTGTGCCAATTTACAAGAGCATTGATAACTTTTTAACCACATATCCGAACGAAACTGATTTTTGGGAAGTTGTCAATAAAAACTTGACTCAAAATATCCTCAACGAAAATCCTGCCTTGGCGGCAATTAAGATAGATTTCAACGTTCTGCCAAGCCAAACCTTGCCCTACAACCGTACCAGCAAAGTTACTCGCACTCAACCCACCAATCCTCAAGGAACTTTCCTAGTTGGCAATAGCCGGGGAAATAATGTACTTCGGTTTGACGCCAATACCGGCAATTTTCTAGGCGAATTTATTCCACCGGGAAGCGGCGGTTTGTCCAATCCAGATACGATCGTTTTTGGACCCGATGGCAATGGCGATGATAAGTCGGACATTTACGTTACTAGCGGCGACAAGCCCGGAAATTCGGGAGAACCGACAGCCTCTGCGGTATTGCGGTATGACGGAATTACTGGCGCATTTATTGACAAGTTTGTCGGCGATAATCCGAACACGGCGGTCGATGAAACTGGCGGATTGTTTCGCCCTTACGGTTTAGCTTTTGGCCCTGACGGTAATTTTTATGTCAGCAGTTTTTTGAGCGACCAAATTCTGCGATATAACGGCCAAACAGGACAGTTTATTGATGTATTTGCTTCGGGAAATCAGCAAGCGGGAGGATTGAATGGCCCGAACGGTTTACTGTTTGCTCCTGACGGCAATTTGTACGTGACAACGCAGGGGAGTGTTGCTCGCAACGGTCAACCAGATTTTAGCGCAGGTTTCCCCAGTCAGGTGCTGCGTTACAACCCGCAAACCCGGCAGTCAAGTATCTTTGCTTCGCCCGATCCTTCGCCTCGGAGTCAGGGATTTGCAAGTCTTTTGGGAATGGCAATCGGGCCCGCTGACGGCGACCTTTATGTCAGCGATTTTGCTAACGATATCAGGCGTTACAATTTAAAAAGTGGGGAATTGGTCAAAGTTTTATCTACCAATTATACTGATACTTCGCCCAGTAGCAATTATCTAGGTAGTTTGGCCTTTTCACCGATCGGCAATTTGTTTGTAGTGGGCTTTGACAACCGCGCTAATGCTAACGGTGCTGGCGCTGTTTTGCGGTATAATGGCAAGACTGACGAACCGCTGCCAATATCGGGAAATCCTGTATCGAGTAACAATTCTATTTTTGTCCCTCCCGACAGCAAGCTACAGCGTCCAATAGGAATTGCTTTCTTTCCGTCCGATGCTCAACTGACCCAAAAATGGAATTTTACATTGGCAAATTACCCAATTAATCATCAAGGGTTAAACAACCTGAATATTGATGTAAATTATCAGTACAAAGACGGGATTCAAAATTATGAGTATCCTGATTTTGTGCCGATTTACAAGAGCATTGACAATCTTTTAGTTAACTACCCCAACGAAACAGATTTTTGGGAAATTGTTAACAAAAATCTGACCGAAAAAGTGCTCGCTGACAATCCGGCACTTTCGTCGGTGACGGTTAATTTGGATGTTTTACCGACGAACCGATTGCCTTACGAGCGCAGCAGTACCGTTACTCGCACTCAAGATGGTAAATTAGGCGAAGCATGGGATTTCAAGATTCCTAATTACTCGATCGATCACCAGGGTTTGAATAACCTCAATATTGATGTCAAATATCAGTACAAACCAGGAATTACGCAGGATGAGTATCCCGACTTTGTGCCGATTTACAAAAGCATCGACAGTTTCTTGACTAATTATCCCAATGAAACGGATTTCTGGGAAATTCTTAATAAGAGTTTGACGCAAACGCTGCTAGCCGAAAATCCGGCTTTGGATTCGTTGCAAATTAATCTGGATGTTTTGCCGACTAACAGATTGCCTTACGAGCGAGCTAGTATTGTGTCGATCGCTTAGCCTATCATTGAAAATTAGATGGACAAATCTTGACAACAAATACATACTTAGCTACCGTAAGGGTAAGGTTAAGTACGTTGCGTAGAAACCAGGTTTTTTAGCCTCCAAGACTAACCAATTTAAATTGTCTGTTGTGGTGAAAAACCCGTTTTTTTAAAGCAACCGGCTTTCGGAATTAGGAGCGAGTTGGCCACGCTCCCTCTGGGGATATATGTCTGTGTCCCCCTGCATTTGATACCTAAATAGTTGTGGACAAAAATAGGATAAAAAACCCGGTTTCGGCGTTAAAGTCGATCGCTTACAACCTGTTATTTTGACTCTTAACCGGGTTTTTGTGCCGAGAGCATCTCAATGAAAGCAGCCAAGCCCAAAATTGGAGTTAGGAGTCAGGAGTCAGGAGCCAGGAGAAAAGAGGAAGAAGGAAAGAGTCAGGAGCCAGAAGAAGTGTTTTTACAAATATGAGATGCTCCCTTTGTGCCTCCCAGACTGAAAAAGATAGTTTTTTTATCGGAGTTCGTGATGCACTCGATTTCTAGTTCTCAAACCCATATTTTACCAATAAACCCCGTTGCTCCCGCCCAGCCTTACTTATTAAAAATTACGCTGTCGATTATTGATAATACCTCTTTAGATTGATAGACATTTTGATTATTTCCTTTTAAAAATGGTAGCAGTTCGCTGCCAATATGTAGGGTGAAAAAATTATGTTAACTTCCGGGCCGATTACCGCTCCCGTTCCCGTTTTTCTAGTTCTTTTAGCAATCATGCTACTCGCGCCGCTGTTATTTGAGCGCTTGCGACTACCGGGAATAGTCGGTTTAATTATTGCTGGCGTAATCGTCGGGCCCAACGGTCTCAATTTGCTGCAACGGGATGCTACTATTGTTTTGTTAGGTACTGTAGGATTGCTGTTTTTGATGTTCCTAGCGGGACTGGAAACTAGCCTAGACGACCTCAAACTCAATGCGGACAAAGCTGTCATATTTGGGCTGGCTACTTTTTCGCTACCGATGATATTGGGGACAGGAGCAATGCTGCTGTTGGGATATAGCTGGCTAGCTTCCATTTTAGTCGCTTCTTGTTTTGCTACGCACACCCTTTTAGCGCTGCCAATTCTCACAAAATTGGGATTGATGCGAACTCAGACTATTACTACGACTTTGGGCGGGACTTTAATTACGAATGTGTTGGGACTGTTGGTGCTGGCAATTGTTGTTAAAGCTTTCAAAGGAAATCTAACTCTCGAATTTTGGCTGTTTCTAATTCCATCTCTTGCTATCTACACTTTTGGTACTTTGTGGGGAGTTCCCAAAATCGGTCGCTGGTTTTTTAAGAAATTTGGACATGACGAAAATGCAGAATTTATATTTGTATTGGCCACCCTCTTTCTAGTTTCTTACGCAGCAGAACTAATTGAAATTGAGGCAATTATTGGTGCATTTTTATCGGGAATTGCCATCACTCAAATTATTCCCAAAATGAGCCCCCTGATGAATCGGATTGAGTTTATTGGCAATACGCTGTTTGTGCCGTTTTTTCTGATTTCTGTGGGGATGTTAATTGACCCGCTAATTTTGGTGAAGCAGCCGCAGTCTTTGTTGGTGGCTGCAGTGATGATTTTAGCTGAGGTGGTGAGCAAGTTTTTGGCAGCTTGGCTACCGGGGAAATTATTTCGTTTTGAGTTTCCCAGCATTATGGTAATGTTCGGTCTTTCTGTTGCTCAAGCTGCTTCTACTTTGGCTGCGATTACGGTTGCTTTTGAGATTAAATTGGTCGATCGCGTAACGGTGAACGGCATCATTGCCATGATTTTAGTAACTTGTGTGGCTTCTCCTTGGATTGTATCTCGGTGGGGTCAAGAAATGCAGCAGCCGGGGTCGAGTTTACCGGCTGCAACTTCGGGAAAGCATTCATGGGGAGACCGAGTTTTAGTGCCTGTTGCTAATCCGAATACGGAAGATAATTTGCTGCGTTTGGCTTTGATTTTAGCAAAAACATCTCAGGGAACTTTGCTGCCACTGCATATTTTATCCGATCGCGGGGAAGCAATTTCACCGGCAGATAAAATGCAGCAAACTCAACTTTTGACGGCTGCGGAAACTGTGGCCCATGCTGCGGCTTGTGCGGTTGAACCGATCGCAAGAATAGATGATGCGATCGATCGCGGAATCCTTCGGAGTGCAACCGAACGCGAGGCTAGTTTAATAGTTTGCGGTTGGAAGGGATTTTCCACGACGCGCGACAATTTTTTTGGCAGCATCATTGACACTGTGATCAGGCGATCGCCCGTACCCGTACTGATTGCTCGATTTCCCGATCCTCTCCAGAATACAGCCAGAATAATTTTGGCGGTAACTGACAGCGAGTTGACTCGGTTTGGATTTCAGGAAACCGTGGATATTGCTAAGAGTTTAGCCGAGGAACTCAAGGCGAGTTTGCAAGTGTTGTTGGTGGCGACAAAACGGGAACAAAGCCAGAAAAGTGCAGCGGAGGTGGAAATTCTGTCTGAGATACCAGTAAATGTGGTGCGGGGAAATTTTATCAAGCTAGTTTCGCAGAATTTGTTAGAACACGATTTGCTGATTTTAACAACAATTTCTCACCAGAATTTGTGGGACAAACCGGGAACTCTCAAAGAACCGGAAGCGATCGCCCGGGTTCACGCAGATACTTCGATGCTTGTGGTTTATTTCCCTGTATCTTGAGGAAGGTTTTAACCGCAGATGATGTTATGAATCTGCATTAATCTGCGGTTAATGTTTGAGGACTAAAGCCAAATGGCAAATTAAACAAAGGTATGTAGTTGCGATCGACTCGCTCTTTCCTAAGCTAAGAGCGCACAAGCGCAATTACATACTAAAATTTACCCCCTATTTGTGACACTTGTGTAAGTTCTATATTTAATCCTAATCCAAGGAAATTGCTAGCAAATTTTCCGTACCTTGGCGCGGTTCGGAAATACACTATATCGCTCTTTTCACTCGCGAAGTTTGTATTTTTTTGCGGCCTATTAAAAAATCCTTTAACTCATCATCATTAGCACCCGCACAATAAGTGCACTTAGGTAGGGAATGTGCGATCGGCAAGTAAATATGCCCAGAGGTCTTGACGATCGCACATCGATCTAGACAAATTCTCGGCATCGGGGAAAATTTTGAGAATATGGTGATATATCTCCTGTAGTTCAATAAGGTAAAAATGAGCATCAGACCAAATTTCAGATGGTTTTCTTCGGTGGCGAGTGTTTTGGGTTCGATTTCGATTAATCCTTTCAGCGACGTGACATCCCCTGTAAAAGCAGCAGAAACGGTTGTTGTCCGCAAAGGTATTTTAGAATCTTCAATATCGGTTGCGGATTTGCGCGAACTCGCAGAAACAGGAAAAGTCCCGGCAAAACTGCAAGCTTACGCCAATCTCCTGTCCTCCGAACAGCGGAGTAAAATTTTTCGGGCGCTGCAAGCGAAAATTCCCCTAAATGTAGTCGGCCTGAGCAACTTGCTAAATACGGCCATCGGCACTGCCATCCTGACCGATTTGACTACAGTGATACCCAGGCGCGACGGTGGGGGTGTGGAAGCGCTGCGAGCGGCTCTGCTGCTGGGAGCAAACGCGCCGGAAGGCTTATCGGTATTGAGTTTCATTGAATCTTATCCGAGCTCGCGGGTCGTGGTGGATCTCGATCGAGCTTTCACAGTTTTGGGAAATATGAACGCAAGTTTTTGGCAAACTCAGCGCTTTATGGCGGCGATCGCACCTCAGTTAGCACCGGTTAAACCCGCGTTTAAGCTGCCTTTCGATCCAACCCAGCCCGGCCCTAATTCCGTGCAGGTACGGGCGCTAGGTTTGAACGATAGAGTCCGCAATCGGCGTATTCAAGTTGATGTGTATTGGTCGAAAGCTGCGACAGCCGACAAACCGACGATCGTCTTTTCTCACGGGTTGGGTTCCGTCCGCACGGATTTGCGCTACTTAGCCGAGCATTTGGCTTCTCACGGCTATGTAGTAGCAGCTTTAGAACATCCGGGCAGCAACGAGACGAATACCAATGCTGCGATGGCGGGGAAGTGTCCCTTGCTAGCCCCTCAAGAGTTTTTAGACCGTCCCAAAGACATCAGTTTTGTACTCGACGAACTGACAAAATTGAACCAAACTAATGATAATTTGCAGGGGAAAATCGCGATCGACCCATCGGTAATAATTGGCTATTCTTTTGGCGGCGCCACAGCCTTGTCCTTGGCCGGCGCCGAACTGCAATTGAGCGGACTCAAACAGCGGTGTCAGGGGGATTTGATTGGGTTCAGCTTAGGCGAAGGCATTCAGTGCGCGGCTGCCGGATTGCCCGAAGAACATTATCAATTGCGGGATGCGAGGATTAAAAGGGCGATCGCCATGAATCCGATCACATCATTATTATTTGGAGAAACTGGTTTAAGTGCCATTCAAATTCCCACATTAATAGTAGCATCTTCGGCCGACAAAACCACTCCCGCCTTAGCAGAACAAATTGCCGGATTCCCCAAAATTCCATCTCCTAAATGGCTAGTCGGTTTTGTAGGAGGAACCCATTTAAGCGTCAAAGATCCGAGTACAACTTTAAACCAAGTTCGCAGACCTAGCACAGTAATTACCGGCGATGAACTCGTCGGCGACCAAGCTGTTAGCATACGCAATTATATTAAAGCTGTAAGTTTGGCTACCGCCGCTCAACTGACTGCTGAAGCTGACAAATATACAGTTTTTCTAACACCAGAATACGCCCATTTTTCTTCTACATCGGCAATCCCGGTGCGGCTGGTAACAGAAATTTCCCCTGAAATTAATGCAGTAGTGCAAACTTTTATTCAAGGAAATAAGTAGTCATTAGTCATTAGTCATTAAGTAGGTAAGCGCCAAGAAACCATAGTATCTTGTACAGTTATCGACCTCGAACATAAGTATGTAGGGTGCGCAGTGCGCACCTTACGGCTATTAGTCATTAGCTAATAATCGGATATCCGCTCCAACACCTATAATAAAGGTGTTTGTAGTGGTAGTTAGAGGGGACATCATATTGCGACTAGCAGTTTTTCCTTGTGTAGGCGGCGCCCCTTAGCCCCCAGGGGTGTCTTTTTCTTCTTAAGCTGTTTCTGATATATTTTGTCCGTCCAAGGGCAAAATATAACAAAGCGCTTTCACAAACTCTACTGCCAAACTGCCATGCCTAAAAAAAATCTTATCCCGCTGTTGCTGCTGTTTATAGCGCTGTTTACCCTTTACGGTGACACTTTAGCTTTTCTGCCCAAACCTGTAAGAGATACTAGCGTGGCAAGCCGAAAGTTCTTCGTCGGGTTGTGGCCAGATTGGTTGAGGCCGAGAGATTTCAACGAGAAAAGGGAACAGGATATTGAAAAATTGCAAAAAAGTCCTAGTCCCAGTCGATAGTTTTGAGCTAGCAGCGAGAAACCCGGTTTTTCTAACAATACCTAGCCATTTTCTTGTAGGTTGGGTGAAGCGAAGCACAACCAAACAGTACGATTTTAGATTTTGGATTTTAGATTTTAGATTTTTTATCCCATCTCTAATCTGTAATCGATTAAACTTGAGATTTGAGATTTTCCTCGAACCGGTAAGGTGCGCACTGCGCACCCTACATAATTAGGTTCTGCGTCCCGGACTGTTTTAGATTGGTTTTCCCATCTAAAATCTCAAATCTAGTAAGGTGCGCAGTGCGCACCCTACATAAATTGCGCACCCTACATAATTAGGTTCTGCGTCCCGGGCTGTTTTAGATTGGTTTTCCCATCTAAAATCTCAAATCTAGTAAGGTGCGCAGTGCGCACCCTACATAAATTAGGTTCTGCGTCCAGACTGTTTTAGATTTGTACTCCCATCTAAAATCTAAAATCTAAAATCTAAAATTGATTAAGCCTGCTTTTTCAACCAGCTAAACATAGCTCGCAAATCTTTACCAACTTCTTCAATAGGATGTTCTGCTTCCTGACGGCGCATGGAGGTAAAACCTGGTTTGCCGGCTTGGTTTTCGAGAACGAATTCGCGGGCAAATTGGCCGGATTGAATTTCGCTGAGAATTTTCCGCATTTCGGCGCGGGTTTGATCCGTAACGATGCGGGGGCCGCGAGTTAAATCGCCGTATTCTGCGGTATTGGAGATGCTGTCGCGCATTTTGGCGAGGCCTCCTTCTACTACTAAGTCAACGATAAGTTTAACTTCGTGCAAACATTCAAAATAAGCTAATTCCGGTTGGTATCCGGCGTCAACTAAAGTTTCAAATCCAGCTTTAATTAAGGCGCTCAAACCGCCGCACAAAACTACTTGTTCGCCAAAAAGATCCGTTTCTGTTTCTTCGCGGAAAGTTGTTTCCAGGATGCCGGCTCTGGTGCCGCCGATACCTTTAGCATAGGCCATTGCCCGATCGCGCGCTTGACCGGAAGCATCTTGATATACTGCAAACAAACTCGGAACGCCTTCCCCTTGTTCGTAAGTCCGTCGCACCAAGTGTCCGGGGCCTTTGGGGGCAACCATTACTACGTCTACATTGGCAGGGGGAACAACTTGGCCGAAGTGAATGTTAAAACCGTGAGCAAATGCTAAAACATTTCCTTCTGAAAGGTTCGGTTCGATTTGTTCTTTGTAAATAGTTTTTTGAACTTCATCGGGCAATAAAATCATGATGAAGTCAGCGGCGGCGGCTGCTTTGTCTACCGAGTGCACTGTTAAACCCGCGTCGGTTGCTTTGGCGGCAGATTTGCTACCGGGATACAAACCGACAACGACATTCATGCCACTGTCTTTGAGGTTAAGCGCGTGGGCGTGTCCTTGGGAACCGTAGCCGATGATAGCAATCGTTTTGTTGGCTAAGAGGTCTAGGTTCGCGTCGGTGTCGTAATACATACGGGCCATAATCCTTGTCTCCTGAGATGCAAATTGGGTGATTGACTGCAAAAGTCTGATTTTATCAAAGTGGGGTGCTTTTTTTGCAGAAATTTTTTCAATTAAGATTTGGGCGAGGGAAAATAAAGGGCGATTCCCTACCCTTCGGGAACGCTTCGCGAACGGGATAGCTCCGCTTCACGCGCTGAATTTCCCAGGGTTTTTCGCCGAGTCTGCGATCGTCAAATATAATTGGTTAATAGCGTGCTGTGCATTTGAAAAAACCTCACATCTTGCACGATTCTCAAGAACAGGCTTTCCGGCCTGTTCCACAAAGAGTGAATTTTCTTGTGGAACAGGCCGGAAAGCCTGTTCCTAAAAAGCTTATTGATAATTGTGCAACATCTCAGAAAAACGCAACTAACTAACTTTTTTCAGATGAAAATAAAAGCAATACATCATGTGGCGATTATTTGCTCGGATTACGAAGCCTCAAAAAAATTTTATGTAGAAGTATTGGGATGTTCCATTATCAAAGAAACTTTCCGAACCGAGAGGAATTCTTACAAATTAGATTTGCGAGTCGGAAACAACGACACCATCGAGCTTTTCTCATTTACCCATCCTCCTGAAAGAATTAACAATCCTGAAGCTTGCGGTTTGAGACATTTAGCTTTTGCAGTTGACGACATAGAAGCATCAGTTGCTTACTTAAAATCTCAACGAGTAGAAGTAGAAGAAATTCGCCTTGACGAGATTACAGAAAAACGGTTTACATTTTTTCGAGATCCCGACAACTTACCGTTAGAAATTTATGAACATTAAGGAGTCTCTCTATTTTGTCAAGCCGTTATTAAGTCAACCAGTCCATAATGCTGACTATACAAACTGCATCACTCATTCATAATCTAAAATCTAAAATCTAAAATTGTATAATGGACTCTATCATCAGAAACACAATCACGGTCGGATTGCCGACTTTAATGCTATTTATCGCCATATTAGCTACAGGAAAAACAGGTGACGCAGCCGTTTGGTCGGGTTTGGTCAAAGTCGGCGGTTCCTTTGGTATGCTGATCGGTTTAGGTGTGTTGGTATTTGTAGGATTTGTTGCCAATTATTTTAGTTATTTTGTGGTAGATAGCTTGCTGGTGAGATTTTATCAAAAGCGGCGAGTGTTGGAACAGCCAGAACAATTGGTAACAGAAATTGATAAATTGCCGATTACCAACGACCTTAAAATCAAGCTCAAGTGGGCAGTGATTCACAGCACGCCCAACAAAAACCTCAGCTTGAAGCACGTAATTTTAAAATGGTTTATTATCGCAGCCACTGTAAATGCCCTATTGTCAATAGTCGGTTATTTGGGAGAATTTAACATTTTTTTTGAATTGACTTCTCATTTTAAACTACAATATCTGCTGGTTGGTTTCTCTGCTTTTATATTCTTCGCTCTGGTGCGCTCAAACAAAAGATGGTTGCTGGTGAGCGCATTTTGCATTATTATTAATTTGGCGGAAATTGTTCCTTGGTATTTTCCAGCGCCAGCAGTTGCAGGAGCGACTCCCGCACACAACTTGCGGATTTTGCATTCAAATGTTTTAAGGAGTAATCGGCGATATTCGGAGGTGATCTCGCTGGTTAAAGCAGAACAACCTGATATCGCGGTTTTTGTAGAAGTCAACTCAACTTGGGCAAAACAGTTATCGGTTTTAAGCGAGATTTTTCCTTACTATTCTACCCAGCAAGAATCTGAGAGATTTGGGAGTGCAATATACAGCAAGCTGCCTTTAGAAAATTCTTCGGTAAAAGCCTTTTCAAATCAAAGAAAGAGCTTGTCGGCGGATGTTAAATTTCAAGGTAAAATCATTTCTCTGATTCTTGCTCATCCGACGGTGCCGATCAAACAGCAGAGTTTTATCAATCGCAATAAACAGCTAGCAGCTATCGGCGAGTATGCAGCCCAAGTAAAAAATCCCGTGATTGTGGTTGGGGATTTAAATACCACAATGTGGTCGCCATTCTACAAAAATATGGTAAAAACTGGAAATTTGCGAAATGCGCGATCGGGCTTTGGCATTTTACCGACTTGGCCGACTTTTATGCCGCTGGCTTATATTCCAATCGATCACTTTCTAGTCAGCAAAGAAATTGGTGTTTTAAAGATTCGTACTGGCCGCAATGTCGGTTCGGATCATTTGCCGTTAATTACAGATTTGGTCATTTGAAGGCAGGATTCGATATTTTCTAACAAATTATTGATTAACTGTATCTGGTATTGCTGAATATTTGTCTGTAGCGGTTCTTTGCTGTCTTGAAAACAGATAACTTTTCCGGCGATTTCCTTGTAGTGTTGCAGCATGGAAAAAGTATCAGTGCTGAAGCGAGCGAGATAGTTTTTAGCAGCCTCGCTGCAAATTTCCTTTACTTGATTTAGATAAGCTTCTGACGATTCAGGCGGCTTTTCATACCCAGTTCTTTTATTCAAAATATAGCTAGCACCGCCGACTACGGCGGCTCCCACAGGCCCGCCCAACAGCCAACCTAAGCCTGTTGCGATCGCCACTGGAGCCACTTCGCCCTCGTTCGACTTTTGAGCGGGAGGTGGTGGCGGTTCCGGTAAACTGACTTGCGGGGATGGGGGAAACGAAATCAAAAGGGCGATCGGCTGTTCTTTATCAAAGAATTCGCAAGCTTTATTTATCCATTCTGCGATGGTTTGCTGCTGATGTAAGACCTCTCGCTCAAATTTTAGCTTCCACGCATCAAAACTTCCTTCCTGAAGCGACAGCGCCATTTCCGATTGATACCGCTGCAAAAGTGTAGGTTGGTAAAGCCAAATCTCGAAGTCGGAAACGCTGGCTTGAAAACCTTTTGATATCAATTTTTCAGCTTTTTGTTTAATTTCAATTTTGTCTTTGTGCTTTTGTTGAGCAGCAGCTATTTCTGCGGTGACAGTTTCAGCTTTGGCTCGGAGAGATTGGCAAATTTTAGTAGCTATAGCTTCAATTCTGGGCAACTTAACTGCTAGTTGTTCTTGTTGAGCTGCCACAATACTTTGCAAAGCCGATTCAAACGTCGCAATTCCTGTAGTTTGGGCTGCTGCCACATCTCCTTTCAGCCTCGCCCTCAAAGCCGGCAAAGCATCGACGCGGTAGATATTGCTGATATTGGTCGGCAAGTTCGAGCGAAAACTTTCGGCAACAAACAACAAGCGATTGTAAACTTGTTTTTGGTCGTCTGGTTCGAGTAGATTGAGAAAATTGGCAACAAAGACGACAGTGTTGATGTTGCGATCGCTCAACCAATCTCTCAAGTTCTCTCGTTCGCCTAAAGTCATCAATTTGCGAGCATCTAAAACCTGCACCACTAAATCAGCCGTTAGCAATTTATCCCGAACCAAATTATCCTGTTCTTCTCGATCATTGGTTCCCGGTAAATCAAGCAATTCCACACCTGTTTTCAGGAATGGATGGGGACAGTAAACATTAACGGCCGCCACATCATCCCGCATTTGTCTCGCGTCGTCAAGGATGGCGTACCGTTTCAAAACATCAGTCCCCGCTTCGCTAACTTCCGTGCCGTCTTTCAGGGTAATTTTTGCGCGCAATTCCTCGCCGTAGTTGACATAAATGGCAGCACCTGTAGTGGGAACAAGGTCGATCGGCAAAGCACGATTTCCCAGTAAAGCATTCAGCAAAG
Source organism: Microcoleus sp. AT9b-C3 (assembly GCF_036705485.1). Classification (NCBI taxonomy): domain Bacteria; kingdom Bacillati; phylum Cyanobacteriota; class Cyanophyceae; order Oscillatoriales; family Microcoleaceae; genus Microcoleus; species Microcoleus sp. AT9b-C3. Next base: position 187,302 of record NZ_JAUBUR010000009.1, on the reverse strand, counting down.
TTGACTTGCCGTAATTAAACGGGCCAAAGACAGCAATTTGAAAAGTTGGTTTGGCAAGATAGTCGCAGATTGAGGTTGTATCTAGATAAAGTTGGGAGTTTTTGTCGAGTTCAAGAATACCCAGTGCTGATTTGAGATAGTCGGTCAGGTTTTGATAAATTTCGGGTTGTTGCATATTGTTGTTTTATTTCAAGCGGATGCTAGGAAAGCTTGATATAGCGATTCAATACTCTGCGACTCGGCAGAAATATCAGCATCCAATTTTTTCAACCGCTGCGATTCAGCCTGACAATTAATCTCGCGAGATTGCTTTTGTTCCAGCAAATTATCTAACTCAGATTTCCGAGAATTAATATCAGCATTCATGCGATCGCCCACTTCCCGCCCGTAAACATCAAAACACTCTTTCACAGCATCGTGAATCGGCTGCCACTGCTCTTGAGCGACCTGGGGTAGATACTTCACCAACTCTTTTTTCGCCGCTTTCACCAACTGTTTGTTAGATCCGTCTGCTTGCAAAACGCCAACACCAATCCCCAACAAAGCTAAATATAGCGGGCCCAAAACAACCCCCGTAAAACTCGCAAAAATTGTACTGACGCTCAACACAGTAATTAAATTGAGCAGAATATTTTTCCAGTCAAACCCCGCTCCTGCCATTGCTACGCCTGCCAGGTTTCCTGTCGTTAACGAAAACAATCCCATCGCCCATTTTGCCCAAGCTGGCGAGTTATCTTCGTTCGAGGTGCTGACTGTTGCAGGTATTTTTTGTCCAGTCAGTTTTTCGGTGATTTTTTCAGTTACTTTTGTGTAAGATGCTCCGTAATTTGCCGCACTTTGCGACAACTGCGAAAATGCTGAATTCATCTCTTGTTCTGCGGTGAGAGTCCAAGCTGCTAGTTTGTCGTTGATATATTGCTGGAATGCTTGTCTGAGCGATGCTTCAAAGGCTTCTCGCTTGCCTTGACTGAAGAAATCCAGAAATTTCAGATCCGGTTGATACCGCAAAAAGTCTGTTTCAAAGGTATTTTCTAAGTTGAGAACGTAGGTGCGGAAAGAATCTGCGATCGCCCGCGATTTACTATCTCTAACTCGGCTAATTTCTTGTTGAAACTCATCGCGAATCTGAGTTAGCTTTTTAAACTCTGGCTCAACTGAATTAATTTTTTCCTTCAACTCATTGACATCGCGATCGAGTAATGGTAATCTGCGCCCAACAGCTTCGCGGACGCGAGCAGAAATTTGACGCGCCAAAGTCCTCGCCGGACGCAATTCTGAAATCGCCCTTTCCTGCGTCAAAAACGTATTCAGTGCCGCCATAAACTCGGGAAAACCAGTTCCTGCCAAATCCGCATCCTGGTTTTTCATCCGCAACCTGAGCGCCTTAAGTGAGGTAATTGGAAACACTCGCTCGTCGTAAATATCATGTCCTTCGGTTAAACAATATTCAGCCAAATTAACTTGGAAAACGCGCCGCAGTTTCCCTTCTGCTTCTGCCAATTCTTCAGGATCGTCCGGGTCAATCAAACTTTCTCGCACTTGATCCCAAGCATTAATCAGAAAGAAAATGCTCAATCCGCGATTTTTGATGTAATTTTCTAGATAGCGTCTTTCACCCATTGTGCAAGGCTGAGTTGCCCTGAGTACAAACAAAATAGCGTGGCAGTTGTTGATATAACCGAGAGATAATTCGTTGCGGGCTTCTGTATCGTTGAGTCCGGGACTGTCTACTATTTCTATGCCTTTTTCCAGCAAAGGTAAGGGATATTCTACTACGGCACAATCGATATCGGGAAATGCTGGTTTGTTTTCTTCTTCTAAGCGTTTTGCCTCAGCGGGGTCAATTGTGTAGTTCTGTTTAAAACTTTTAAAATCTAGCTGTTTTGGGCTTTTGCCGTCATTGAAATAAACGGTGACTTTTTTTTCTGATCCATAGCGCAAAATTGTCAGCAAAGCTGTACAGGGATTTACATCGCTGGGTAGTAAGTTTTCGCCAATTAACGCATTAAGAAAAGTGCTTTTTCCGCGTTTCATGTCGCCTAGCACTAGCAGCCGAAAAACTCCTTGGCGCAAGTTTTTACTGGCGACATTGATGTCAGCGTTATCTGTTTCTAAACCTAGTTTTCCCGATGCTTCTCCTGCTGCTAATTCTGATTGGTTGATGGCTGTCGCGATGTTGCTGAGGCGAGCGGCAATTTCTCGGCGGACGGCGGCTACTCGCTCTAAATCGTTGAGAAAGTTGCTAGTTTCTACTTTAAGGTTCATGGGTATTTCCTGATATTTTCTGGGTTGGGCTTTTCAACTTCTGTCTTCTTCAATAAACATTTTGTAAGCAATAAAAGCAATCCCTCCCACTATCAGGGCGGCTGCCAGCCAAGATGCTATGCGAACTGCAACAACAACAGCAATGACAATGCCTGTAAATTGAGCTGCTGCTATAATTTTTCGGCGCCACTGTTTGAGTTTGCCCTTAGCTTGGCTGTCTGGTTCTTGGTACTTGCTTGTTAGATGTTCGGGCACTGAGCGGTCGATTTCGGCTTCTAGTTCGCGGAGCCGAAGTTCTTGTTCTCGCTTCCGCAGTTCTTGTTCTTTGCGCCGGAGTTCTCGGGATTTGTTGTCAGGAGAATTCATAAATTATAGCCTGTTTTCCGCTGGAAAAATGTGTTATTTATTGTCTATTTTGCGAATCGATAAGTTCTCTACGACTGTAACTCACATTTTCCGCAGTGTCTAGAAATGTTAAGAAATTTAAAAAAGGGCGATTCCCTACGGGATAGCTACGCTTCACGACTAATTAAGCCGATCGCCCTACGCCCCAGACTAGCCAATGCAAATCATCAATACCCTTCGGGCCCGATAGTCGTGCGATCGCACTCCGCTTCCGACAAATCAACCAAGCGCGATCGAAATAAGTTGCAGCCCGCTAATTGAGCTTTGCTTAACTTTGCTTTCTCCAAATTAGCTCGGCTCAAGTCCGCATATCTCAAATCGGCATTCGTCAAATCTGCATTGTACAAATCCGCACCTTGCAAATTGGCTTTCTGCAAATTAGCACCTTGCAAATTGGCGTGACGCAAATTTGCTCTTGATAAGTTTGCTCTTGATAAAGTTGCTTCCGACAAGTTAGCTTGATAAAGTTGAATGTCGCCCAATTCAGCATCTTCCAAATCAGTTTTATAAAGATTGGCTTGAGTCAAATTTCCGTAGGGCAAATAAGCTCGCCTCAGAACGCTACCAGAAAGGTTTATTTCTGTTAAATCTGCTTGAAACAAGTTATGTTCACTTAAATCAACGGCGTTAAAGTTTCGCTGGCCCTCAGCATACTGAGCAAGCAATTCCTCAGCGCTTAGCTTTTGCATTTTCATTCCTCATGACGACAGCTACTGCAGCCAATCCATAACAGTAATTAATGGTTATTATTCTGCGTATTTATACTTATGTCTCTTATTATGTTAAGCTTGTGTAACAACAGTCGCATTTTTTCTAAGATTTTTTTTATATTTGTAAATTTCTGCCTTGCTCGACCAGTAAACGGTTAGTAATGTCAAGATCGATCTAGAAACCAAAGCGAATCCTCTACTGAAATATGCCAGAACATCCTCTCTCCATTGCTCAGCACTACCACGAACGGACAAAATACGACCCTGAAACCATTGCTGCTAAAAGTAAACAGCTAGATTGGACAGAGCAACCTGTGCCTTTCAAAGAATATAAAATTGGAGCGTATTTTGACCTCAAGCCTTATCTAAAAGACCCCTCGGAGGATGCCGATGCCGAGTCCGATGCCGCTTGGTGGCATCGGTTATCTAGCTTGTTGCTGTGCAGCTACGGGTTGACGGCGAAAGTGCAGACGGTAGACGACAGCTATCTGTATTTGCGATCTGCACCGTCGGCGGGTGGACTCTACCCAGCAGAGGTTTATTTAATCTCCCGCGGCACTGCCCAGTTGCCGGCCGGACTCTACAACTATCAGTGCAGAACTCATTCACTTGTTCATTTTTGGGACAGTCAAGTTTGGCCATCATTGCAAGCAGCTTGTTTCCAGTCGCCAGCGCTAGAAAATACCCAATTGGCGATCGCCATTACCACTGTTTTTTTCCGTTCTTCTTGGCGTTACGAAGACCGAGCTTATAGGCGAATTTTTCTAGACACCGGTCATTTATTGAGCAATATCGAGTTAGCTTGCGCCGTCAACGATTACCGACCTCACCTGATTGGAGGATTCGCCGATGAAGCTGTCAATGAATTACTGTACATTGACTCGGAGCAAGAAGGAGCTATTTGTGTAGTTGCTTTAGCCGACTTGCTAGATATTGACCAAAACTTGCCTAAATTTAAAACAGCTTTGCCCGGAAACACCACCACAGATTACCCTAAAATTTCCGACGGTCAACTGTTAAAATACCTCCACAAAGCCACGCATTTAGACTCAGACCCTACCGGAGCAGACGGCTGGAAACTTGAGGAAAGTGAAGGGGAATTAGAGGATAAATATAACTTTCCATTTTGTACTAAAGTTTCGACGGTCACTCCTTCGATTCCTTGGGGAGTGAACCTGGAAAGTTTAGAAAATACTATGCTCAAAAGACGTTCTACCCGTGCTTATACAGGTGCTTCTTTGAGCTTGGGCGAACTGCTAGCTATGCTCGATTTTACTTACCAGCCCCAGCACTATATCGACCAAGGGTTAGACGGTTCTCCCGACTATTTCGATCTAAGTTTGATCGAGACTTTTATTGCTGTTTCGGGAGTGAATGGGTTAGAAGAAGGGTGTTACTATTACGCTCCGAAAGCTCAAGAATTGCGGCAAATTCGGTTTAAAAATTTCCGCAGGGAGTTGCATTTTTTGTGCTTGGGGCAAGACTTGGGCAGAGATGCGGGGGCGCTGTTATTTCACACGGCGGATTTGAACAGGGCTGTAGCAAAATATGGCGATCGAGTTTACCGCTATTTGCACATGGACGCGGGTCATTTGGGCCAGCGGTTGAATTTAGCAGCTATGCAACTGCGTTTGGGTGTCAGCGGTATCGCGGGCTTTTTTGACGATCGCGTCAATGACGTTCTAGGTATTCCTGCGGGTGAAGCTGTGCTTTATATTACAAGTCTGGGAAGACCTCGATCGTGACAATAAGTTAGTTGTTATTTGTCAGTAGTATGGCTTCACTCAGCCCAGGCGCATCTAAATTTTAAAGTCAAGTTTGATGAAATTAACATCTTACACCATTCTAAAGAACAGGCAAGATGCCTGTTCCACACAGAGTGAAATTCTTGTGGGGTGGGCGTCCCGCCCGCCCTAAAAATACAACTTAAATGCGAGACAGCTTACCTATTTAATTTACTCTTTTCCTATGACTATTTACCAATGCAAAACCTGCTAAATATTCTGTCGAGCACTGATTCTGTCACTTCTTCGCCCGTAACTTCCCCCAATGCTTGAATTGCCCCGCGCAAATCTATTGTCCAGAAATCTAAAGGCAATTTGTTGCTAATAGTATCCGTGCATTGTTCTAGAGAAATTTTAGCTTTGGTTAAGGCTGCTGCTTGCCGCTGGTTAATTGCTAAATCTGAGTTTTCTGCTTGTAAATTTCCGCCCCTGACGGCATCTAAAATTGCTGTTTCTAAGTCTTCTATGCCTCGATCCAGGGCGGCTGCTGCGGTAACTATGGGGTGAACTTCAGGGGGTAAAGGTAGTTCGGGGATTGTTTTTACTAGGTCGATTTTGTTGATAATTATAATTAGCTGGCGGTGCTTTACTTGTTCGTAAATTTCCGAATCTTCCTCTGTCCAACCAGATTCCGCATCAATTGTCAACAACACTAAATCGGCTTGTTTTGCTGCTGCGCGCGATCGCTCAACACCAATTTTTTCTACCTTGTCTTCTGTTTCTCGAATTCCCGCAGTATCGAGCACCTGCACCGGAATGCCGCCCACAACTAGCTGCGACTCTACCACATCCCGCGTCGTACCTGGCAAATCCGTGACGATCGCGCGATCGCTCTTACTCCACGCATTCAACAAACTCGATTTTCCCACATTCGGTCGTCCAACAATCGCTACTTTCAAACCAGTTCTCAACAATTCTCCACGATCTGCGGTTGCCAAAATTGTTGACAATTCCTCCAAAACATGATTTATTTCCAAAGAAGTTTTAGCTTCATCTAAAGGCGGCAAATCTTCCTCAAAATCAATTCTCGCCTCAATTTCTGCCAGCACGTCCAAACAAGTAGTTCTCAATTGGCGAATTGGCTGCGCTAATTTTCCCTGCAAACCAGCCAAAGCACTTTGTGCAGCAGCGGGCGATTTTGCTCCCACCAAATCTGCAATACTTTCAGCTTGAGTTAAATCCAGCCTCCCGTTCAAAAAAGCCCGCAGCGAAAACTCTCCCGGCTGCGCCAATCTCGCCCCATTTTCCAAACACAACTGCAAGACTTGCTGCACGGCCATAATACCGCCGTGACAGTGAAATTCCACCACATCTTCGCGAGTAAAAGAACGCGGTGCTTTCATGATTAGCAGCAAAGCTTCATCGACTAATTCTTGAGTTTGAGGGCGGCGGATGTGGCCGTAAAGAATGCGGTGAGACTCCCAAATTTGCCGTCCTGGGGCGTGAAACAGAGTTTCGGCAATTTTTAAGGCTGCGGAACCGGAAACTCGCACAATGCCGACGCTGCCTTGTTGGGGAACTATGGCAGTGGCGATCGCTGCGATCGTTCCTCCTTTTGTTAATGATTCAGACATTTTTATTGTTCACACCTTTAAAAGTTCTCTCAATCTCCTGTTTTTGAATATCAGGCAATTGCTTCTCGGTATTCGAGGATATAAAATTCTGGTGCGTCATTCAAAAAAATTAAATTTCCGCCCTTTTGGGTAAGCTGCACGAGTTTCTGAGTCAAAACGCAAGGGAGATTTTTTAATCTTTTTCCTGCGATCGCTAATTGCTCGCAGGCTTCGAGACACAGGATAACTTGAATTAGGGATTCAACCAGTTGTATGTTCATTTGAGCCACCTCTGCCCCGGTTGTTAAATTATACAGTTTTCATTGAGAGGATAAACAATTTCAGCATTTTTTTTCTAAGATATTAGAAGAGCGTGGCTACAGCGCTGGACTTGGCTCGCCATTCCCATCACCCGTTTGCTCAGTCAGTCTATTTGAGATTTTAGATTGACTCCACAGATGAATCGGGGATATTCAACTCTGGTCTAAAATTTGGGGAGGCTAACGACTCCTGTGGGAAAGCAACTATCCGTTTTTGGGTGGGAGTCACGGCTCGATCGAACTTAAATTACTCAGCCAAATATTTTGGCTATTCTGATTTCATGCGATAATGGAACATTGACAGGGTAGAGGGCAAATCATGATTGGTCAACTTCTAGACAGACGTTACCGCATCATTAAAGTCACAGACTCAAGTGAGGTGGGAAAAACTTATCTAGCAGCAGATACTCACCGTCCCGGGTATCCGCAATGCACGGTTAGAGAAATGCGGCTACCCGGCACAAGTTCGCAAACTCCAGAATTAGTCAAAGTTATATTTCAAAGAAACGCAGAAATAATTGAAAAATTGGGTAAACACGACAAAATTCCCGAATTATTGGCGTATTTTGAGGAAAATCAAAGTTTATACTTAATTGAAGAATTTATTGCCGGATTACCCTTAAGTCAAGAACTAATACCCGGTCAACCTTGGGATGAAGACCAAGTAATTGGTCTGCTATCAGAAATATTAGAAATTTTGGTGTTCATACACGAGAAAGGTTTCATTCACCGCAGAATTCAACCAGACAGAGCGATCCGGCGCGAGTCAGACGGCAAATTTGTATTGGTAGACTTTAGCTTAGACAAAGAAATTAACCCGGAACTTGCTAACTGTCATTTGTTGTCGCAAACTTCCCCGAATTCTGTTAAACGGCATGAGGCAAAAAAGCAGGATTTGGCGGCCCAGGAGTTATACGTGCCGATCGAGCAATCAATGGGCAACCCCCGGTACAATAGCGACATTTACGCTCTAGGTACGATCGCCCAGCTTGCCGTGACGGGACTCTCACCCAACGAACTGAGTGCCTTAAAAAACAACAAAAACGAAATTCCCTGGCGAAACCGGGCAACTTGTTCACCGGCCCTAGCAGATATTATCGATCGAATGGTGCGCCCTGACTGCAAGGAACGTTATCAGGAGGCAGCGGAAGTTTTAGCAGACCTCCAACAAATCGCCGTAAAATTGGAGGTTGAGCCGCCGCCAGCCACTATCATCACGCACGCTATGAGTCAACCGCGAAGACAAAGCCAAACCAAACTGCTGCTTTTGGTTGCAACAGCGGCAGCTTTAATCCTCACGGCACTGATAATTTACTTTTGGCAGAGTCAAAGTCCCGCGAGAGCAAAAGAATTGTTAGCCCGTGGCGTTACCAAGGCGCAGCAAGGTGACACAACAGGCGCGATCGCCGATTATACTCAAGCGATCGCCCTGAATGCCAGCGACGCGGAAACTTACTACAAGCGGGCAAACGCTCGCTACGACATGGGCGCAACCGAGCAAGCAATACAGGATTACACGCAAGCAATTAAAGTCAATCCTAACCACACCAAAGCTCTCTACAATCGAGGTATGGCCCGCCTCGACATCGGGGACAAGCGGGGGGCAGTGGAAGATTTCACCCAAGTAGTGCGACTCAATCCCAGCGACGGTGAGGCATACTCTCAGCGGGGTTTAGCCTACTACGATTTGGGCGACTACCCCCAGGCAATTGAAGACTACACTCAAGCAATTCGGCTCAGTCCCAACGATGCTACAGCATACAGCAATCGGGGTTTAGCTCGATCGGCTGCAGGGGACAAAACAGGAGCAATGGCAGATTTTACTCAAGCTCTTCAAATTAGCCCCAAACAAGCTGGCGTATACTACAGTCGCGGTCGAGCGAGGTTTAATCTGGCAGATTATCAAGGAGCGATGGAAGATTATACTAAGGCGATCGAATTGCAACCAGATCTCGCTGATGCTTATACCAATCGGTGCAGCGCTTACTTGAATTTGGCCACCTACGACAAAGCGATTGCAGATTGCACCGAAGGAATTCGCCTCGCTCCAAAAGATGAAGCAGCTTACAACAACCGCTGCATTGCTTATCTGAATTTAAAACAATTTCAAAAGGCCAGCGAAGATTGCAGTTTGACGATCGGACTCAACGGCAACAATCCCAAAGCATACAGCAATCGAGGATTAGCTCGATCGGCTTCGGGAGACAAGCAGGGAGCTTTAGAAGATTTTACTCAAGCAATTCGACTCAATCCTAGCGATGCAGTAGCTTACAGCAATCGCGGTACTATTTACTCAGAACTAAAAAATTATCCCTTAGCGGTTGAGGATTTCGCTCACTCGCTGCGGCTCAACCCCAACAATGCTAGCGCTTTTTACAGCCGAGGCCTCGTCCGCCGCCAACTCAAAGACCGTACCGGGGCGATCGAGGATTTTCAGAAAGCTGCAACCCTCTTTCTAGAACAAGGAAGAGCCGATGGTTTCCAAAACGCACAATCACAAATCAACGACCCTAAATAAAATATTAGTCACCATTCAGATGTTAAAAAAAGAAGAAAAAAGGGAGAAGGAAGAAGGAAGAAGGAAGAAACAAGAAGACCCAATTACCAATTCCCACTTACCAACTTCTCGTTACCAACTCCCCGTTACCAATTCCAAATTACCACCTCCCCGTTACCAATTCTCACTTATAGATATGAACATGGTTGGTCAACTTTTAGACAGGCGTTATCGCGTAGTGCAAATTCTCAGTTCAGGAGCTTTTGGACAAACTTATTTAGCTGTCGATACTCGCCGACCGGGCCACCCTCAATGTGTAGTCAAACAACTGCGCCCTCCCAGCAACACTTCCACCGTTCTCAAAACAGCTTATCGCTTATTTAAACAAGAAGCAGAAATATTAGAAAAGCTGGGAAAACACGATCAAATTCCATTTTTACTAGCTTATTTTGAAGAAGCCAATCAATTCTACCTCGTAGAAGAGTTTGTCCCCGGACACGCCCTAAATAGGGAAATTGTAGCCGGTCAACCTTGGCGAGAAGAACGAGTGCTGGATCTGTTGCAAGAAGTGTTACAAGTTCTCGCCTTCGTACACTCTCAGGGAGTGATTCACCGCGATGTTAATCCCTCCAACTTAATCCGCCGCAAACCAGACGGCAAATTAGTTTTAATTGACTTCGGTTCGGTAAAAGAAGTTGCGAGTCACGTCAGCGAGTACGATACAGAATTTCCGCGCACCATTGCTACTGGAACTCCGGCTTATATGCCGATCGAACAATTTCAAGGCAACCCGCAATTTAGCAGTGACCTCTATGCAGTCGGGATGATGGCAGTCCAAGCTATCACTGGTTTACCCGGTACAGATTTGCCAAAATTGCAAGATCCGAGTCCTTCTCATACGGGGGAAATTGTTTGGCGAAACCGAGCTCAATGTTCTGTGGGATTAGCAAATATAATTGACAAAATGGTCTGTCACCAATTTGCCAAGCGCTATCAATCTGCAGAGGAAGTTTTGGTAGCTCTCAGCAAGTTGAGACACCGCCAAGAGCCTGTGAATACGGCTAACAAGAAAAGTATGGCTCCCAGCTTATTGTCTTCTGAGCGTTTTTATTCACGTTTGGGAAGTCGGTTTTGGTTGCTGATTTTGGCAGGCGTCGGGGCGGCAATAGTTCTGATATTTCTGTTTAGTTATAGGAGCAGCCCGAATCCGATTAAAGCTAAAGAATATTACGAACAGGGAGTAGAAAAGTCTCGCAATCAAGATGCGGAGGCAGCTTTGCAGGCTTTTAATAAGTCAATTCAATTGAATCCTAAAAATGCTGAGAGTTTTTATCAGCGCGGTAATGCTAATTATGATTTACAAAAGTATCAAGAAGCAATGGCGGATTATTCTCAGGCGATCGCTCTCAATCCTAAATATGTTCAGGCTTATTTTAACCGTGGCCTAGCCCGTCACGATTTTAACGACAAGCGCGGGGCGATTGAGGATTACACTCAAGCTTTGAATCTCCAGCCAAACGATGCTGATACATATTATGAAAGAGGAGTTGCTTATTTAGAACTGCAAGATTACAAGGCTGCTATTGAGGATTTTACCGAAGTAATTCGGTTGCAGCCAAACCTTGTTAAAGCTTATCATTCGCGGGGGCTGGCTCGTGCTGGGAGCGGCGATTTGCAGGGGGGGATTGGAGATTATACTGAGGCAATTAAACTTGATGCTAAGAATGTTGATGCTTTTTACAGTCGGGGGAGAGCTCGCTTTCATTTAGGAGATTATCAGGGAGCTTTGGCGGATTATTCTCAGGTAATTGCGATCGATCCCAAGAGTGCAGATGCTTACGCTAATCGTTGCAGCACGCAGTTGAATTTGGGAGCGCATCAAGCGGCAATTGACGATTGCACTCAGGCAATTTCGCTAACCGAGGAGGATGGGGTTCCTTACAACAATCGCTGCATTGCTTATTTAAACTTGAAGGATTATCCGAAAGCAATTGCTGATTGCACTCAAGCGCTGAAAGTGAATCCGAATGATTATAATGCTTTTAACAATCGTGCTTTAGCTCGCAGCGCAGGGGGTGACGCCCAGGGGGCGATCGCCGATTTTACAGCAGCAATCGGGTTCAATCCCAACAATGCTGAAGCTTACGCCAATCGGGCTAAGATTTATCAGGAGTTAAAGAATTACAATAGTGCGATCGCAGATTACGTGCAAGCTATTCGGATCAATCCGAATTATGCTGGTGCTTACTACGGTAGAGGCATGGTTCGTCGCTCCTTGGGAGACAAAGCAGGAGCAATTAGCGATTTAGAAAAAGCCGGCAAAATGTTTCTCGATCAAGGACTTACTGGGGGTTACAAAGATGCACAATTTGAGATTGAAAAGCTCAAGTAATCAGTTGTTAGTTGTTAGTCAACAGTCAACAGTCAACAGTCAACAATCCCCCATGCCCAATTCCCTTTAAGAATTTTGAAGTCTCTTCACCAATTCATAAAACGGTTCCCAATTATCCTCAATAGCTATGGCTTCCCAAACAGCCTCAATCGTCGGCCTTAAGAGCGATTGTTCGGGATTGTGCCGGAGCAACCGGTCCGCCATTTTGTCCATATCATCCGTAGACAAACTTTGCAAAACGTGATAATAAAACTGCCGCCAAGGCGCTATCAAGTCCGCCGGTTCCGCCTCAGCAAAAATTAGACTAGCATCATCTCGCCAAGTGCGATCGAACTGCCTTCGCAGTTCAAAAAAGAAATCGTGATACTCAACTTGAGACTCCGCCAGCATTTTAATTGTCACCTTCAACAACTCATCTCCCTCCGCCTCTGGCAAATCCTCAAATCCCAATCTATTTAGCATCAACTGCCGATAAGCTGCATTATAATAATCGCCAAACTTTGCCAAAGCAGCATCCATATCAGCTTGAGGAATCGCCGCTGCTAGAGGTTCCTGAAGCTTCTCTAAATTGTCCCTACAAATCAACGGTTGATTGCCGTAACAATAAAGACCAGAATGGTCAAAATAAGCTGCTGTAAATTCCGGCTTGTAAGTTGGGATAAAAGCGAAAGGCCCGTAATCGAAACTTTCTCCAGTAATCGACATATTATCAGTATTCAGCACTGCGTGGCAAAATCCTGCTGCCATCCACTGAGCGACTAATTCAGCTACTCGCTTGACTAAATCTGCATAAAATAGCGCATACTTTTCCTGTGGCGAAAAACCAGCATTACTTGCTTCTAAATGCAGTTCAGGATAGTAATATTCAATAACAAAATCTAAAAGTTTTTTAGTTAAATCCGGGCGGCGGATATAGTGCAACCTTTCAAAAGTTCCAAACCGAATGTGAGAATGACTGAAACGCACCATTACGGACGATCGCGTCGGAGATGGTTCGTCGCCCCGCCACAAAGCATCCCCAGTTTCAACTAAACTAAAACAGCGAGATGTCCGCACTCCCAATCGGTGCAAAGCTTCGGCTGCTAAAACTTCGCGAACTCCCCCTTTGAGAGTGAGTCTACCGTCACCGCCGCGCGAGTAGGGAGTGCGGCCGGAACCTTTAGTGCCGAAGTCGTAAAGTCGGCCGTCAGTCCCGCGAACTTGGCCGTATAAGAAGCCTCTACCGTCACCTAAATTCGGGTTATATTGGTTGAATTGATAGCCGTGATAGCGAAGTGCCAAAAAAGGGCGGACGCAGTGAAATTCGCCGAACGCTTCGATAAAATGTTGGTCGGTTACTTGTGCGGGGTCTAAACCCAATTTCCGCAATAATTCGTCATTGCGGAACCGGAGAATGTGCTGCGGAAAATCGGCCGCAGGGACTTCATCAAAATAGTCGCCACCGAGAGATTCGATGGCGGGTTCGTAGTTGAGGGAAAGTAAGGGATTTGACATTTTTCTATTTTATCTTGAAATTGGCGATCGCTCCAAATTATATACAAGTAAGGTGCGGACTGCATGGCTGTCAAGAATTGCCTCAGACCCTTTTTCTCTCTGGTTTATAGCCGAGTTCGATCCCCTCCCATCTCCGAGCTTTTTCATGCTCAAATTTTAGCCAAGCTGAAGTTTGAGCATGAAAGATTAATGTCTTCCTCGAAGGCGAAAACTTTTTACGGTCAATTTTCTTGATAGTTGAATTAACCGTTTTCCTTGCTACAAAGCGAGTTTAAGGCTTAAATTTTAGTCGGATTCACCAGCTAATATACCTTTTTCCCTATTTAAATTTGGTCAACACTCCGTAAATTGCCCAAATCGCCATCGCCCGCAAATAGTGACTCGCCCGAAAAGTCCCCCCCGCCGTAATCGCTTCCGGCGTCCGAAACTGCAACCCATTTTCATAAATCTGCTTCACCACCGCATCCGTCAATTTAAAAGCTTTCTCCTCCATCCCCATCTGTACCAAAAAAGCAGCCAACCCAAAATTAATCCCCGTCCAAACTTCCAAAGGATGAGTCGCATTCGGATTTTCCGGCGAACCATTCAGCATCACGCCATTTGCCGCACCGAACTCGCCATCGTTGAACTTCAGAAAGCAAGAATCGTACACAGTTTCTAAAGCACTGACTGCACATTCTGGCGGCACAATATCCGGCAATCCTAACAGTTTTGCGTAAAATTGACCGCACAGTTGGTCGGCCATCACCACTTCGGAATTACTCTCGCTGTCCAAACGGTAATATTGACCGTTCCACAGTTTTTCTTGATAGCTCGGTCTTGCTTGTAGCAGCCAACTGTGATATAATGCTATCTTTGCTTGAGGGTTAGGAATTATCTCCGGTGCTGCATCTTCCAAGATTTCGCCGATCGCGATCGCAGCCTCCAGCGCCGCCAACCACAAACCCCCGCAATACGCACTTATCCCCCGCATTTGCCAATCATCAAACGTCTGATCCGGTGCTCCAGAATTCTCAGGAATTCCGTCCCCATCCTGATCAAAAGTTTTTAGATAAGCCAAAGCCTCAACAATTGCCGGCCAACACTCTTGCAGAAACTCACAATCTGTGCCGCCAGTCAACAGGAAATCCCGATAAACCTGCAACACAAAATCGCAAGGTAAATCCTTCCACAAATTGCAATCTTGATAGCTAGTATAATTGGTTTTCTCCCAAGGATGTTCGTTAGGAGCACCCAAATCGTGCGGCGTCGCACCGACAGCTTTTCTAATAGCCGAAGCTTGATTCCAGCCAATAATTCTCGGCGTATCGTCTCCGGCTGAAATTGCCCTAGCGAAGGCTAAAACCACCGACTTTTCCAAATCCGGCCACAGCATCAACAAAGCAAAAGAACCGTAAAGCCGCACGTCCAAACTTTCGTACCAGCGGTAATCAATGCACTCCAAAACCGCAAATTGACCCTTGGGATCGCGTTCGTCAGCCGCACTCCAAAGAGTACCGCCGTCTGTGAGGGCGTATAACTCGTTAAACAAAGCCATTTTAAAACTGTCTGACAAATCTTTGCGTTCTAAAATCGGCTTTTGCCAAGCTTCGATATTTTCGCGCCAAGTATCCGAATGCTTCATTGCAGTGCGAATAATCGGCCAAGCATTTTTGCCGTTGCGGCCAAAGAAATCCGTATAGCGGCGGTAGTACCAAACTCCCGATGCAAACTCAGTAACGGGCAAATCCCAAGCTATAATAAAGGGAATTTTGCGAGTTTTTCCCGGTCGAATAGTAAAGCGAACTGCGATCGCACAAGCCAACTGTTCTCCTGCTGCTGCGGCTGTCTCGTCTTTGTCATCCAACAAGAAACCTTCAGCAGAAAAGTTGCGCCAAATATCATCGCCGTTCCCCGCCGGGTTCCAGCGAGTTTGATAGAATACTTCTACCGCCGGATTAGTAATAGTTGCGATCGCCCATTGTCCATCCCCCTCTTGCGGTTCCTCCTCAGCAGTCAACCGCGTCATCACGCAACCGATTCGGTGAAAATCTTCCACCAACAAATTCAAATTGCCGGCACTTTCTCCCCACCGGGGTTGATAGTCATAAAATGGACTACCATCATCTCGCACCATCACTTTCGGCGACTTGTTGGCATTAGTAAACCAACCGACTATATTCTGCCAAGTCAGCATGATGCTGAGAGTAATCGGCGCATCTGTAGGATTGTGCGCTACCCATTCAAACATGGCCACTGGGTAACTGCTTTCCTGATAATTGTTCGGCAAAATTGGCGAAAATTGCTCGCAGCTTAATTGAGCCTGAAACACATTTTCGTAAACATACCAACTGCGCGGATACAAAGCATGATAAGTGCCAGAATTAGACTTTACCCCTCTCCCTTCATCCTGGTCTATTCTATCCGTTACATCCGTTACAAAATCCGCTGCCGCACTTCCTTCTTCCTTCTTCCTTCTTCCTTCTTTTGGATACCATTTCCAACTCGATAAACTGCCATCGGTAGGCGCTTCAGTAGACAGTGCAAAAGCTTGTTTCTTGCCTTGAGTTTCTTCAAAAACGCTGAACTGACAGGCGGGCAAACTGCGAAATATGTGCTCGCCGCCGTCAATGTGCCAGAGGTTGAAGTCGCCGCGGGACGATCGCCCGATGCAGCCGGCACCGAACCCGCCCAGAGGCATTCCGTGCCAGGGTCCGTCGTCGAGATTGCTTGCGTAGCGGACTGTATAGGGATTCTCCCAACCGAGGCCGATGGGACGTTTCCAGGTGTACGGGGGGATGTTTGGAGTAGATGTGCGATCGTTATTCATGTCATCAATTTTAGCGCTCGATCGAGCTTGACAATTTTTTTATTTAAGTTTAAACTTTTATCGCTCGAATAAATCCCGATATTTCCGACGACAGTTGACGGTTGATTGTTGACAATCAAGCAATTGGTTTCAGGTTCGCCGGCTTCATCAATTCTCCCATCTAAAATCTAAAATCTAAAATCTAAAATTTGTTGTCGATCGCCTAAGGGGGAAGAATATCATCTAAGCGAAGTTGCAAGCTTTTCAACAGAGGAGAAATAATCGGTTGACCGAGGCGAAATTGTTGCTGGGTGTAATCTTGGTCAATCAGTTGGCAAACGGTGATATAGCAATCCTTGCAGGAGTTGTAAATTTTTTACCCCACCCCAGCCCTCCCCGAACTCGCGGTCCGGGAGTAAGAAATTCACAAATGATTTAGGATCGCTATAGTAGGTTGTTTTGGTTTACCGATAAAAGCCACGCCCCCCAATCCGCGATAATCAACTATCCAATATTCGGGAATTCCTAAAATAGCATATTCTTCAACTTTTCGGGCGTAATCTGTTTCCCAATTAGTGCTAACTACTTCTACCACCAATTTAACCGATCGCCCCAGGGTAATCACAGATTCTCTTTCCCAAAGAGGTTCGCTGACATTAGCAGTTTCATCTAATACGACAATATCGGGACGGCGGGCAGTAGCTGCATCTGAAAATGGACGGATCAAACAAGTGCGGGGAATGAACCAGGGTAGTTTTTCGGCTGCGATGGCGATGCCAATTTGAGTGGCCAGTTTACCGCTGACGGTTTCGTGTGGGCCTGTGGGTGACCTGTCAACTAATTCTCCGTCAGCGAGCTCGTAGCAGAAGTTGTCACAATATCGATCGAGGAATGTTTCAAAAGTTAAGATTTTTGGCGCTGTGTAAGCCATTGGAAACTAATAGTTTTTTGCTTAAAACCTTATTCTATCAACTAACCAAATCCCAAATCAGAACCTTTCCCCGCGTGAACCAGAGCCAACTTTTCGTAACGCTTAGCGTGTTCCACCAACTCGGCTGCTTCTTCCTCAGAGACATCCCGCAGGCGTTTGGCAGGCACTCCCGCAACTAGCGTGTGAGGGGGAACGTCCTTGGTGACAACCGCCCCTGCACCTACGATAGAGCCTCTGCCCACCCTCACTCCGTCCAGGACGATCGCCCCAATCCCGATCAGGCAGCCCCGTTCAATGTAAGCTGAGTGAATCACGGCTCGGTGTCCCACTGTCACGAAATCTTCCAAAACCGTCGGTTTCCCCGGATCGCCGTGCAGAATTGCTCCATCTTGGATATTGGTACTTGAGCCGATCGCAATTCGCTCTATATCCGCCCGCACCACCGCCCCGTACCAGATACTAGCGCCCGCTGCCACCTCTACCCTGCCGATCACAACAGCGCCTTCAGCGACAAATGCCGCTTGGGATAGATCTGGCCTGGGCCAATAGGAAGGAAGTGCAGACTGAGATTCGTTGAGATTGCTCATTAGTTGGTCGATCGTTATACTTCTAGCAGATTAGCTGGTTGTTGATACGGGATATAATAAAAGTATTTGGGACTTTTGCAGAGAAAATAGGCTGGGACGCAAATAAATGATTGAAGTTGCCTTGCAATACCCGATGTTTGGCCCGGAAATTCAGTGTCCCCACTGTCGCCAAACAATTCCGGCTCTAACGCTAACGGATACCTATTTGTGTCCGCGTCACGGGGCATTTGAGGCAGATCCAAAAACGGGGGAACTCGTTCACCTTCAGTCTGGGCGGCACTGGCGCCGCTGGGAGGGTGAATGGTATCGCCAGCACACGCACCCCGACGGGATTCGGTTTGAAATTCACGAAGCGCTCGATCGGCTTTATACTCAAGGCTATCGAGCAACTCGCGTGATCGTTGCCCAACGCTATCGGGACTTAATCAGCGCTTATTTGGAACGCAGCACGCCGTGGCGCGGTCAAGCGGAATCGCCCCGGCCGAGACTGTACGGTTTGCCTGTGGATTTTAGCCCCGATCCCCAAGAAGACCCTTGCTGGGAAGTGATTAATTTTGATTTGGAAAAAGAGCCGGGAGTTCCGATTAGATATCCCTATTTTCGGTTGTTTGAATAAGTGAATAAGTGAAGGAAGAGGGAAGTTCGGCAACGGATTCTGTAACGGATGTAACGGATGTAACGGATGTTAGAAAGAGGGAAGAGGGAAGAAGGCTCTATTGCTTTCGCGCTAAAGATGCTGCGACCGTTTATAATTCCGAATTCCGAATTTACCCTCTAAAATCTCAAATCCAAAGCTGTAATTCCTACTTCCATTCTAAAATCTAAAATCTAAAATCTAAAATCTAAAATCGAATGCACCACGCCTCGATTCGCACTGCTAACATACACCGAGCGATCGCCTTTTACGAACAGTTGGGATTTACTGTGAGCGATCGCTTTACCACAGGTTACACCCTAGCCTGTTGGATGGAAGGTCTCAACGGACGCATTGAACTCATTCAAATCCCGGAACCAAAACCCGCACCGGATGCTTTCGGAGACGAGCATTATGTTGGATATTATCATTTATCTTTCGATTTAACTGAGGCGACAACTGACTTGCCTAGCTGGTTGCAGTCTCTGAAAGAGCGGTTTGAGGAAGCTGCTAAAGACCAACCAAACCAGTTCCAAGCTTTAAAAGTTTTGTTAGAACCGACTCAACAGGCGATCGGGCAAAATGTTTACGAAGTAGCTTTTATTGCCGATACAGACGGATTGCCTTTAGAATTTATCCGGCGCATGAATGACTAATTAAGTCAGAAATCCCCACTTAAGAAATCCCATCAGCCTGCATCTGTGTTCATCTGCTAATATCTGCCGTTAAAAAATCTCCCTCCCACTAATTTGCTTTAATCAGGATATCAGTTAACCAATAACTTAAGTAGAAGGAAGAAGGAATAATGCTCATAGAGCCAGCGTTTTAACCATCTGTATCTTACGTTTCCTCAGATAAATTCACTTAATAACTCATAACAATCATCATAAAAACAAAACCCGCGCAGGCGGGTTTCATCTTCATGCTTATTGTTAATAAATTACGGTTTCAACTACTTACTTTTTAGGAACGACAACCTCATTAGCTGCAACGGGACGGGTCGAGGAAGCGGTAGTTTTCAAAAGTGCGATCGCCTGCGCGTAGCAAGGATCGTCCTTAGTCGCCACCAACATCGGTTTGTTAGCTAATTTCAGCTTTTGTTCGTCGGTTATTTCGACTTTGACATCGGGAGTAACGCCCTTGTGGCTGATATCCGTACCGTTGGGAGTAAAGTAGTGGGCGATAGTCACCGCCAATCCCGAACCGTCAGCCAAAGAATGCACCGACTGCACCAAAGCTTTGCCAAAAGTTTGGCCGCCCATCACAGTTGCGCGCTTGTTATCCTTCAGAGCACCGGCCAAAATCTCGCTGGCGCTGGCCGAGTTGTCGTCCACCAGCACCACCAAAGGCTTGTCAGTGAGCGCAGTGCGATTTGCCTTCATTTCCTGAGAATCGCCCGCGCGATCGACTGTGCGGACGATCGCCCCTGTATCCATCCACATCCGAGCGATATCTATGCTCACTCGCAGCAAACCGCCGGGATTGCCCCGCAAATCCAACACAAAAGCGTCAGCTTTCTGATCCGAGAGCTTTTTAATCGCTGCCTGCATTTGTTCGCCCGCGTGGGAGCTAAACTCTTGCAAACGGATGTAACCGACATTCTGACCGCCTTCATTCTTGAGGCTGTAGCGAACCGCTGCTACCTCAATTCTCGCCCTAGTCAGAGTGATATCAAACTCGCTTTTGCCCTCACGAGCAATCCGCAGCGTGACTTTCGTACCTTCGTCGCCCCGAATTACCTGAGCCGCATCCGATACAGTCATGCCTTTGGTAGTTTTGCCGTCAATCACCAAAATCGTATCGCCCGCTAGAATCCCTGCCTTCAGGGCCGGCGAATTTTCCATCGGCTCGACTACCCTAATCGCTTTCGTTTTCTCGTCTTCTTCCAGCCTCATCCCCACCCCTGTCAGTTCCCCAGAGGTTTGATTCGTCAGCGCTTCGTACTGCTTCGGGTCCATGAAGCGCGTGTACTGGTCGTTTAATTTCTCTAGGGCTTTGCGGAGAGCGGTATAGGCAGCTTCGCGAGAGGTATAGTTTTTGCTCAACAGTTCTTGGCGGGTCAATTGCCAGTCAGTCTTGTTAAAGCTGCCATCAACATACTCTCGGTTCACAATTTGCCAAGCTTCGTCTAAGACAGCTTTGGGGCTATCTTGAAGCTCGGCGCGCACTGATTGGCTCAGGCCGGGAACGAGTAAAGATATCGAAGCGGTTGTTGCCATCGCCCCACTGAACAGGGCTGCCTGTAATTTAGAAAAGCGTCTGCGGGCTTGATTCATTGAATTTGGCTCAATTCGATTTTAGATTTTTGATTTGAGATTTTATATTGCTAAAAAATCTCACACTACTACTTAAACTATTGTGTGGAGGCTCCACTATCCCTTTGGACAGTTTAACGAGATTCTTAGTCGATCGCCAACCAATTATTACTCTCTTTCAATAAACTTAATTTAAAACTTGGATTTGAAAGTGCCGTGGAAGCTAAAATCGAACAATTTTCGCGTAAGTGGTTGAGCCTGCTCGTTAATGGAGTTATCGGTATAGCAGCGCTGGCGGGGGTCGTCGCCATGCAGTCTAGCGGGCAGTTGGGCGGAATGTCCCCAGTTGATCTTCCGGGGCAAAAGCCGCTCTCTGCAATATCTACTGCCAGTTTCAAGCGAGCCGCACAGCAAGAAGCGCAGCAAGAAGCCCTGCGGCTGAGAATGCTCAAAACTCTCCCTAGTTTTGGATTTGACAATTTAATTGCCGATTGGACATTTCTCAAATTTTTGCAGTATTTTGGCGACGACGAAGCGCGAGATGTGACGGGCTACAATCTCAGCCAAGATTATTTTGACATTGTTACGCAGCGCGACCCCCGGTGGGCTGACATCTACCTGTTTCTTTCCACAGCGATTTCTTTTTATCAGGGAAAGCCTGAAACTGCTGTTAATTTGATAGAGCGGGGTACTAGGGCCC
Source organism: Microcoleus sp. AT9b-C3 (assembly GCF_036705485.1). Classification (NCBI taxonomy): domain Bacteria; kingdom Bacillati; phylum Cyanobacteriota; class Cyanophyceae; order Oscillatoriales; family Microcoleaceae; genus Microcoleus; species Microcoleus sp. AT9b-C3. The sequence goes on along the minus strand of NZ_JAUBUR010000009.1, from coordinate 165,987 downwards.
TTGCCGTTTCGCCACAACTTCATTCCCAATCCTGGATAGTGTGGCGAACTAAAGGTCTTGATGAGCTGCTACTGTTGGGGGATATTCCCGAGTCAATTAACTCTCACGAAATGGCCGCTGATTGGGTGGAAGGAACCCCGAAAGGGCAGAAATTGGCGCAGATGTTTCGAGCAACTGCTCAGTATTTGCGCCGAGATCCCGATAGCGTGCCGGTGCGGTTTACTGCTTGGAGCACCGTTTATGCTCAAACAACTGATAAGTTGGTGCGTCAAAGGGCGAGACAAGCTCTTGTCAAGTTGGGAGCTCAGGTGCAAAAAGATAAGGATGGAAACGAGAGTTTTATTTTGCCGCCTCGAAAGTAAGCAGAAGGAAGAAGGAAGAAGGAAGAAGGAAGAAGGAAAATGCAGCCACAGTCATAGTTTCAACTATCAAGAATGTCCTAACCGTCAAGACTGTTGACTGTAATTCTTCAATCTAAAATCTAAAATCAGCTTGATTTAGTTCGCGCCATTCACCGGGTTTGAGGCCTTCCAGACGCAAAGGCCCGATCGCACACCTGACTAGCCGCAGCGTCGGAAACCCTACTGCTGCGGTCATCCGGCGCACTTGGCGGTTGCGGCCTTCTGTGAGAGTCATTTCCAGCCAAGCTGTGGGCACGTTTTTGCGAAATCTAATCGGCGGTTCGCGGGGCGGCAAAGGGGGTTCTTCTAACAATAATTGCACTTTTGCCGATCGAGTCCGATAATCTTGAATTGTGACACCTGTCTGCAAAGCTGCGATCGCACTTGCATCGGGTATTCGTTCAACTTGCACCCAGTAAGTGCGGGGATGAGCGAATTTCGGGTCACTGAGGCGGTGTTGCATTTGTCCGTCATCGGTTAGCAGCAACAAACCTTCACTATCGCGATCGAGCCTTCCTACTGCATAAATGTTAGGCATAGGAATATAGTCTTTGAGAGTGCTGCGTTTAGTTTCGCTGGAGTTGTCAGTAAATTGAGTTAAAACGTCGTAGGGTTTATAAAATAGAATGTAACGATAGGGCATGACAAATTAAAAAATAAAAATGTACCAAAAGTGCAAGCAGAAACGATATAACTCCCAAAAAAACACCTTCTATCTCTCTTCACTCCTCTGCGCCCTCTGCGCCCTCTGCGGTTCATAAAAAAATAAATCTTATTAACCAACGATTCAAACCTGCTATAAAATATTGAGCCTTTAACACCCTCGCAAATCTCAACTACCCAATTTTACCATGCCCGAAGCTACTCACCGCGTTTGTATCGTCTTAGGAACTCGCCCAGAAGCGATTAAACTAGCGCCAGTAATTCAACTCTTCAAAAGTTCGCCCACCTTTGACACCCAAGTAATTTTAACCGGCCAGCACCGAGAAATGGTCGAGCAAGTAATGCGAATGTTCGATCTAAAAGCCGATCGGGATTTAGCAATTATGCAGCACCAGCAAACCTTGACAGATATTACATCCCGGAGTTTGCAGGGTTTGGAAGCCTTGTTTAAAGAATTGCAGCCCGAAATCGTCTTAGTTCAGGGCGATACAACGACTGCATTTGCCGCTACGTTGGCTGCATTTTACCAGAAAATACCCGTAGGTCACGTAGAAGCCGGATTGCGGACAGATGACGTATTCAATCCTTACCCCGAAGAGGCTAACCGACGGTTGATATCTCAGCTCACAAGGCTGCATTTTGCCCCGACAGCGCTGGCCCAAGAGAATTTAGGGCGATCGGGCGTTTTGGGAGAAATTCACCGTACAGGCAACACAGTAATCGATGCTTTGCTTTCTGTCGCCAAACGCCAACCAGAATGCAACATTCCTAACTTAGATTGGAGCCAATATCGCACTATCTTAGCAACTGTTCACCGCCGCGAAAATTGGGGAGAACCCTTAGCAGGAATTGCTCACGCATTTCTCCAAATCTTAGATAAATTTTCCGACACAGCTTTACTGCTACCCCTGCACCGAAATCCTACTGTTAGAGAACCTTTGCAAGCTCTTTTGGGCGACCACCCAAGAGTATTTTTAACTGAACCTTTAGATTACGCAGAATTAGTAGGAGCGATTCAGAGATGTCATTTAATCCTCACAGATTCCGGCGGCTTGCAAGAAGAAGCACCTAGTTTGGGCAAGCCAGTTTTAGTATTGCGAGAAACCACAGAAAGACCCGAAGCAATTTCCGCAGGCACAGCTAAACTTGTGGGTACGAATTCTGATACAATTTTCACAGCAGCGGCAGAATTGCTCAGCAATTCCGAAGCATACAACGCAATGGCAATGGCAATTAATCCCTTTGGTGACGGTTTGGCAGCGTCGCGGATTTTGAAAATTGTTGAAGAGTATTTTAGTGAGAAGACAATTGACAATTGACGGTTGACGGTTGAGAGTGAGTCGAACAACTGAAAACCCATTCTCAAGTATTTGTTAGCTGAGTCCGATCTATGGGAATCTCAATCACAAACTTCGTGCCTTTGCCCGGGGTGGAATCACACCAGAGTTTTCCTCCATGCTTTTCCTTCACCACCTGATAGCTAATGGATAATCCTAATCCTGTCCCCTTGCCTACGGGTTTAGTAGTGAAGAAGGGATCGAATAGGCGCGATCGCGCTTTCTCTGGAATGCCCGTACCGTTATCGGCGATCGCAATCTGCACCCACTGTTTTTTTGTTTTGGTAGTCTTAATCAAAATCCGATTCGGTTGGTCAACAATATCCTCAAAACTACGTCCTTCATTGCTCTCTTCCAAAGCATCGATCGCATTTGATAGCAAGTTCATAAACACCTGATTAAGTTGACCTGCATAGCATTCTACCAACGGTAACTCGCCATATTCTCTGACTACTTCAATGGTTGGGCGTTCTGGCTGGGCTTGAAGGCGATGTTCTAAAATCATCAAGGTGTTATCAATGCCTTCATGGATATCGACAGCCTTGAATTCCGAGTGATCCAGACGAGAAAAGCTACGCAACGAAACCACAATGTCCCGAATGCGACCGGTGCCCATTTTCATCGACTTAAGAATCTTAGCGAGATCCTCTTTTAAGTAGTTTAGATCCACATCGTCTAGGTCATCTTGAAGTGATGGGGACGGGTTGGGATAGTGCTGTTGATAGGCATCTAGTAATTGCAGCAAGTCATGGATGTGATCGTTGAGATGAGACAGGTTGCCGTAGATAAAGCTGACTGGGTTGTTGATTTCGTGCGCTATCCCTGCCACCATTTGCCCCAGTGCCGACATTTTTTCGTTATGCACCATCTGACTCTGGGTGCGGTGCAGTTCTTCAAGGGTACTCTCTAGTTGTTGCACCTGTTGGTTCAGTTGCCGATCGCGAGCCGTAAGTTGCTCTGCCATACTGTTAAATCCCTGCGCTAAAAGCCCCACTTCATCCTGACTGTCAACCCGAATACCACACGCTAAATTGCCTCTGGCCAATTCCTGGGTTGCCTTAGTCAGTCTTTGAATGCGATAGCTCAGAGTTTGGGTCAGATGGAAACCTCCGAGCGTCACAACTGCGATCAGGACACTTCCCAATAGCCCAAAGCTACCCACCACAAACCACAACCGCTGTTCTGCTTGCTCGATTTCCTTGGCAGAATGCAGTACAGCAATTTTGAGAGTTGCCCCATCGAAACCTTGTAGCTGGATTGTTTTGATCAGGTATGCTTCACCAGCAATCCCGATCTTAGTGGGCAACCCCTCTGGCTGGGGAAATTGCCAAGACCGATCGCGGTTAAGTGGCAAAGTAGCAGCCGTTACCTTCTCGCCCTCAAAAGCCACCAAATGTATGGATGTGTCGCCGCGAAGCGACAGGAGCGCTGTGTCGTCCATGGCTAATCCCGCAACCAAACCAGCTAGGATCTTTTGAGATGATTTGATTGATATTAACCCAATCATGGAAGCCGGAGCCCAGTTTTCTGCCAGGAGAACTCCCGGTAACTCTAGTCCGGTTCGGGCGGCACGGTTCAGCGAGCCATCCTGCAATCTGGCCTGTCTTATTGCTCCCAACTGTGAAGACACTAAGACTTGACCATCAGTGTCAACTATTCTGATCAAATCCAGTTTAAAACCCGCTTGGATTGGTAATACTGTCCGCAGTAATAAAGGGCGATCGCCCTTTATTACTGCTGTGATGACATCATTATTTTCACTCACCGAACGGGCTTTCACACGGAGTGATTCTTGCCTTTGCTTTAGAGTTTCCTGCAGCATACTAGCCAGATCCACGATCTCCCTTCGCCCCATTTGTTCTAAGTTGTTTCTAGCAAAATAACCAAAACCCAAGGTTCCCACAGTCCATAGACTCAGAAATGCCAACAGCAGAGGTGATAACAACTTGACGGAAACGGGTAACCGCGCATATCTGGACTGGATGGCCATAGCTCTTAATTGTTGGCGGATTGGCTCACGGAAATAAAGCCAGACTCCTCCATCGCGTTGACTCCTGGCGGAGTAGAGATGTATTGAATTAGCGCTTGGGTAGCCTCTGAAGGTTTTTTGTGCCAGAGAATTGAAATTGTCCGAACCATCGGATACTTACCCGCTTTGACATTTTCTCGTGTTGGTTCAACCCCGTTGAGGCTGAGCCGGTTGACAGGTAGTTTATTGGAAATGGCGTGAGCAAGGGAAAAGGTACCGATGCTGTAAGGAGTGCTTTGAATTGCCTCGATCAATTCCCCTTCTTTCCGAAATACTACTGCTTCTAATGAATTTTTTAAATCTGCTCCTAGGTAATATTTCCGCAAGAGTCGCTTGGCAGATTCATCTTCTGGGCGATCGAGCAGTACAATTTTAGCATCGGTTCCTCCGAGTTCCTTCCAGTTGGTGATAGTGCCACTATAAATGCCTTTGAGGTCTTCAGTCGTGAGGTTTTTCACCCCTGTGACGCTGGGATGACTTGCAACTAAAAGGGCATCGTGGGCAACCTCACGAGACTCTAAGATGCCATCATTTTCTTCTGGCTTTAATGTTCTTGATATTGCACCTACATCGACTAATGTCTGTTTAACCCCATCAATGATATTTTCAGACTGCCCCGGTTCTAGCTGGGTAATTTTGACGTTTTTTGCGGTTGCTTCGTAGTTGGTTTGCAGCACCTTACTCAGACCCAACGCGCTGCTTGACGCCCCAACTTTAATCGAGGTTTGGGTTTGCGTTGCCGCAGTCGTGGGCGCTGTTGTGGTGGTGGCACTGCTGGTCGTCGTACTGCAACTGGGCAGCCCTAGGAGGGCGATCGCACTTAAAGCTACGCTAAGTAAATTCTGTTTCATGTTCAAATTCCTATGATCCTACGCTATTAAGGATGATCGGGCTACTCAAAAACTCGATTTTTGAGTATTTTATCGCGCTGGCAACTCGATCAATTGATTTTTGATTTTTTATCGAAAAAAGTTGATATCTCACGGTTGATTTTACCCTACTAAATTTTATGCTAAATAATTAAAATTTGCAATGAGTCGAGCGCCACGTTTTGTGATGCTGTTTGATATGAATAATTGGCGACCGCATCATACTTATGAGAAATGCGATCGCATACAATGCAGCCCGATCAATTTAAAATTACTGTAACAGCTCAATCGGGAAGCTTTAATCCTGACTAATTTATCTTAATTACCAGTTACAGATGAGTTTTTTGTTGAGCTTCATAGGTCGATTTGCGAGGTAAAACGACTAAAATCCAAAATCATTTGATTTAGGTGAGTTTCGGTGCTGTCGCTAAGAATGTTGGCCTTGTGAGTTAGATATTTTTAAGGAGAGGGAACTGGTGGCAGGAAATTGCTGCTACCTTTATAACCGGATAAAATAGCCAGTTTTTCCAAAGATTGCCGGCCCGTGTAATATTTACCCCGAATTTCCCAAGTGGGATAAGCTTTAATATTGGCAGCTTTGCACAAATCTGGTTGAGCATCTTTGCCTCTGGGATCGCACTCAATGTAAGTAATTGCGGTAAATGCTTCTTTGCCGAAAAGTTCTTGTTGCGTGTGACAGTTAGGACACCAGTAAGCACCGTAGAGTCTAGCTTTGATTGTCTGCAAATGGGTTGCTAAGGCTATTTGATCCGGCACGGATTCGCTGCGAATAGGTGGCGCTTCTTGTTCGGTAAGAGGCTGTGCGAAAGGGGGAGGAGGAGGGAGGGTTTGTGCTAATTTTTGAGTGGATTTGTTGCTAAAACTGAACTGTGCAATTCTTCCGTCTGCTTTGGTATTGACGAAAATCCCCAAAGTCAGGAAAAGTGCGATCGCACAAAAGTTGAATTTGCTTAGTCTCATCTTGGATTTCATCTTGCATTTACTAGGATTTCGCGAGCTTGATTGATAGCCTCTACAGCATTGTTTACCACAAAGATGTTAAATTGTGCTAAACCTTTAAAAAAAAGTTGACTTTCGGCGCTGTCATTTAACAAGATAACTTGTTTGTTAGCTTTCAGAGCGAGGGCAATTTCCGAAGCAGTACCCGTCCCCATACCGCAGGCAATTATTACATCAGAAGAAAGAACGTTAATGTTATTTCTGGCGTTTCCCATATCGGTGACGATCGCAATATCTACAGCTTCAGAAATGCCGCGAGTATCATTTCCCGGAAGGATGCCGACTGTTAAACCGTTAGCTGATTTTGCTCCTTTGTTGGCGGCATCCATGACGCCGACATTTCTGCCACCAGTTAGCAATATCCATCCGGCTTCGGCGATGAGTTGTCCGAGTTGATAGGCGTTTTCTAAGTCGGTTGATGTGGCACTATCGCCGGGACCCATGATGCCGATGATGATTTTTTTCATATCATAGTTTAGGGTGGAATATATCGCATTATTGAAAGATCGAGAACCTTTCTGAATCTGGGTGAGAAAGGGCTATAGATCTTTCTTAGCCCGATGCCGCAGCCTCACCTGTCACAATCGCTTTTGATTTATTTTTATCTAGCAATATTTAGTATAAGTGAGTAAAATTTTGTGTAGCAAAAAAATATATCACTTTTTAGAAGCTTGCGCCTTATTAATTTATGATGTAAAAATTTTCATTAATTGGATTGATCACTAAGTTTAACTAAGTATATTTGTGTATAATACTCGCAAAAAAGGGGGAATAAACGATCGCCCGTTCCCCTATTTTCCTCTGGATCGTGCAAAGGTTGGAGACTTTGATACAAAGCAGAAAGACGCAGGGTGTCAGGCTTAAGCTGTTCTACATTTAAATTGTCTGTCAAAAATTAATAAAACTTTTGTGGGACGGGCTTCTAGCCTGTCCCGACTTTCCAATTTAAATGCTGCACAGCTTAAATGGATTTGAACCTCTTCTCTCAAATTTAAATCCTTCGAGTTTCACACCCGTTCCATGCGCGAAAATACCTACAAACAACTAAAAAAATTCCCCAACAATCATCCCTGCCAATATGACAAATCCCACCCAAACATTTTGGCGAAAAATTTGACCGTAAACAGGCTTGAGAATATCCGCTTTCCGCAGTTGACTGTACTGCAAAAACCACAAAAGTGCTGCTGCACTAATTGCCATCCAAAAACCAATGTGCAAGTGCAGATTAATTCCCATTGCCACCAATAAACCGACAGTACCAACAAAGAAAAAACCCACAGCATTAGCGGCATTATCCCCGAAAAAAATAGCGCTGGAATTCACCCCCAAACGCAAATCGTCTTCCCGATCGCTCATCGCATAAACTGTATCAAATCCTAATGTCCACAGCACGACTGCACCCCACAGCAGCCAAGTCGCTAATTCTAGTTTCCCAACGGCGGCGCTCCAACTAATTAAAACTGCAAAACCCCAGGCGATTGATAGCACTAATTGGGGCACTGGGAAGAACCTTTTTGCTAGGGGATAGCAAATAATTACTGGTACGGCGGCGACACACAGCCAGAAGCTTAAAGGATTGAGATAAAAAGCGAGAATTGCTGCACAAGCAAAAGAAATTAAAGCAACTCCGATTCCCGTTTGCACGGTGAGGGCGCGGGATGCTAGGGGGCGCGATCGCGTTCTTTCTACTTCGGGATCGATATCGCGATCCCACAAGTCGTTGATGACGCATCCCGCCGCACTCGTGGCTAGGGTTCCCAACACAATCACGCCCACCAATGCTGTCGGCGGCCTCCCGTGGGCTGCTAAAAAGACTGCCCAGAGGGCTGGAATCATTAAAATGAGCCTTCCTGCTGGTTTGTCCCATCTCAAAAGCCTCACGACGGTTAGCAATGTGGATTCGGGTTGGCGATCGAGCTCTTTAAGCATTTCAATTCTAGATTTGATATTTTTAACTCTAGATTTTATCAAATTTTAGGCACAATCACTTACTATCTCTGCTGGCGAGCATACTTCTATCGGAATTTAAAACAGGTGAAAGTCTTGCTCAGTCAGCAATTCCAGATTTATGCTAATTTAATAGAATGCCTAACTGAATTCGTGAAATAATCATAAATATCTGTCAATCCCGATACTCCAATGGTTAATTCACTTGCTTCTACGGAGTCAAATCGTATTATTGCTGCTATTGATATGGGTACTAACTCGTTTCACATGGTGGTGGCACGGATCGATCCGAAATTGCCCGCGTTTACGATTATTGCTAGAGAAAAAGATACGGTTCGGTTGGGCGATTGCGAGGCAAAAACAGGGTGCTTGAAGTCCGAGGTTATGGAAAGGGCGATCGCCACTCTGCGCCGCTTTCAAGATATTGCTAAAACTTTCAATGCCGAACAAATTATTGCTGTGGCTACGAGTGCGGTTCGGGAAGCCCCTAACGGGCGGGATTTTCTCAAACAAGTTGCTGAAGAATTAGACCTGAATGTGAGTTTAATTTCCGGTCAGGAAGAAGCGCGGAGAATTTATCTCGGCGTTCTTTCGGGTATGGAGTTTAACAATCAGTCACAGGTGATTATTGATATTGGAGGCGGTTCTACGGAGTTAATTTTAGGAGACAGTTCTGAGCCTCGCTGTCTCACCAGTACAAAAATTGGTGCTGTGCGCTTAACAGGACAATTTGTGAAAACTGACCCGATTAGCAGGGAGGAGTTTGCTTATTTGCAAGCTTATATTCGGATTTCGCTGGAAAGACCGATCGACGAATTGAGATCCCAATTCCATCCTGGCGAACCTCTGCGCTTGATTGGCACTGCTGGAACTATCGAAACTCTGGCCGCAATTAACGCTCGCGAAAAGTGGGGAACAGTGCCTAGTCCGCTGGCTGGATATCAGTTAAGTTTAAAAGATTTGCGCGATTTAGTCAATCGCTTTCGCAAACTTTCTTATGCCGAAAGGTTGGCAATTCCAGGAATGTCCGACAAGCGGGCGGAAATTATTCTGGCAGGCGCTTTGATTTTGCAAGAAGCTATGACACTATTAGGAATTGAATCGCTCACTGTGTGCGATCGATCTCTGAGAGAAGGCGTAATAGTTGACTGGATGCTGGCCCACGGTTTAATTGAAAACCGCTTGCGCTATCAAGGTTCAATCCGCCAGCGCAGCATTCTGCACATGGCTAACAAATATCAAGTCAATTTAGAACAAAGCGAAAGAACCGCATCATTTGCGCTCAATTTCTTCGACCAAACTCAAGGAAGTCTACACAATTGGGGAACCGAAGAACGCGAGTTGCTGTGGGCTGCCGCGATTCTGCACAACTGCGGTTTGTACGTCAGTCATTCAGCGCACCACAAGCATTCTTACTATTTAATTCGCAATGGTGAGTTATTGGGCTACACTGAAACAGAGATTGAAGTAATTGCAAATTTGGCTCGATATCATCGGAAGAATCCTCCTAAAAAGAAACACGAAAATTTTAGTGTACTCCCAAAAAATTACCGAGAATTAGTCAGTAAATTGCATCCGTTTCTGCGGTTAGCTGTGGCTTTAGATAGGCGGCAAATAGGCGCAATTTATGATTTTAAATGCCAACACCGCCCGGAAGTTAGAGAGTTTCACTTGCGACTACAACCGCTCAATCCCGAAGACGATTGCGCTCTAGAACTGTGGAGTTTGGATTATAAAAAGCCGTGTTTTGAATATGAGTACAATCTCAAATTAGTGGCAACTTTGGAACAGACTCTGATTCCGGTTTAAATACAAAGCCGAGCCTGGAAATGAGAGACTGTAGGGTGCGAAGTACGCACCCTACAGTTTCAACTTAACCCCAAGTCTATTACCAATATTGTGTTTGAATCCATACTCCTCGCGATCGCCCTAGCCTACCTTCTGAAGGCAGGCTAGATTAATTTTAGAGAGGATAAATCAATGCGATATGACTATTTGCTGACGCTATACGAAAGATTTAAGTAGTGTCTCATATCATATCCGGTCCAGCGATCGCGATTTTTGTAGGGTCTGCCCTCACCAACAATACCTGCCAATAATTGACAATCTCAAAAACCCGCCCAGACCGAAATATTATGGTTAATCGATCGGACATGATATTAGGGATAATTCTGATACAACCAGATTCGATATTATCTCTACAAACCAGGTAGCCCAATTACTGTAAAATCTTGTTGAGCGATGAGATTAGCTGGCACGCCTTTTAGGCTAGCTAAGATTTGATCTGTGTTAGCAATTTTGATAAAAGTTGTAGTGTTTTCTTCAACTATGCTGAGTCGATCGACCGTTAACCCTCCCGTTAAAATTAATAAATCTTCACCTTGCGTAAAATCAGTGATTACATCGGGACCTTCACCCGCAGTCAAGAAAAAGTAATCGCGCCCGCTTCCCCCTTGCAGCGTATCGTTTCCGAAGTCTCCCATCAACCAGTCGTCGCCCATTCCCCCAATCAAAGTATCATCACCCTTACCGCCGTAGAGAGTATCGCTACCGTCACCACCGCACACTCGATCGGCATCTTGATTACCAAAAATTAAATCATTGCCACTGCCGCCGCACAAATAATCTTTTTGACTGCTAGCATCCGTCGCGATATTGTCAATATCTCCGAAAATCGTATCCTCGCCATCGCCACCGCAGATGCTGTCATTTCCCAAATCTCCAAATAGCAAATCATTGCCCAAATCGCCACAAATTATATCGTTATCTTTGCCGCCATGTAAGGTATCATTGTCCTCGCCCCCAGCAAGAGTATCTTCGCTTTCTTGTCCGTATAAAACGTCGTTGCCATTATTGCCAAAAAGCAAATCTTTTCCTGTCAAGTCACGGTCAGACGTATCAGAAATGCCACCAAATAAACTGTCATTACCTTCATCGCCAAGTAGGGTATCGTTGCCTTTGTCGCCCCAAACTACGTCATTATCTTTGCCTGCGATCGCCACATCACGATCTTTACCCGCATAAATAATGTCATTCCCAGCGTGGCCGACGAGATAGTCGTTATTTTCGTTGCCAAATATGGTGTCGCTGTCTGCATCCGCGCCAAAAGTAACTGGGCTAGCAAGGCCACCGTAAATATTGTCATTACCGAATACTCCATTTAGCCAATCGCTACCGTTGAAACCGTTGATGATGTCATTAATATCGCTGCCTGTTAGAGTATCTTTACCGTCAGTACCGTTGAGGATATTTTCAGGGATATTGGGGCCGGGAATGGAAGTGCGATCGGGTAAAGTGATTCGATCGCACATACAGTCTTCGGAAACAGCAGGAATTAGCGCAGGTGTGGGGGTTTCGGTTGTTGGAGATGTGGTTGGGGCGATCGAAGTCTGATTGGCGATCGGCTTTTCCCCAGGTTTAGCCGTCGGAATTGGAGTTTCCGCAGATGTCGAAATTGGCGTCGGAATTGGTGTCGGAGTTTCCGCAGGCGTCGGAGTCGGAATTGGTGTCGGAATTCGAGTTTCCGCAGGCGTCGGAGTCGGAGTTGGCGTCGGAATTTCCGCAGGTGTCGGAGTTGGAATTTCCCCCGGTGTCGGAGTTGGTGTCGGAGTTTCTGCAGGAATTGGCGTCGGTGTCGGAGTTGGAATTTCCCCCGGTGTCGGTGTCGGAATTGGAGTTTCCGCAGGCGTCGGAATTGGAGTTTCCGCAGGCGTCGGAGTCGGAGTTGGCGTCAGAATTTCCACAGGTGTCGGAATCGGTGTCGGAGTTGGAATTTCCCCCGGTGTCGGAGTTGGAATTTCCCCCGGTGTCGGAATCGGTGTCGGAGTTGGAATTTCCGCAGGTGTCGGAGTTGGTGTCGGAGTCGGTGTCGGAGTTGGAATTTCCGTAGGTGTCGGAGTCGGTGTCGGAGTCGGTGTCGGAGTTGGAATTTCCCCCGGTGTCGGAGTCGGTGTCGGAGTTGGAATTTCCCCCGGTGTCGGAGTTTCCGCAGGCGTCGGAGTTGGAATTTCAGCAGGTGTCGGAGTCGGCGTCGGAGTTGGAATTTCAGCAGGTGTCGGAGTTGGAATTTCCGCAGGTGTCGGAGTTGGTGTCGGAGTTTCCGCAGGCGTCGGAGTCGGAGTTGGAGTTTCCGCAGGCGTCGGAGTCGGATTTGGAGTTTCCGCAGGTGTCGGAGTCGGAGTTGGAGTTTCCGCAGGCGTCGGAGTCGGAGTCGGATTTGGAGTTTCCGCAGGCGTCGGAGCCGGAGTTGGAGTTGTATCTACAATAGTCAAAACAGCACTATAAATCGCTCCTAAGCCTGCTCCGTTAGTGGGATTGTTCAGAGTTAAATTAACAGTTTCATCCTCTTCTATTTCCGCATCATTAAGAATGGGAATCGTGAAATTTTGAGCAGTTTCGCCAATGCCAAAATTTAAGGTTCCCGATGTCTGGTTATAGTCGCTGCCCGCATTAGCTGTTCCATTACTTGTACTGTAACTGACAGCAGCAGCCACATTAGTAGCATCAGTGCGAGTAACAGTAATTGTGGCCAAATTACCGTTTTCATTAACGCTGTAATTTGCGGCACTAAAGTTAAATGTGCCTGGATTGGTGAGATTGATAATGAATGCTTGGGTTTCAGAAGTATCGATACCTTCGTTCTCTCTACCGCCATTATCTTTAAGGTTCAGAGTGATATTAGCACTGCCGATCGCCCCCGGCACCGGTGTAAAGGTTAGCGTCCCCACCGAGTCGATCGCAGGTTGTACACTAAACAAAGCAGCATTATCATTCCCTACCACTTCAAAAGCCACAGTTTGTCCCGATTCGTTTGCCGGGCCCGGAGAAATCGCCGTCGCCCATCCGGGGATGGTTTGTGGCCCCGAATTGCTGCTGAGAGTGCGATCGACTCCTTTGACAAACGAAGGTGCATCGTTGACTGGATTAACTGCGATCGAACTTGTTAAACTATTAGTGCTAAACGGCGTTGTTCCACCAGTAACTGAAGCATTGACGCCCGCAGTACCGTTACCCAGTCCGTTACTTCCATCCCACGCCCGAAAAGTAATTGTTGGTTCGCTTCCAGGGGTACTGTAATAGTTTGGGTTGGGTACAAACCGAACTTTCGCAGGCGTTTGCAGGGATACCCGCGTCAGGTTGATGTTAGCTTGGGCCGAGGTAGTGCCGTCACCGAGGAATAGAAAATTAGGAGTTTCGTAAGGATCGGGCTGGTCACTATATCCTGAATAATCGCGCAGCGGGCCGGCTAGTATGATAGCGCTTCCATCGGAAAGAAAGTAATTGTCACCTTGAACTCTGAGAGTGTAGTTAGTAGCAATATTGGTGTTATAAGGAACATTCTCTGCTGCAACAAATAAGCCGTTGGTTTGTCCGCCTGGGTTGGGAGTAATGCCGTCTGCTTGTGCAAAGATATTGCCAGAAGTTGCAGATAGCTGCTGGAAACCGATTTCAATGGCTTTGCGATCGCTAGTAACGGCAACAATGCTAAAACCAGCTTGATTTTGATTAGTGCGAGATTCCGAGATAATTTGGAGATTAAAAGATAAACTAAAGCCTGTAGTGCGATCGAGCGGGGGAAATGACTGATTTAAAGGATTATTTCTATAGCCCGCATAAATACTATTGGCCGCAGTGCTGTTTAAATTAACTCCATTACCGTTAAAAATTTCAGAAGCTGTAGCGGTAGGAGGAGCAAGATTTAAGTTAGTCAAAGATAGCCAATTTTGAGCAGTAGGAGTGTTACCAAGTAAGCCATTATAAAGAGGAGTCGGGCCTAGTACGGTTGCTGAACTTTCCGACACTGTGCCGAAATTTGTCCAAGTATTGCCGTCCGTTGAAAATTGCCAATTGCCGTTAGTATTGTCTGCAGCGGTGACTGCGACACCCAAAGGATCGCCATTAGCGTCACTTCCTAACTCGCTAGTGATATTAAAAATACTAAAGCCTGTGTTAGCTGCGCTGGGTATATCTTCATTAATTGCGATCGGCGGATTAACATTAGGAGTTGCCAAAGTCGGAGCGATGTTAACCTGCGGGTTGCGGAGGCTGTTAATATAAATAGTGTTAATTCCCCCGTTGGGCAAACCCAAGGAGCCGGGACTATTTATAGCATAACTAGCAGTTCGGTTGATTCCGCCAATATCGCTCAAAAACTCGACATTACCCCCGTTGTTTGGTGCTAGAATTTGCACCTTAGCTGCACTCCCAAATACCCCTAACCCAGTCATCGGCCACGCGATGGAATCAACAGAAGTAATTCCCGCACTGCTAGTGTCTACCCAAACAATATCTGAGGCTGCAAAATCCCCGCCGAAAGCGTTAGTTCCGAATAAGACATTATTGAGATAAGTACCGCCAGCACCGTTATTTATCAGCAGTTGAATGTTCCAATCAGCATCATTTCCGCCGGCAACAGGGTTGTAGGTAATATCATTAGTAGGAATGACATCTGAACCCCCGATCGCAATTATTGTTCCTGCCTTGAATACAGGAGCAATACTCGCCATGTTCGTGAACTGATAAGCAGAAAATTTCTGTGCAGTTGTACCACTTGAATCGCCTACAAAAAAACTTTGAAGTTGAGCTGTTGTTAGATCTTCGGTCAACAGCAGTTCAACATACTCATTCCCCTGGAATTGCCCGTTGCGGCGGAATTCGTTAATAATTATCTGTCCCATCTAGATGCACCTAAATTTGAGATGATTATGTATTAGCTATCAACTAAGGTTTTTTACGTTAATTTTTTTATTTACGTAAATACACTGTCAGTAGTTTGTCCGTAGAGTGCCTGGTTTAAGTCATTTTTGTTACTAAAATAATATCTGGAGTTCTGAGTAGTGTCAAGTAAAAGCTTGGATTATTGTCGATCGCACTCCCGGACACAAAAAGTGATTTGATATCAATTCCGGTTGCACGAGCGAGATGATTGTTGAGTGTTGACTGTTGACTAAAATTATACGTTAGGGACAACTGACTGTTTGGACATTGGAACCATACCGATGCAATCGGAAACGATATGATTTGACAGTCTACTAATAGCGATAAGTAGCGCGTTGGACACTCTACATAATTAACTAAGGTGCGGAGTACGCACCATAGTTAATTAATTTGTGCTTACCCGAAGATTGTAAAATCATTCACACCGATCGCACTAGCTTGCACTCCATTCAAAGCAGCCAACAGTTGACCGTTCTCACCAATCCTGATGAAAGCTGCATTAGCGTTTTGGGTAATACTAAGTTGACCAAAAGTTAGACCACCCACTAACACCAGCAAATCTTCACCTTTTGTGAAATCAGTAATTATATCGCTGCCTTCACCTGCTGTTAAAACAAAGCGATCGCGCCCCATGCCGCCGCTGAGAATATCATTGCCCAAACCCCCAATCAGACAATCGTCGCCTTTACCGCCATAGAGAGTATCATTGCCCTCCTCGCCGCATAGCTTGTCACTACCGCCGTTGCCAAACATCAAATCCTTGCCAGCACCGCCGCACAGGGAATCTGGATCGCCGTTAAAGCCGATCGGCCGATCTCCGAAAATAGTATCGTCCCCGTCGTCGCCGCAAATGCTATCACTGCCGCGATCGCCCAACAGGAGATCGTTGCCAGTACCCCCCACCACAACATCATTGCCCTTGCCACCGTAAACCGTATCAGTGCCCTCGCCGCCGCTTAGAGTATCGGCAGCATCTCCCCCATTCAAGAAGTCGTTGCCAGCACCGCCAAACAGCAAATCGCGTCCATTCGAGTCAGGGCTAGACGGGTCAAAACTGCCTCCAAACAAGCAGTCATTACCCTCAGCCCCAACCAGAGTATCATTGCCTTTGTCGCCCCAAATCAAGTCATCGTCTTTGCCGCCGATCGCCACATCATCGCCCTTACCCCCGAAAATGCGATCGTTGCCCCCATTGCCGTTGAGGTAATCATTGCCATTGCCGCCAAACAGCAAGTCTTTGTCTGCATTGGGGCCAAGGGGGATATTGCTGGGCAGTCCCCCGTAAATATTGTCGTTGCCTTTTTCGCCCAGCAGAATGTCGTCGCCGTTGAAACCGCTGATAACGTCGTTGACATTGCTGCCGATGAGGAAATCGCTGTCGTCAGTGCCATTGAAAGTGCGATCGACTGAATTCGGGCCGGGAATCGAACTGATCGCGGGTAGGGTAATCTGTTCGCAAATGCAATCGCGATCGTCTGGAGTTCCCGTCGGAGTCGGAGTTCCCGTCGGAGTCGGAGTTCCCGTTGGCGTTGGAGTTCCCGTTGGCGTTGGAGTTCCCGTCGGAGTCGGAGTTCCCGTCGGAGTCGGAGTCGGAGTTTCCGTTGGCGTTGGAGTTCCCGTTGGCGTTGGAGTTCCCGTTGGAGTCGGAGTTCCCGTCGGAGTCGGAGTTCCCGTCGGAGTCGGAGTTTCCGTTGGCGTTGGAGTCGGAGTTTCCGTTGGCGTTGGAGTTCCCGTCGGAGTTGGAGTCGGAGTTCCCGTCGGACTCGGAGTCGGGATTTCCGTTGGCGTTGGAGTTCCCGTTGGCGTTGGAGTTCCCGTTGGCGTTGGAGTTCCCGTCGGAGTCGGAGTCGGAGTTTCTGTTGGCGTTGGAGTTCCCGTCGGAGTCGGAGTTTCCGTTGGCGTTGGAGTTTCCGTTGGCGTTGGAGTTCCCGTCGGAGTCGGAGTTCCCGTCGGAGTCGGAGTCGGAGTTTCTGTTGGCGTTGGAGTTCCCGTCGGAGTCGGAGTTGGAGTCGGAGTCGGAGTCGGAGTTTCCGTTGGCGTTGGAGTTTCCGTTGGCGTTGGAGTTCCCGTCGGCGTTGGAGTTCCCGTCGGAGTCGGAGTTCCCGTCGGAGTCGGAGTTCCCGTCGGAGTCGGAGTCGGAGTTCCCGTCGGAGTTCCCGTCGGAGTCGGAGTTCCCGTCGGAGTCGGAGTTTCCGTGGGAGTGGGCGTCGTAGTTCCCGTAGGTGTCGGAGTCGGAGTTTCCGTGGGAGTGGGCGTCGGAGTTCCCGTAGGTGTCGGTGTCGGAGTTGGGGTTTCCGTAGGTGTCGGAGTTGGAGTTTCCGTAGGTGTCGGAGTTGGAGTTTCCGTGGGTGTCGGAGTCGGAGTTTCCGTGGGAGTCGGAGTCGGAGTTTCCGTGGGAGTCGGAGTCGGAGTCGGAGTTTCCGTGGGAGTCGGAGTCGGAGTTTCCGTGGGTGTCGGCGTCGGAGTTCCCGTAGGTATCGGCGTCGGAGTTTCCGTGGGAGTTGGAGTCGGCGTCGGAGTTTCCGTGGGAGTTGGAGTTTCCGTGGGAATTGGAGTCGGAGTTGGAGTTGGAGTTGGAGTTGGAGTCGGAGTCGGAGGGTTATTGACAACAATGCTTGCCGTGACGATCGCAGAATCAGCTTTTCCGTCATTAGCTTTGTAGGTAAAAGAGTCTGTCCCTGCAAAACCAGCATTCGGAGTGTAACTGAAAGAACCGTTAGCGTTAAGGGCGATCGACCCTTGAGTCGGATTTGCCACCAAAATCGCAGTCAGCGGGTCATTTTCCAGGTCTGTATCGTTGATTAAGACTCCCAAACCCGTCACATTGAGACTCGTATTAAAAGCAGTAGTATAGCTGTCAGAATTCGCCACAGGCGGGTTATTGTTGACGCTGACAGTCACGGTAGCCGGTTCCGAGCTAACTATTCCGTCGCTGACTGTGTAGGTAAAGGTGTCTGTTCCAGAAAAGCCTGCGTTAGGAGTATAAGTGAAAGAACCGTCTTTGTTGAGGGCGATCGACCCTTTCGTCGGGTTTGCGGCCACCGCAGCAGTCAGCGTGTCTAAATCTGCGTCGGAGTCGTTGCCTAAAACTCCCGGCGCTGTTAAGCTGAGGACTTTTCCCGCACTGATGCTGTAGGTGTCGGGTTGTGGCTGCGGCGGATTGTTAGTAACATTGATGTTCACCGTGGCGGGGATAGTAGCAGCACCGTCGCTAACGCT
>NZ_JAUBUR010000009.1:0-147685 GCF_036705485.1 Microcoleus sp. AT9b-C3 | reverse complement strand
ACTTTATAGGTATCAGGTTGTGGCTGCGGCGGATTGTTAGTAACATTGATGTTCACCGTGGCGGGGATAGTAGCAGCACCGTCGCTAACGCTGTAGGTGAAGGTATCAGTCCCGACAAAGCCTGCTTTTGGAGTATAAGTGAAGTCACCGAGGGGATTAAACGCGATCGTACCGTTGCTCGGGCCTGTGACTAAAGCGGCGGTCAACTTGTCCAAGATGTCGCCGTCGGTGTCGTTGACTAAGACGGACGGAAATCCGGGGAGAATTTGGTCGTGCAGGACTTTATAGGTATCAGGTTGTGGCTGCGGCGGATTGTTAGTAACATTGATGTTCACCGTGGCGGGGATAGTAGCAGCGCCGTCGCTAACGCTGTAGGTGAAGGTATCAGTCCCGACAAAGCCTGCTTTTGGAGTATAAGTGAAGTTGCCGTCGGGGTTAAATGCGATCGTACCGTTGCTCGGGCCTGTGACTAAAGCGGCTGTGAGTGGGTCACTATTGGCGTCGCTGTCGTTGTTTAAAACCGACAACCCAGGGGGCAGAATTTGGTCGTGCAGGACAGTATAGCTGTCAGTGCCAGCCACCGGGAAGTTATTAACCGAGATGCGGCCGAGAGTAAAAGTAGCACTTGCTTGATCGGTGGCGTCCCCGAAAAATAGGAAGTTTGGCTGGCTGTAGGGATCGTAGGGTAAAGGCGGCTGACTGGCTTTTTCATCAAAAGCCGTGTAGTTGCGTAGCGGTTGATTTGTCAGGCCTGGTATTGCTGCGCCTCCAGCAAACAGGCTGTAAGTGCTGCCTTGAACCACCAGTTTGTAGTCGGTAGCATTGCTGATGTTAAAAGGTGCATTTTCCCCGCGAGTAAACAGAGTTGGGGATGCACCACCGTTTTGAGCAAAAATGCCTCCGTTGGCGCCGAGGTTGCCGTTGGTGAAACCCAGTTCAATGCCGTTTTGACCGTCGCTGCTAATGGCGATGATGCTGAAACCTGCCCGATTGTTACTATTACTGTTTTCAGCCGTTACTGCAACTCGAAAAGAAACGCTGTAACCGTTGGTGCGGTTGAGTGCGGGGAAAGTTGGGTTTAGTAGACTAAATGTTCCTGCTGGGGCAGGAGAGGAACTATATATATAGTTGGTGTAGCCCGCATAGCCTGCATTGCTAGCCGGGAAACTCACGGTAGCAGTATTAATGCCCGTGTTGGGCGAGAACGCACCATTGGCGAATGGAAGAGCCGCAGGTAGCTCTCCATAAGCTAATTGAGTACCGTCCGGTGGCGGTGTCCCAATGCCCGGTGTTTGACCAGAAAAAGGCCCAAAGTTACTTGTGCCGTCGTAGAGGGTAAGACCGAACACAAATTGATAAGCGGCGATCGCGGGTGGGTCGATCGCCAGCCCAGCCACAATAACTCCCGTTGTATAATCTAGCAGCCAGTTTCCGCCTAAACGGCTACTGCCGATCGGCGATCTAGAAGCAGCAATTTTTGCCTTGGTTAGCTGACTCAGTTGCTGCACAAAGTTAGCGCCCTTCTCCCCCGCCGCTACATCGCACCCGTACAGTAAAATCTCTCCACTGTCTGCCAGCGATCGCGACCAACGCTGCAATTGCTTAGCATAAGTTTTTAAATTTGTCAAGTTTAGATCGATCGCGCCTAGCAGCAAACTCGCGGGGCGACCGTGGGAGATGATATGAATACTTTTAATATTGCTGCGAGTCGCTAGCGCTTCAGTAATTTGTGCTACTCCATCCCGCACCGCATCAAGAATAATTACTTCTGTCCCCGCTGCGATGCCGTTGCGGAGAGTTTGAGCATCTGGAACAGCAGAGTCGAGAAAGGCGATCGAACTAAAAACTGAACGGATAAAATTTGGCATAATACACCTTTGGTTAGATGACGGTAGGAAAATTAAAGCGTGTCGAGCTTAGCAAATTTAAAGATTAAATGTCATTAGTAAAATTAACAATCAAGACGAATACTAATTTTCCATGAACCTGCAACAGAGGCATCTTAATAGGGGCGGGTTTAGCCAAAAATTCCTTTAAAAAACCGACACTTCCGGTACAGAACCAGCCCTATCAAGGTTCGATCGCCAAAAGTTCTTCTGCTACCAATCCTTTCTGAATAGCGAGCACTGCTGCTTGAGTGCGATCGCGCACTTCTAGCTTTTGCAAAATCGCGTGCACGTGCACCCGCACAGTCCCCGGAGCAATGTACAATATTTCAGCAATTTCCTGATTGCTTTTCCCCGCCGCAACTAAAGCTAATATTTCCTGTTCTCGCTTCGTCAGGGGATTTTCCAAAACTTCTGATTTTGAACCAACTTTCACAGGTTCAGGATTAGCAAAAACCGCCCGAATTTCCGCAGTTGCCGCCTTATCCCACCACGAAGCGCCCGCTGCTACCGATCGAATTGCCCAAACCAAAGTTTCCGCCGCAATTCCCTTGAGGCAATATCCCTGAGCTCCCGCTGCAATTAATCTTTCAATTAAGGATTTTTGAGAATGAGATGTTAAAATTAAAACTGGAATTGCTGGATGTCGCTGTTTAATTTGGCGGCACGCTTCAATACCGCCAATTCCCGGCAAACCGACATCGAGAACTACCACATCTGGTAAGTGTTCCTGAGTCAGTTCTACTGCTGTTTCGCCATCTTCTGCCTCGGCAATTACTTGCAAGCAACTTTCTTGCTGCAACCGCGTTTGCAGACCCAACCGAAACAGTTCGTCGTCTTCAACTAGGAGAATTCGCAAGGGATAAGCTGGTTTCATTTCTGTGGGATAGCAGGGAGTCGGAATCCAAATAAAGCACCGTGTGGCAATTTATTTTCTGCCCAAATTATACCGCCGTGGGCGTCAATGATTTGGCGAGATAAGTATAATCCTAATCCCGATCCTTGGGCTTGCCTATCGCCGTTTCCTTGATAAAAACGCTCGAACAAGTGGGGCAGTTCATCGGCAGTAATTCCCAAACCGCTATCGATAACTTTCACCACCTGATAACTCGACTTAGATTCCATAACAATTTCCACTTTACCGCCGCGAGGAGCATGGTTAATTCCGTTTGTTAACAAATTAGCAAAAACGCGCTGAAGTTGCACCGCATCGCCATTTACCCACAAAGAGCGACGGAAATCAGACTCTCCGTAACTCATATTAATGTAAACTCGGCGCACCGCCGACAAATGGATGAGTGTTGCTATTACTTCTTCTGCCAAAGCTACTAAATTTACAGGCGCAAGTTGCAGTTTTAAACCTTCGGCATCGTTGCGGTAAACATCTAGCAGCGTTTCTACTAATTGTAGAGACATTTTGTGCGATCGCGCCATTGTTTCGAGAACTTTTTGCTGGCTGGCGGTGACATTCCCAAATTTTGCTGATGCAAAAGCTTTAATTGTTTCAATCGCCCCTAGCATCGGCGTTTTCAAGTCGTGACTCAAAGTAGAGACAAAATCTTCTCGGATGCTTGCTAGCCGCTGCTGCGACTGCAACTCAGCTTTAGCGATCGCGATCGTCTCTTGGTACTGCTGGTTGCGATCGCTCAAATATCCCGTCACCCCTAAAGCCATGACTGCGATCGATCTATTTGCGACAGTGGCTAGGGCGATCGCTTCTCCAGAAGGAACAAACAAATTTAACAGTGTCAAAGCTGCCGATACCAGCGTAACTTGCAACTTACCCAACCGACTCAAGCGCGAAGAAGCCAGTAAAATCGGCCCCGTGTACAAATACCCAAACAGATACTCCGACGGCGTAGTAAATTCCAGCAGTGCAACAATCGCAAATAAAATTGCGATCGACCACCTCCCCCGCCAATACTTCTCTTGAATAGTCAGTTTTTTGCGTATAGCCGATAAACTTTTAAACATCCTAAATCAATCCCTTTTATATTTTGGATTCAAAGTTTTTTCCTTTACCTTCCTCTATTCTAGTTTCATATTCCCCTACTTTCTACCTTAGCATAGCTGTTTATTTGGACTATTTTTTACCTATTATCGCGCCAAAGAATCGCGTTTATAGAGCATCTATATCTCGAAGTATATACATTTAACCGAGCTAAATATTCATCTATTCTGACCAATATAGAGCGAATAAGCATAATTTGCCAATAGCAATTTATACCTGAAGGCTAATTATCCAAATTTCTAACAGTGAGTATAGTAATCAGTACAAGTAGAGGGCATTTTGTGGGTAACAGGAGTGACATATCAACTTTGTCTAACCAAAGGGATTTCAGTGGCATCCACATTAACAATAGTTATTCTGACACGGTACTAAAAGCTATACAATTCCTCCCTCGCTGTCAAAGCACGGGGTTAGCAAAAAAAAACCAGGAATTATCCCAGCGAAAACCCGGTGAAGGCTTTAATCCCTCTGGCTGGATAAATTGCATTTTAGGAGCATTGAATCCGGCGATAGCCCCCAAACTGAAAGTGACCTGCAAAAAAAGCTCGCCCGGTTTTTGGAACCTCCCACCTAACCGATTTGGCGATCGGCAAAACCCATTTATCCAAGGATAAAAATTAACTCATTTATGCTGCAAGGATTACTTCAAATCGCATTAACCCTAATCATTTTAATAGCAATCGCGCCAGTCTTCGGCAACTACATGGCGCGGGTGTACATGGGAGAACCAACCATTCTCGACCCCGGTATTAAACCCCTAGAAGAAATTATCTATAAAGCCAGCAACATCCGGTCTGTAGATTCCATGACAGGCTGGCAATATGCCCGAACGCTACTCTACAGCAATGCAGCAATGGGCATATTTGTGTTTTTAATTTTCATGCTTCAGGGAGTGCTGCCTTTAAATCCCACCAACCTAAGTGTCCCAACCTGGGATACAGCGCTGCACACAACTATTTCATTCCTCACAAATACGGACCAACAGCATTACTCCGGCGAGACAACATTCAGTTATCTATCCCAGTTAACTCTGGGTTTTTTAATGTTTACCTCAGCCGCCACGGGTTTAGCAGTAGGCATTGCCTTTATCCGGGGATTAACCGGCCGCCCGCTGGGCAACTTTTACATCGATTTAATTCAATCAATCACCCGCATTCTGCTGCCCCTTTCTTTGATAATAGGCTTGTTTTTGCTAATTTCAGGAGTGCCGGAGACCCTCGCCGGGCCCGCCGTTGCCCGTACCTTAGAAGGCGGCACGCAAGTAATAGCTCGCGGGCCAGTAGCTCACTTGGAAAGTATCAAACAACTGGGAGAAAATGGCGGCGGTTTTTTTGCCATGAACTCGGCTCATCCCTTTGAAAATCCCAACCCTTTTACCAACTTGCTGGAAACACTAGCAATGGTGTCTGTACCAGCAGCTATGATTCACACTTACGGCAGATTTGCCAACAACAAAAAGCAGGGATGGCTGATTTTTTGGATGGTGTTTGCCATCTATGTAATTTTGATTGGGATTGCAACAGTTGGCGAGTACGGCGGCAACCCTCAAATTAATAGTTTACTGGGTTCGCAGCAGCCAAATTTAGAAGGCAAAGAAGTTAGGTTTGGCTGGGCCGAGACTGCACTGTGGGCAGTGACTACGACTGGCACTATGTGCGGAGCTGTCAACGGGATGCACGATTCTTTAATGCCTCCCGGTGGTTTTGCTACTCTGTTTAATTTGTTTCTGCAAATCGTTTGGGGCGGACAAGGAACGGGAACGGCTTACTTATTTATCTACTCGATTTTGAGCGTATTTCTCACCGGATTGATGGTGGGCAGAACGCCGGAATTTTTGGGACGCAAAATTGAAAAACGAGAAATTGTTTTAGCCAGCGTTGTTTTGTTAATTCACCCGATCGCAGTTTTAATCCCCGGCGCCATTTCCCTCGCCTTTACCGACAGTTTGAGCGGCATCAGCAACCCGGGATTTCACGGAATTTCCCAGGTGATGTACGAATACGCTTCGGCGGCCGCTAACAACGGTTCAGGCTTGGAAGGATTGGCCGACTCTCAAC
Source organism: Microcoleus sp. AT9b-C3 (assembly GCF_036705485.1). NCBI lineage: Bacteria > Bacillati > Cyanobacteriota > Cyanophyceae > Oscillatoriales > Microcoleaceae > Microcoleus > Microcoleus sp. AT9b-C3. Next base: position 141,731 of record NZ_JAUBUR010000009.1, on the reverse strand, counting down.
CCGCGCCGACAGGACTTTGGTGGAATTTAAGCACCTGTTTTAGCCTGCTGTTGGGGCGCTACGTTCCAATTATTGCCCTGCTGCTTTTAGCTGAGAGCATGACGAACAAACAACTGGTTCCCGAAACAACGGGTACTCTCAGAACAGATTCAGTTTTGTTCACCAGCGTCACCGCAGGAGTAATCATAATTCTCGGCGCGCTGACATTTTTCCCAGTCCTAGCTTTAGGGCCAATTGCCGAAGGATATGAAATTAGCAACGGCAAATTTGAACCCACACCGATAACTGCACCCACAACACCTTTAGCAACACCAACTCCTCCACCTCTGTAGCAAAAAATTATCAACCTCACTCTTCTATTTCTCTGTGTTCTCTGTGTTCTCTGTGGTTCATTAAAAATCCCCAATCGATATGGCTTCTTCCAATACCCCTGATTCCCCAAAAAAACCTGCTAGAGGCTCTCGCGAATCTCGCAAGCACACGCCGAAAGCAAATACAAAAGGCCTTTATCAAAGAGCTTTTAAACAAGCTTTTCTCAAGCTAAACCCGCAGGTGATGCTGAAAAATCCGGTGATGTTTGTGGTGTGGGTTGGCACAATTGTGACTGCATTATTAACGATCGACCCGACGCTGTTCGGCCCGGTTCCCGGCGAAAATCAGAGAGTTTTCAACGGTTTAGTCACGTTAATTTTGTTCTTCACTTTGGTATTTGCTAATTTTGCCGAAGCGGTGGCGGAAGGGCGCGGCAAAGCGCAAGCAGATGCCCTGCGATCGACCAAAGCCGACACAACAGCCCGCAAACTCTTACCAGACGGTTCAATTCAAGAAGTTAGTTCGACATCCCTGAGACGCGGCGACCAAATTAAAGTGATCGCAGGCGATGTCATTCCTGCCGACGGCGAAGTGATCGCAGGTGTCGCATCTGTAGACGAATCTGCGATCACCGGCGAATCGGCCCCGGTGCTCAAGGAACCGGGTTCGGACATCGCCAGTTCCGTCACCGGCGGGACGCGCATCCTTTCCGACGAACTGACGCTGCGGGTGATGGCCGACCCCGGCAAGGGGTTTTTGGACAGGATGATCGCGCTGGTAGAGGGCGCAGAACGATCGAAAACGCCGAACGAGATCGCGCTGACGGTGCTGCTGGCGGTGCTGACTCTGGTATTTTTGATTGTGGTTTCGACGATTCCGCCCGTGGGAAATTACGTGAAAACCCCTGTGGGCGTGGTGACGCTGATTTCGCTGCTGGTGGCGCTGATTCCAACAACCATTGGAGGTTTGCTGAGCGCGATCGGCATTGCGGGGATGGATCGCGTCGCTCAGTTTAACGTGATAGCGACCTCTGGACGCGCCGTGGAGGCTTGCGGCGACGTGAATACGCTAATTTTGGACAAAACGGGGACGATCACGCTGGGGAACCGTTTAGCCGAGGCATTCATTCCGGTAAACGGTCATTCACTGCAAGAAGTGGCGCAGGTAGCCCTCGATGCCAGCGTGTTTGACGACACTCCAGAGGGAAAGTCGATCGTCCGTTTGGCTCAAAATTTGGGCGCACAGGTGGAGTTCGATCGCACCAACGCCACTGGGCTTGATTTTTCCGCAAAAACGCGGATGTCTGGCACGGATTTGCCCGATGGGACGGAGGTTCGCAAGGGTGCGGTGGATGCGGTGAAGGGTTTTGTGCGATCGCGCGGGGGCAATGAAGGGCCGGATCTGGATGCAGCTTACGAGCGAGTTTCGCGACTTGGCGGCACACCTCTAGGCGTTTGTCAAGGCAGCGACACCTACGGCATTATCTATTTGAAAGATGTCATCAAACCGGGAATTCGCGATCGATTTGACCAACTGCGAAAAATGGGCATCCGCACAATAATGCTCACCGGAGATAACCGAATTACAGCATCAGTAATTGCCGACGAAGCCGGCGTTGACGACTTCATTGCCGAAGCAACTCCCGAAGACAAAATCGAAGTAATTCGCAAGCAACAAGCAGAAGGCAAATTAGTAGCAATGACGGGAGACGGAACCAACGACGCACCCGCACTAGCGCAAGCAAACGTAGGACTCGCGATGAATTCGGGAACCCAAGCAGCAAAGGAAGCAGCGAACATGGTGGACTTAGATTCCGACCCTACTAAACTAATCGACTTAGTGACAATTGGCAAACAATTGCTGATTACTCGCGGCGCGCTGACTACATTTTCCCTAGCCAACGATATCGCTAAATATTTTGCAATTATTCCGGCAATGTTTGCCCCGGTTGGCGCTTTGAACGTGATGGGTTTAGCCAGCGGTCAATCGGCGGTTTTGTCGGCATTAGTTTACAATGCTTTGATTATTCCCGCTTTAATTCCCTTAGCATTAACCGGGGTAAAATTTCGACCGCTGACCGCAAATCAACTGTTGCAGCGGAACATTTTAATCTACGGATTGGGAGGGGCAGTCGCGCCGTTTATTGCTATCAAAGTTATTGATGTTTTGATTGCCGCCGTTGGGCTAGCATAGATCGGGAAAGCACGACACGAATTTTGACACGGATACACCAGTTAATCTCGTTACCCGGCTCTGCCGGGGAATCCATTTCCAGAAGATATGCCTAGATTTTACCCGAAAAATCCTCCAATAGAAAGACAGATATTTATTTCCAAAATAAGGAGAGTTTATGAAACGGAATGATTTGCTGAATGATATTTTTCCCAGAGATTTCCAAGAAATTATTGAGTTAGTGCAAATGCTTTGGCAGCGCCATCCTATCCCAGTGCAGCTATTTCTGGTAATGTGTTTCAATGCGATAATTGCCCCCGCTGTTTACGCGGTTGGGGGTGAAGATTTGACCCGAAAAGCGGTCTGGGGTTTAAGTCTCCTGGGTTTGGTGATTATCGCCCTTTCTATTTACCTGTTTGTAGTCATCTTTCAGCCGGAAAGATTTTAGTCAATAATTAACCGTTAGCAAATAACCGAGCGAGGTAATTTATGAGAGAAATAATTAGAACCCTTCGCCTTACCCTAGTTTTGTGGGGAATTACAGCCATTATTTACCCTTTAATCCTGCTAGTAATTGGTCAAATTGCCTTCAACCCGCAGGCAAACGGCAGCTTAATTACTAAGCAAGGAGTTGTCGTGGGTTCCTCCTTAATAGGTCAAACCTTCAGCTCGGCTAAATATTTTTGGAGCCGCCCCAGTACCACAAATTACAGCAGCTTTGCAACCGAAGATTATGACCCGACCAAGGCAGATAACTTAAGTCAGAGAACAGGTATGTCGGGGGCTAGCAACCTAGCTACCAGCAACTCTGATTTGCTGAAACGAGGTAATGAGAAAGAGGGTTTTCAGGGCGTGCAAATTGAATTAGATCGCCTCAACAAAGCTGGTATCAAACCAACGGCAGATTTAGTCTACACCTCTGGTTCTAGCCTCGATCCGCACATTAGCATAGAGGCAGCTAGCGCGCAAATTCAGCGGATAGCAACAGTGCGCTTGCTCAATCTCAATCAAGTAGAAATGTTGGTAGCAAAAAATACAGAGGGCAGATTTCTTGGCATTTTCGGTGAACCGGGAGTTAACGTCCTCCAACTGAATTTGGCTCTCGACCGTTTACAATAGTTGACAGTTAGTAGTCAGTAGTCATTAGTCATTAGTTATTTGCTGCTTGTTATTTGTAGCAACTGACAACTGACAACCGCCAACTGACAACTGACAACTGGCAACTAACAACTAACAACTCACTACTCAGCTATGATTCACTCTAGCGAACTTACTAACAATCCAGACGCGGTTTATGCCCAGCCTAACCGCACTTACGATCGCACCCTCCGCCGGGGAAAGCACAAAATATTTATCGGCATGGCCCCCGGTGTGGGCAAAACTTTCCGAATGCTGGAAGAAGGACACACGCTCAAATCTGAAGGCATTGATGTGGTAATTGGACTGTTAGAAACTCACGGGCGGAAAGAGACAGCAGCTAAGGCCGATGGACTAGAAATAGTGCCTAAAAAACAAATGCGGCGCGCGGAAAAAATGCTCGCCGAAATGGATACGGATGCTGTTATAGAACGCCGTCCTCAATTAGCATTAATAGACGAACTGGCTCATACAAATATTCCTGGTTCTCTGCGAGAAAAGCGATATCAAGATGTTGAAAATATTCTCAATGCCGGGATAGATGTTTTCTCTACTCTCAACATTCAACACATAGAAAGTCTCAACGATTTAGTAGCTCGAATTACCGGAGTTGTAGTGCGAGAGCGAGTGCCCGATCGCGTTCTCGAAGATGCTGACGAAATAGTCGTTGTCGATGTTACGCCGGAAACTTTAGAAGAAAGGTTGCTAGAAGGCAAAATTTATGCTCCCGAAAAAATTGAACAATCTTTAAAAAACTTTTTCCAGCGCCGTCATTTAATTGCTTTGCGAGAACTCGCCCTGCGAGAAGTCGCAGACAATGTGGAAGACGATGCAGCAACTTTAAAAGGTCAATCTTGCAACATTCACGAACGAGTTTTAGTGTGCATCTCGACTTATCCGAATTCCTTGCAACTGCTGCGGCGGGGCGCGAGGATTGCTAGCTACATGAATGCCCCGTTTTATGCTGTGTTTGTCAACGATCCAGACAGATTTTTAACAAAAGCAGAAAGCTTGCACGTTGAAACTTGTGAGAAACTGTGTCAAGAATTTAACGGGCAATTTTTGCGGGTAAACAGTACTAATATAGCCAAAGCGATTTCGGAGGTAGCCAAACAGTATCGCGTTACTCAAATTGTGATCGGCGAAAGCCAGCAATCCCGCTGGCATTTGCTGCTGCGGGGTTCTTTGACTCAACAGTTAGTGCGATCGCTCAAACACGTAGATTTGCACATCATCGCTACCGAAAAAAGTCAGTAGTCAGCAGTCAGCAGTTGTGAGTTATTAGTTGTGAGTTGTTAGTTGTGAGTTGTTAGTTGTTAGTTGTTAGTCATTTAGCATAAAAACTGCAACTTTCGGAGGATAGGTGAATCTAGCGGGCGGTGGATGCGCCAGAAGCTTTTATATGTAAAAATTGCACTTGGTAAACTTGATTAAAAGTGCGATAGCTCCTGTGGATAATTACATTCTCAACTTGCTAGTTATTGGCATCCTCCTGCTGACAGTCACCTTGGGTTCTGGATGGATTTCGCGATTGCCGGTGTCTTATGCTTTAATTTATCTAGTTGTCGGTATCGGATTGGGACCCTACGGCATCAAGTTGATTGACTTGCGTCCCGAAGCTCAATTTTTAGAAAGACTTACAGAATTTGTAGTTATTGTTTCTCTGTTCAGTTGCGGCTTAAAAATGAATCGCCCGCTGCAATTTTGGGCTTGGAATTCGACAGCCCGACTGATCGGTTTTTTAATGCCTATTTCGATTTTTGCTGTAGCCGCCATCGGTCATTGGTGTGTGAAATTAGATTGGGGCCCGGCGATTTTATTGGGAGCCATTCTCGCTCCTACTGATCCAGTGTTAGCCTCAGAAGTTCAGTTAGCTGATATAGACGATCGCGATGAATTACGCTTTGGTTTAACATCAGAAGGCGGTTTGAACGATGCTTTAGCTTTTCCCTTTGTTTATTTCGGCATTTATGCGCTAAAAGATGACAATTGGGCGAACTGGTTTTCGCAGTGGGTAGCAGTTGACTTGATTTGGGCGATCGCCGCAGGTATCGCTATGGGAATTTTAGTAGCTAAAGGCGTCACCTGGATCGATCGCCAACTCCAACGCTATCGATCGGCCGATCAATTAATGGAAGATTTCATTGCTCTCAGCGCAATTCTGCTCACCTATTCCCTCACAGAAGTAGTCAACGGCTACGGATTTCTCGCCGTTTTTGTAGCAGGAATTGTCGTGCAGCGGAGTTACCGAAACCCAGAAAAACCGCTTTCTCAACTGCACTTTACCGAGCGCATTGAAAAGTTAATGGAAGTAGCAACTATTTTACTATTAGGTTCGCTTTTGCGTTTAGAACCTATGTTGGCCTATGGAGGATACTCCCTCTTAGTAGCTGGATTGTTGATTTTTTTAATCCGACCTGTGGGAGCTTGGATTAGTACGCTCGGCAGTCCTTTGCATCCCGCCAATCGCTGGCTTTACGGTTGGTTTGGCATTCGTGGTGTAGGTTCTATCTATTATCTTACCTATGCTTTCGCTCAGGGTTTAAAAGGCGAAATCGCCGAAAGAATTGCCTGGATTACCTTTTCAACAATCATAATTTCTGTGGTTTTGCACGGCATTACTTCCACCCCATTAATGAACTGGTACGAGCGCCGAATTAAACCTAAAGTACCGGATTTAATTTAATCCATAGAAATTTTCCTTATCGATCGCCCAAACCCATCAAATCCCATCAAAGTGATATCTCTGTTACCCGTATATTCCCGCCAAAACACACGTCCACATCAGTCCCCCCAGCCCGATCGCGCTTGCATACTCCCCAACATAATAAAAGTATTCTCCCGACCTCCGGTACTCAACCGACAGCCCCTGCGTCGAAGGCTTGCACAACGCATATCCTCGCGAGGGGGGCAGGGACGGAGGCACCCCTTCTACAACCCAAGCATCAATTCGATCGACTTAAACAATAGTACGCTCAACAGATATTAAATAAATTTATGTTAAAGGAATGCAAGATTAGGAGTTAACGCAGTAAGGTGCTGTTTAAACTATAGAAGAGACAATTACCACATATATTAGTAAGTAATGAAAACAGTACAATTTATTGGATACCTTTTCAGCATTATTGGTTTATTGGGATTAATTGCAACCTTTCTTCTTACATTGGTCTTGATGTTTGCTTCTGGTTTTTGCGGTACAGCCCCGCATGGTTGCGACCAAGTTCGGGCAGATTTTTGGGAATTTTTAGTGGGGGCTTTAAATTATGGCATATTCTTTATATTTTTGATCGTAAGTGGTAAACAGCTTATGAAATAACGCCCAAAATAGTCTGGCAATCAGATAACTGCTGCATCAAATCTTCCCGATCAGTGGTCGAAAAATGCGCTTAATTTGGTAATTTTAGGTCATTGAATGGCAGGTAAAAAAAAACGGTTGGATTTTGCTTTCTACTGTACACTTGTATCAGCGCTCGACAGCTTGTCTGTGAGATTTTTAGGGACACAGCACTGCCGTTTCCTTACCCATATCTGTGGCGAGAAGCGACTTTGATTGACAGCTTGTCTGTGAAGTTTGAGGGACACGGCAGTGCCGTGTCGTTACCTAAATCGGCGAATTTGCACGAAATGCTTTAAACAGGTTTCACCCCAATTAATAAAGCGAGTTCCCGCCACTTCCAATAACAATCTGCATCAGTAAAACCAATTTCTCTAAACCAGCGCAATTGCGTTTCCACATCCAGCAATTTATTAGACGGATCTTCGGGTTCGTGACTAATACCCAGCGCCTCTCGAAATTTCTCATGTAAAGCGGGAGTTGGTGACGCTACGTGTTCCAAGTTGCAAAAAATTCCTCCGGGTTCCAAAAGCTCGAAAATCTCGGCGTAAAGCGAACGTTTGCGATCGTCCATTACGTGATGAATCGCAAAACTAGAAACCACCGCATCAAACTTGCCCAAATCCGGCAGCGATTCATCAAAATTGTGCTCGATTACCGTGACATTCTGGTCATCAGCAAAGCGAATTCTGGCTTTTTCCAGCATTGTCGGCGAAAAGTCGATCGCCACACATTCAACATTTGGTCGATCGCACTTAAGCAGACCCAGCAACCGCCCGTCTCCCGTACCCACATCCAGAATTCGCTTAACATTTTTCGGCACTTCCTCCAACAAAACCGCTTCACCTTCAGTGCGGTGAGGAATTCCATCAGCTTTAGCAAGATACCACAAAGCGTGTTCCGCCGAAGTCCAAAGATTCACTTGACTCATAAATTTTCAACTCTCATAAACCTCGCCATTTTTGCGAGTAAAAATCCAACTATTTCCGTTACCTTTCGCCATTAGATCGTCATCGGGATATTCGGCACTATCTCCGGGAGTGCGATCGCCAATTTCCAGATAAACAACATCTGCATTCGAGCGGTTAACTAAATGATGCCCGTCTTCATCCCCCGCCCGAAAACCCGCCGCCATACCCGGTTTCAGCACTTGCTCTCCCGAATTTGTAATCAGAGTAACTTCCCCTTCCAGAACATACATTAACTCATCTTGCCGGGTATGCCAGTGCCTGAGAGCAGAACAACTTCCCGGCGCAAGTCTCACCAAATTTACTCCAAAATTCTGCAAGCCGGCAGCATCGCCCAAGCGTTTTTTAACTCTCCCCGCAACAGCAGATTGGAATTCTTGAGGATACTTGGAACCCGTAATTTCAGGCACATTTTTAGCATCGATAATCATATAACAGAGCTGACAGCAGTTGTGAGTTTTCTCTTATTTCTCTTGCTTGGCATCCTTCGCGCGCGGTGCGTTTTTCTGTTTTTATTATTACAAAACACGCTTAAATTGCAAGATAAATACAATCTTATAGCACTTACCAAATCCCCGCCACTCTCGCCTCCCACCTCCGGCAGTTCCCCCAACTCATTAAGAATGTGTTATAAATATTGAGATTCATTAAGAAATATTGCTCAAATGCTCGTTTCCCCCTCCGGCGTCAGCAAACTCAAAGAATCTTTAAAAGAAAAAGTATTCTTTGGGAATGAGCCAACCCCCGAACTCATAGCCATCTTACTGATTTACTTCGTCCAAGGCATCCTCGGACTAGCCCGCTTAGCCGTCAGTTTCTTTCTCAAAGACGAACTCGGCATGAGCCCGGCAGAAGTCTCAGCCATGCTGGGCGTCGTAGCCCTGCCTTGGATTATCAAACCCGTGTTCGGGTTCATGTCCGACGGCTTGCCGATATTCGGCTACCGCAGACGCCCCTACATCGTCCTCTCCGGGCTGCTGGGAACCTTAGCATGGGTGAGCCTCGCAACAATTGTACACACACCGCTGGCAGCTACAGGCGCGATCGCCCTGAGTTCCCTATCCCTCGCCGTCAGCGACGTAATCGCCGACTCCCTGGTAGTCGAAAGGGCCAGAAAAGAATCCGTTACCGACGCCGGTTCCCTGCAATCCTTGTCTTGGGGTGCTGCAGCCCTCGGCGGACTAATTACCGCCTACCTCAGCGGTTCCCTGCTGCAACACTTCAGCACCCACACAATATTTTTAATCACCGCATCTTTCCCGCTAATTGTATCAGCAACAGCTTGGTTAATTGCCGAAGAAAAAACCAACAAAAGAACCGACTTTGAAACTGTCAAAGACCAACTAAAACAACTAAGGCAAGCTGTTACCCAAAAAACAATTTGGCTGCCCACCGCCTTTCTATTCCTCTGGCAAGCTACCCCAAGCTCAGACTCTGCCTTCTTCTTTTTCACCACCAACGAATTAGGCTTTCAACCCGAATTTCTCGGCCGAGTGCGCCTCGTTACCAGCATTGCAGCCCTAGCCGGCGTCTGGCTGTTTCAGCGCTTCCTCAAAACAGTTCCATTTCGAGTAATTTTTGGCTGGTCAACAGTCCTTGCGGCTGCTTTGGGCATGACTACTTTATTATTAGTAACTCATGCCAACCGAGCTTTAGGAATTGACGATCAATGGTTCAGCATCGGAGACAGCCTAATCCTGACAGTAATCGGACAAATTGCTTATATGCCGGTGCTGGTACTCTCCGCCCGCTTGTGTCCCCCAGGCGTTGAAGCAACTTTATTTGCGCTGCTGATGTCAGTCACAAATTTAGCAGGACTTTTGTCCCACGAAGGCGGTGCACTTTTAACCCACTTGCTAGGAATTACCGATCGCAATTTCGATAACCTCTGGCTGCTAGTCATCATCACAAACCTCTCCACACTTCTGCCGCTACCGTTCTTAAATTGGCTGCCCGCCGATAGTACAGAAAGCGGCGCTCAAAACAATCAAAAGTCACTTCCCGTATTAGAACCAGAACTGGGCAGTTCCAAACCAGGCGGACAGCATTTCATGCCTGAATACTTTCCCGACTTAGTACCGACAGTAAGGTCACAAAGCCGCACGGCAGAGAGTAAATAAAGGCAGTTCGGCAACGGATTTTGTAACGGATGTAACGGATTAAAAGAAGGAAGAAGGAAGAAGTAAGACAGCAGAAAGATATTGAACTTCTAGATATTAGAACTACAATTCACTGCAAAAATCTCCCTACTTTTATTTCCTCTTCTTTCACCTCCTTTCTCTCTGCGCCCTCTGCGGTTAAATCAATAAAAGCTTATTCTACAAATGCCAAACTTACAGATTTCTCAACCTCAAACAGCCGCCCAAAACGTATCATACGATCGCAAAGACTGGCAGCGCGGCTACGAATCCCAACCCAACGAATCCGACTACTGGATTGACGACATAGAAGGCGAAATCCCCCCCGGCTTGCAAGGCACATTCTTTCGCAACGGGCCTGGCTTATTGGATGTCAACGGCCAGCGCATCCACCACCCGTTTGACGGTGACGGGATGATTTGTGCGATCGCAATATCCGAAGGCCGCGCCCATTTCCGCAACCGATTCGTCCGCACAGAAGGCTATCTCGCCGAACAAAAAGCCGGAAAAATCCTCCACCGAGGCGTTTTCGGCACACAGAAACCTGGCGGCTGGTTAGCCAACATCTTTGATGTCAAAATCAAAAACATTGCCAACACCAACATCATTTATTGGGGCGACAAACTGCTAGCACTTTGGGAAGCCGCACAGCCTTACAGACTCGACCCACGCACCTTAGAAACACTCGGATTAGATACCCTAGACGGCATCTTGGAACCCGGTGAAGCCTTCGCCGCCCACCCCAGAATTGAAAAAGGGAAAAATGGAGCAGGAGACAGATTAGTAAACTTTTCTGTCAAGCCCGGTTTGTCGAGTACTATCACGATTTACGAACTCGACGAAAGTGGCAAACTTTTGCAGCGTCACGCCCATGCAATACCCGGTTTTGCCTTCCTGCACGACATGGTAATTACCCCAAATTACTGCATATTCTTCCAAAACCCCGTCAGCTTCAATCCGCTGCTTTTCGTGTTAGGATTTCGGAGTGCATCCCAGTGCATTCAATTTTCGCCAAACAAGCCAACGCAAGCAATTTTAATTCCCCGCAACGGCACTGACGAGGTAAAGATATTAGAAACCGAACCTTGTTTTGTCTTCCACCACTGCAACGCATGGGAAGAAGGAGACGAAGTTTTTGTTGACTCAGTTTGTTACGAATCATTTCCCACTGTAGAGGCCGACGGCGATTTTCGCGAGGTTGATTTCGAGAGTGTTCCCGCAGGCGAATTGTGGCGCTTTAAGTTAAATTTGCAAGACAAAACGGTACAGCATCAAGTTGTTGAAACTAGGTGCTGCGAGTTTCCCACTTTGCATCCGAATAATGTCGGACAACCTTACCGATATCTTTACATCGGTGCTGCTGATGCTCCCACTGGGAATGCTCCTTTGCAAGCTATCCTCAAAATGGATTTCGTGACTGGTGAAAGGCAAATTTGGAGTGCGGCACCGCGTGGTTTTGCGGGGGAACCGGTGTTTGTTCTCCGTCCCGATGCTGTTGCGGAGGATGACGGCTGGCTGCTGGTTTTAATGTATGATGCAGCTCATCATCGATCGACCTTAGTGATTTTAGATGCTCGCGATATTACCAAAGGCCCTGTAGCGCGCTTGCATTTAAAACAGCACATTCCCTACGGTTTGCACGGCAGTTTCACACCAAATGTACTGCTTCCTATCGGTTCGTAGTTGCGCGTTGATTCGCCTGGTTCTTGCGTCGATAATCGCCACAACCCGCCGGGGGTTGAAAACCCCCGTCTCACAGCGAAAGTCCTCTAAAAGAGGACTAAAACCCACATTTATTGTCGATCGACTTTCTTTAGTCGGTTTTAACCGACTTTAGCTATGAGACAGGGGTTTAAACCCCTGGCGGACTGCCGGGAGTGCTAACAACTATTCAAGATGTAAAATATCATAATAAATGCAAACTATCAACACATTTAATTTCAAAAAAATACTTATTTTAATTAGCACTTTTCTCGCAATTTTCGCAATCATCTTATCTATTTACTCTCACAATGCTAACGCCCAAGAGCCTTACAATCCCTCTCCTGAAAGCCTTGTAGCCTCCAAAGGCTTGGTTGAGGTCAAAATGACAGTAATTGCCGTTGATCCCATTAAAAATGAATTAGAAGCCCGGTTGCAGTTTGAACTCAAAGGTATCTATAAAAAAGGGCCAACTTACCCGGCTCAAGACTTGTTAATGACAGTTAACGGCGCAAACGTACAGGATTCGGAAATTACCTTTAAAGAAGGCAAACCGATGATTGTCCCTGCATTGAAGTTTAACTTAGTCAAAGGAAAAATTAACAATTACCCGTTTGACAGGCACATTGCTAAAGTAGCTATTTCGATTGACCCGCTGCCTTCGATTGGTAAAAAGTTTGCTCCCTTTGAACTGAATCCCGTGCCGCTGGAATTTAAGTTTAATGCCGACGTTCCAGGTTTCGACATCAGTTATAAGCCGATGGAGGAGAATTCATCTATCTTTATTTATATCGATGTTTCTGCAACTCGATCGCTCCCGGTCAAATTCTTTGCCTTAGTGATTATTGTCATCATGTGGGTGTTGTCAGTAATGGCGCTTTTGCTAGCATTAAAAGTGATGAAATCAGGCAAGTTGCCGGAAGTGGGAATGCTGAGCTGGACTGCTGTCATGCTGTTTGCTTTTCCCGCGATTCGCAATGCTCAACCGGGAGTGCCTCCGGTGGGAACTGCAAGCGATTTCCTTTCATTTTTTTGGACGGAAATTATAGTTGTGGTGGCCTTAGTTATTATTGGTAGCTGTTGGTTGAAGCGGTATCATCCACCGATTGAGTGATGTTAGATTTGAAAAATTTACCCACATATAAATCAGGTGGCTTGTACCCTAAATACTTTCAATTAACAGTCAACACTCAACAGTCAACACTCAACAATTAACTAAATTCACTTTTTGACTTCCAAATTTTCAATATCCTTTGCGGGTACTCCCAAACCTCGCAAAATAGTAAAAGCCATAATTCGATAGCCCGACGGATTCGGGTGAACTCCATCTGCGGCCAACAAATTCAGAGTTTTACCTGCGTGCTTTTGATACGTGCCAATAACTTCCCGAAAAGGCGCATTCAAATCTATAAACAAGCACTGATTCTGCACCGCAATTTCTCGCATCGCGGCAATATACTCTTGCAATCGGCGATTTTCTGGGCCGTCGAGAATTTCGCGGATAGGAGTAGGAGAAAGCAGTACAACTCGAATTCCTGCGGCTTTTGCCGCCAGCACCATTTGAGTTATTTTCTCCCGATATTCTGCCAGTGGCACTCCCGTGGGCAAGTTGCCTTGCGGATAAAACTGAATGTTTTGGAAGTCGAAGAAAGCGTGCCAAACGTCGTTGACTCCGACATTAATCATCACTAAATCTGGCTTTTGGTCGATCGCATCTTTCTGGAAGCGCGCTTGCATATCAGTCGCCTTGTTACCGGAGATTCCGGCGTTGACGATTTCGATTTGGCGATCGGGATAAAGGGCATTCAGATAGCGTTGCAGCAGCCAAACGTAACCTCCGGGGTATTTCCCAGCCTCGGTGATGCTGTCGCCCACTGTCACAATTTTGCGCTTGCCGGCGAGCACGTTCTGAATTTCTGGTGGCGGCGTTGCTTGGGATACGGATTCTTTAAACACTGGAATTAAAGAGTGAGGAATGTTGAAGGCGATAACAGCAGCAATTACGGCGATGCCAAGTCTAATTAAAACTTGCCTCAGCCGGGGTTTGGGACGGGGCGATCGCGCATTTGCAAACATTATGCAGTTTTTTACTAAAAATCTAACTATTGATGTCTGCAATAATATTATCCATTTTTGGTTTTTTTGTCACTTATTTCAATAACTCAGTCCTCGACTAACAAAAACCTGGTTTGGACGCCAAATCCGAAGTTATAAGCCTTAAGGCATAAACCTGGTTGTTGACCCCGCCTGCCTAAATTGTACACGTGAAATCACTGAGGTTTTTGTCGCCCCGATATGTCCGTGTAATTGCCATCACAAAAAAGTTCGCTCAATATCACATAATTTCTGCTACTTACGGCACAACTTTAGAAGATAATCCCGGTTTATAATATTATTGATTAGTTCAGGAAACAAGTTTTCAGGCGAGGTTAAAGCAATGGTAGCACATTCAAATTTTTTATATCCTCAAAATCGCTATTACGGTGAAGTAAAGCCAGAGAATTTGGTATTTAATGCGAATTTACAAGAGTTTTCTCAGCGAGTGGGTTATATCAGTTCCTTGACATCTAACGGTAAAATCTCTGTGGAACAGGCATTTACTCAAATACAAAAACTCTGGGAAGAGGTGGAAAACTCGAAAAAGCAGTTGGGAATTGGCGAAAATCCATTTTCAGCTTGAATAATTAGCGGTTGGCTTGGAAGTTCGGTTACGCGCCATTGATGCCGATCGATTAATCGAGAGCTTAAAATCAAAAAGTAGCTAGTGGCGATCGACCTTTTTGCCTATGAGTTCCGATTTAGTACCCCTCCTTCCCAAAGTATCCCTCGGCCGCCGCGCAGCGGCCTTCTGCATCGACGGAATCGCAGTTTGGCTGCCCAGTTTGCTTCTGGGCAATAATGCGATCGTCCAAACCATATTTTTTGTTTTGCTGTGGCTGATCATGCGCGTAGCCATCGTCAGGAAAAACCAAGGTCAAAGTCTCGGGCGCTGGGCTTTGGACATGAAAATTGCCGATACCATATTCTTACGGACTCCCGGAGTGCAAGAACTGTGCAAGCGCGAGGCATTGCTGGGCATTTGCGCCGCCTTAGCCTTCGCAGGTATAACTGGGATCACATCTACCAACGCCGCCGTTTTGCTGCTGATGCTGCCCCTGGCGATCGACTGTAGCGTTGCCCTCAACTCCGGCGAAAGGTTTCCCCAAGCTTTCCACGATCGCATCGGCCGGACGATGGTCGTCGGAACCCGCCGCGGCTACTCCCTCGACATCAAAGTTAGAAGATTGCTTGACCAAGTGCAGAGCAATGTGAGAAGATAATAAATTGTGTTTAAATTAGTCGAAATTTATTTAGAATTATGGCTAAAGGCGTCCGCATCATAATTACTCTAGAGTGTACTGAGTGCCGTACAAACGTAAGCAAACGCTCCAAAGGCGTGTCTCGGTACACCACCACCAAGAACCGTCGCAACACGACGGCGCGGCTGGAACTCAAAAAGTTCTGCCCCCATTGCAACAGCCACACGGCCCACAAAGAGATCAAGTAGTGATTAGTCATTAGTCCTTAGTCATCAGTTATCAGTTGTTGGCAATTGATATTGATCCGCGAAAAGCAGATAACTAACCAATGCTTTCCTGACGGCTAGCAACTAACGGCTAATAACTAAAAACTAACAATCAACAGTCAACAAACAACAGTCAACAAACAACAAACCATGACTTACTTTCGCCGGCGCGTTTCGCCCATCAAACCAGGAGACCCGATCGACTACAAAGATGTCGATTTGCTCAAAAAATACGTCACAGAACGCGGTAAAATTTTGCCCCGCCGGATTACCGGTTTGACTGCAAAACAGCAGCGAGACCTGACCAGAAGCATCAAAAGAGCAAGAATTGTAGCTTTGATGCCCTTCGTAAACCAAGAAGGTTAACAGGATTTGGGATTTTGGGTTTTAGATTTTGGACTGGGAATAAGACTTGCGCGAAAAGAACGTCTTTCTGTCATTATTAATAGTGCAGAAAGAATGCAGCGAAAAAATCGCGAAATAGGGTTAAGAGTCGCCGCAGCGCAAGTCTTAATCACAAGTCAAAAGTTAAAAAAAAAGCAAGAATAAAAAACAAGTTTTTAGATTTTAACTTTCACAATTGACCAGAAAAATTGCCAATATCCAAAATCTAAAATCGCAAGCTCGAAACTCGATAAGTGGCTACTGTAAAAATCCAAAATCTCAAATATAAAGCTGGCAAGTGGAGAAGGGAACGTTAGTAGAATTTAGAGTGCACGGCGACCGCCGTCTGGCAGTTGCCGATCGCCCCGACGGCAAGAAAAACTGGGTCGTGGTAGACGAAAACGGTCAACCGCACAGCATACCGCCCAAACAAATCACCTACGAAGTAGTCGGAGAAAGTTACAAACCCTCCGACATTCCCAAATTTCTCAAAGAAGTAGAAGCCTACTCAGATCCGTCGAGTTTGGAAGTCGCTTGGGAACTTTTAGTCGGTGACGGAGAAACAGCAGATCCCGAATCCCTGGCAATACTGCTATTTTCTGAGAGTAGTCCGGCCCAGTGTTACGCGGCTTACTGTTTGCTATCAACAGACAAACTGTATTTCAAACAAAAGGGCGATCGCTACGAACCGCGACCGGCAGCCCAAGTAGCCGAAATCAAACACCAGCAAGAAGTAGAACAGCAGCGACACCAAGAATCCCAAGGATTTTGGGATCGAGTCAAACAGCGGCTGGCAGGGGAAAATGTAGATTGGGAACACAGCGATCGAACTCGCCTCGACGCCCTAGAACGCTTTGCCCTCCTCGGAGAAGAAGCAACGCACCGCACCCCAGCCTTAGAAACTTTAGCCAGCTTACAACGGTCCGAAAACCCCGAAGCAGCATTTGGCCTCCTAGTCGATCTCGGCCTGTGGAGTACCCACGAAAACCTGTTTTTGCGGCGCAGCCAAATTCCCCTACAATTCTCCGCAAAGGTATTAGAAGTGGCCCAACGCTGCCTAGAAAATCCCCCAACCGACTCCGACACAAATCGTCTCGATTTAACTCACCTCAAGGTTTACACGATCGACGACGAAAGCACCACCGAAATCGACGACGGCCTCAGCTTAGAATTCCTCGAAAACGGCCAGCAGCGGATCTGGATACACATCGCCGATCCCACCCGCCTGCTTTCCCCCGGAGACGAACTCGACCTCGAAGCCAGAAAGCGCACCACTACGGTTTACCTGCCCACGGGAATGATCCCCATGTTTCCCCCAGCTTTGGCAACCGGGCCAATGAGTTTAATTCAAGGCCAAGAGTGCAGCGCCCTCAGCTTCAGCGTCACCTTAGACGAAATCGGCGCGGCTCAAGATTACAGCATCCACATCAGCACCATAAAACCCACCTACCGCTTGACCTACGATGACGTAGACGAAATGCTGGAGTTGGGAATCGAAGCAGAACCGGAAATAGCAGCGATCGCCTCAGCAGCAAAACTGCGCCAAAAATGGCGGGAAGCCCAAGGCGCAATCAGCATTTTTATGCCAGAATCCGTCATCAAAGTCAACGGCGACGACATCAAAATCCACGTCATCGACGACTCCACAGCCCGGATGCTAGTAGCCGAAATGATGATTTTAGCAGGTGAACTAGCCGCCCGCTACGGTCAAGCCCACAGCCTGCCCATACCCTACCGCTATCAGCCGCAGCCCGAACTTCCTCCTGATGAAGAACTGCTAGCCGTTCCCGCAGGCCCAGCCCGCGCTTGCGCCGTGCGTCGGTGTATGCCCCGCAGCGAAATGGGCCTCACCCCCGGACGCCACGCCGGCTTGGGCTTGGAATTATACACTCAAGTTACTTCCCCGATCCGCCGCTATACCGATTTGCTGACTCACTTCCAAATCAAAGCCCACCTGCGCGGCGAACCACTGCCTTTTTCCGCTGAAGAAATACAGGACATTGTAATGTGTCTCGGCACCGCAGTTAAAGAAGCCTCTACCGTCGAACGCCAAACAAACCGCTATTGGGGATTGGAATATTTGCGGCGCAACCCCGATGAAGTTTGGGAAGCTTTAATGCTGCGCTGGTTGAGGGAAGACAGCAATCTGGGATTGATTTTATTGGAAGAGTTGGGTTTAGAATTGGCAATGCGATTTGGTCGATCGGTCGAAATAGGCGATCGGCTAGAAGTCAAAGTCACCCACTGCGATCCGCGATCGGATGTCATTAACTTCCAGGAAATGATATTTGAAGCCGCACAATAGGATTTTAGATTTTAGATTTTGGATTTTGGATTGCGAAAATCTTAGTGACAGGACTTACGCGGTTGGGCTAGAAACACGGTTTCTTTAGGATCGGGAATTAAATAACTTACAATTTTAATTGTTATTGTGGGATGGGCGTCCCGCCCGTCCAAAAAGGGCGGACTCGACACCCCACTTTCCTTGTATAAGTTATTTAATTCTCATTCTTTAGTCGTTCTAGGTAAATATTGATCGAGTCAGGACTTACGCCTCAAAACCAAAAAAAGCGGGTTTTTGGCCGTTTCGGCGTGCCTTAACCCGTCTTCTCGGAAAAAAATCTCGTTTCTGAGAACTCGTGCATAAGTCCGAAAAGTAAGAAATCACTAAAAATTGGAAATTTTTACCGCAGGCTAGTAATCTAAAATCTAAAATCTAAAATCTAAAATCCCAAAATGCCCAATTCAATTAGCCAAGTTCAGCCGCCGCTGGAATTCATACCCCCAGCCTACAACCCTCTAGTGATGCAAGGTTGTAAGCAAATATTCCCCTGGTGGCTGCGATTTCGGACGAGTATCAGCCACGTTCAAGCCGAAAACGTCGAAACCCTCGCCGAACTATTCCACCAATTTCAAAATCAGAAAGTTCGCTTCTTGCTAGCCTTCCGCCACCCCAACTCAGACGATCCCTACTGTTTGGGACAACTAATTTGGAAACTCGTTCCCCAGGCAGCGCGCGCCAAAGGCATTCCCCTGCAATTCCCGGTACATTCCCACTTTATCTACGATCGCGGCATTCCCCTGTGGGCCGGTGCGGGCGTCGGCTGGTTGTATTCCCAACTCGGTGGCACTCCGATTGTTCGGGGGAAGATCGATCGCCTCGGATTGCGATCTGCCCGCAATTTATTTGCCAACAGCCAATTCCCGATCGCCGCCGCCCCAGAAGGCGCCACCAACGGTCACAATGAAATAGTTAGCCCCCTCGAGCCGGGAATTGCTCAAATGGGCTTCTGGTGCGTTGAAGATTTGCTAAAAGGCGAACGCACTGATGAAAAAGTGTTAATTGTGCCGATCGGCATTCAATACCGCTATGTCAACCCACCTTGGCAACCCCTAGAAAAACTTTTAACTCAATTAGAAATTGATTGCGGACTGCCACCCTTAGAACGCACCGAAATCGCTAATTTAGAGACTGCCAATCCCGATACCGAAAACCACAATCACAAATTCCAATATCTGCGCCTGATTCGACTTGGCAGCCATTTGCTAGCAGTAATGGAAGAGTTTTACAGCCGTTTTTATCATAAAAATTTACAGCCTGAAACATCTATTTTAACATCATTATCGCTACCCGAAAAAACGGGAAATGATTCGGGCAATGAAGTAATGATGGCTCGACTGAAAGCTTTGTTAGACGTGGGTTTGCAAGTAGCCGAAGAATATTTTAACTTAAAGCCCAAAGGCAGTTTAATAGACCGCTGCCGCCGTGTGGAACAAGCAGGCTGGGACTATATTTATCGAGAAGATATTAAAGATATTGCAGCACTTTCTCCCTTAGAAAGAGGATTAGCCGATCGCCTCGCTGAAGAAGCAAGTCTTCGGATGTGGCACATGAGACTTGTAGAAAGTTTCGTGTCCGTCACGGGCAGGTACGTCGCAGAACAACTGACAGCAGAACGTTTGGCAGAAACAACTTTACTGCTGTGGGACGTACTGGTTCGCATCAAAGGGGGAAATCCTTTCGGCAGACCGAAGTTGGGCAAACAGCAGGTACAAATGACCGTGGGCGAACCCATATCAGTGAGCGATCGTTGGGATCGATATCAAACCAGCCGCAGGTTAGCAGTTGCCGAACTCACTCAAGACTTGCAATCAGCTTTAGAAGCAATGATTAAATCTTAACTACTCCGATAAGGAAGAGCTTCTAGGGAAGAAGGAATATATATTTTTCTTCACTACGTTTTTTTGTGGTGAATTATAAACAGATTGTTATAAACTTTTGGAATAGGTCTAATAAACCGCAAACCCTCGCTCGACAATGAACCAATAAAAATTAGCGATGACTAACAAACCTATCGATTTGTCTACTAACTCAATTAAAGTAAAACTGCTCAATAATTTAGCGCAGGAATTGCTCACACCGCTCACTTCTGTCCTCGGCATGGCAAGCGTGTTGAAACAAGAAATTTATGGCCCCTTAACGAGCAAGCAAAAAGAATATATTGACGTGATCCAAGACAGCAGCCGCTCTTTGCGATCGCTAGTTGAAGAAATTTTGGAACTGGCAGAACTAGATGATTCCGCTTTCACCTTGAAGCGAACCGCAGTCGATATAGAAACTTTGTGTCAGCAGGTTGTGACCATCCTGTCGCCGACTGCAAGTAGACGAGAGCAAGAAATTAATTTGTCGATGGGCCCGGGCCCCCGCATCTGGTTGGTAGATAAAGATAAGGTTCAGCAAATGCTGCACCACTTAATTTTTAGCATTATTCAATCTGCTGGGGCAGGCAGCGTGATTCGAGTCCACGTTTCTCGGAAAGAAGACGGTATCAACATTGGAGTTTGGGTTTTTCATCCTTGGTTAGGGGAAAGTTTGCCCCATGCTAAACTCTACACCGACTACTTGTTGAACGCCGGATCTGGTAGCGGTTCGCCATTGCACTCCGAAACCGACTCCCCCGGAGTCGAAGCGCCACTCCCGACACAGGGTTCGCAGCGATTAACGCTGGCGTTTTCTGAGTTGGCGGCTTTGGTGGCCCAGAATGCAGAAGATACCGCACCGGTGTTAGCTGGTTACGGGGCGCGGGAACGCTTGGGGCTGCTGCTTTGCTGCCAATTGGTGGAAATTCAAGGCGGTCAACTCTCGATTCAAGGAACCCCGGAATCTGGGTATCGCTACGTGCTCTGGCTGCCCTGCACAAATGCTACGGAATTGTTGGAAGGCTAAAGAAGGAAGAAGGAAGTTCGGCAACGGATTTTCTAACGGATGTAACGGATGGAAAGAAGAAGGAAGAAGAAACAAGTCATTTGTTAATTAATACTGAGATGTTGCACCATTCTCAATAAGGTTTTTATGCGCGGGCTCGCGTACCCCCCACAAGAAACTTATTCTTTGTGGAGCAGACCAGAAAAGCATTAAGGGAGAATGGTGCAAGATTGGAGTTACTACCAATTGTCGATGCTTTTAGACTCAATTCCCAATTTCCAATTCCCAATTACCAATTACCAATAATCAATCTAAAAATGAATTCAGTTTGGCAACAGTTAACTCTGGCAAATTTGCCGCTCTCTCAGTGGCAAAGTAGAAGTTATTTATTCAATTTGGCGATCGGCTCTTTACGCAGTTGGCGGCAGAGTAGCTGGCTGATGCAGTGGGCCGAACCCTTGGGTTTTGTTTTGCTGGCCTTGACTTTCGGTTTGGCGCCGTTTGTAAACAATGCCTTGGTAGGGGTATTGATGGCGGCTAGCGCTGCATTTTGGGTACTGCTGACTGTTTCGGACGATCGCGAGATCCCCTTCACGCCGATTCATTTGCTGGTTCTGCTTTACTGGGGCATAGCCACTGTCGCAACGGCGATGTCGCCGGTCAAAATCGCCGCTGCTACTGGTTGGAGCAAGCTAACGCTGTATTTGCTGTTTTTTGCGCTGATGGCTCGGATATTGCGAGATCCCCGTTGGCGATCGTGGTTAATTGCCGTATTTTTGAACGTCTCTTTAATTGTCAGTTTCTACGGCGTGCGGCAGTGGATTGACAAAGTGCCGCCCTTAGCTACTTGGAACGATCCGACTTCTACTCAAGCCAATGTCACGCGAGTTTACAGCTTTCTGGGAAATCCTAACTTGCTTGGTTCCTATTTGCTGCCGGCCATTGCATTGAGCGCCGCCGCACTTTTTGTGTGGAAAGGATGGGGAACAAAAGTTTTAGCGCTGACGATGCTGGTGGTGAATTGCGCGTGTTTGCGCTACACGGACAGCCGGGGTGCTTGGATCGGTTTTGTGGCTCTACTGGTGGTATTTTTAGTGCTGCTGTGGTACTGGTACAGCCCTTTGATGCCTCGGTTCTGGCGGACTTGGGCGCTGCCGTTAGGGTTAGGAGGTTTGGCGGGAGCCTTAATTTTGGGAGTGGCTTTAGTGGAGCCTCTGCGCGATCGAGTTTCGAGTATGTTTATCGGCCGAGGTGACAGCAGCAACAATTTTCGGATTAATGTTTGGACGGCGGTGGTTGACATGATTCGCGATCGACCAATTCTCGGAATTGGGCCGGGAAACACTGCTTTTAATAAAGTTTATCCGCTTTATATGAGGCCGAAATTCACTGCTTTGAGCGCTTATTCAGTGCTGCTGGAAATTGCGGTGGAAACTGGTTTTGTCGGTTTAATGTGTTTCCTTTGGCTGATGACTGTCACCGTCAATCAAGGTTTGTTGCAGATCAAACATCTGCGGGATTCACAATTTAAAATCTCTAGTTTAGAGAAAGAAGCTCAAATCCAAAATCTCAAATCGAATCAGGGGTTTTGGTTGATTGGGGCGATCGCAACTTTAGCCGGCATGATGGCCCACGGTTTTGTCGATACAGTTTGGTATCGGCCAGAAGTTAATATGCTGTGGTGGTTGATGGTGGCGATTATTGCTAGTTTTTATAGCAACTCGCATCAGCAGCAGCAAGATTCAGCTTTGACGGAGGGCGAGTAGATAGAATTGCTGGCGGGGATTTTTTCCCCGCCCGGTGCGGATTCCAGCAATGATGAAGAGTTATATCAGTGCAAAAAAAGAATGCAGCTTTATGCAAGCTGCAAACCATTATAGCCATAAGTTATTTCCAATTCTTCAATTTTTAATCTCAAATCTCAAATGCTATAAGGTGCGGACGGCGCACCCTGCATACTACTACTACATACTACATACCTGTTGCTGTAAAGTGGTGAGGGTACACTCTACAAAATTTATTGAAAATAACTCTTATTTTTCGCTCTCCCGAGGGAGGATGAATCTGGGACACGGATATTTTCCACCATCTCTATCTCTGCACCGCCGCCACGTCGATTGATTGGAGTCGAACGGCGTTTCGACGGATTCATTAACTGTAATTTTAACAGTCGAAGGAGTTGGCAGTGCTGTTGAGGCTTGACTTAGCTCCAGTACCGTTATAATTGCCAGTATGGTTGATGAAAACAAAACTGTGCGTTTCATTTATTTGTTTTTTCCTCGTTTAATCGTTGACGTGCCATCCCTATCCATATATCCTCATCGAATTCTTGAGAATCCGCATACTTTAGACAAATTTTCCACTGCGGTAGCGCTGCCTTAGTATTTTTCATCTTTTCTAGGACTTGGGCTTTTAAGCAGTAAGTTGCTGGTCCTTCACTATCAAGTTTAATGGCTTCATCCAGATGTTGCAATGCCTCTGAATATCGACCCTGTTCCAGGCGAGCCCATCCCAAGTTTTTGAGTAAAGAATATTTGACTCGATCATCCTCAGCTAATTTCAAACCTTGCCACAGGAAGTGAACCGCAGCCGGATAGTTTTTTTGATCAACTATATATAATCGAGCCAGATTGCTGTAAGCAGCAGGCAGACCGAGTTTGGCAGCTTGCAGATATTTTCCTCGGGCGCATTGTAAATCTTGCACCTCTTCGCAAAGCCATCCTAAATTGTAAAGAGCTGTTCGGCTTTTTGGATCTACCCAGAGCGCTAACTCATATGCTTTTTGAGTATCCGCCACTCGATTGGCTTTGTAGTTTTCAAACGCAATATTATTAAAAAAAGATGCCAGTTCCGGCAAAGCAATTTTCCAGCCGCCAAAGCCTACTGCTAGCATCAGCAAGAAGGCTCCCCACTTGGAGTTATGATGCTTTTTTGCTGGCTCTTTCATGGCATTGAAAATGTTAGCTAATGGTGTGATTTTTAGCATTTTTAACTTGAGAGTTGGGCGATATTTTGTTTGCCAGATTTAATTGCCACCCTAATGGCGTCATAATCTTACGAAATGACTCAGGTTTGAGCTTATTTCTCATAAGAGTTTGTCAGTCCACAGCCGAATGGTTGGGTAAAGCCCCGCTACCCAGATGTATTCGAGCATAGGTTAATCATTCATGGGACTCCACAATCCATCCGGATATTTTCAGAAAAAAAGAACCGGGAAGCCGGAGCCCGGAAGAAGGCACGACTTTTGGCGATCGATAAGTAATAATACTTACCTGGGCGACGAGCATCGCCCATATGCGACTGTATTAGGAGATAAGATGGCTCGCCTGAGTTTTAGGCGATAATAAAAATAAAACTTCTTGTGGTAGGAGTCCGAAAGCCTCGGTGAGGGAGACGCTCACACTAACGTTTCCAGCACAACGCCAGGAGAGCCGATGGGATGGACTCCGGTGAAATAACTCTCATTTAAGTTTGTAGTGACGATGAAAGCCCTCAAAATCCTCAAGGGGAGATATGGAGAAATATTATGATGAGTAATTAATCGAACGCGAGCAAAAATAATCAATCACTAGGGACAATCACTAATCACTCATTACTAATTACTCCTGACTAATAAACATCTTCCGAAATTCAATTTCAACCTTTGAGTGGCAAAGGTTGCAGTTTTTTTTCGGAGATGTCTAATGACGGATGACTAATGAAGGATGACAATGAGGGATGACTAAAATTGCTTCATCGCTCTTTCCATATCCCGCTTATCTTCGCGTTTCTTCAAATCTTCACGCTTGTCATACAGTTTTTTCCCTTTACCCAACCCGATATCCAGTTTTACCCAGCCGCCTTTCAAATACATTTTTAACGGCACTAAAGTCAAGCCTTTTTCTTCGACTTTGCCGATTAATTTGCGAATTTCCTGTTTGTGCATCAGCAATTTACGGGTGCGGCGGGGTTCGTGATTAAAATAGTTGCTAGCACTTCTCCAAGGCGAAATGTGAACGTTGATGAGCCACAGTTCCCCGTTCCGAACTAAACCATATCCGTCCCGCAAATTGGCTTTGCCTTCCCGAATAGATTTGACTTCGGTTCCCTTCAACTCGATGCCCACTTGGTATGTCTCTATAATTTCATAGAGATGGCGCGCTTGTCGGTTATCGCTAACAATTTTGTATCCTGGGCTTTTTTCGCTCATTTTTACCTCTGCTAAAATTAATTATTATAACGCTAGCTTCTCTGTAGAGAAAATCGAAGCTTGACAAAACTTAAATAATCGGTCTAGACATTACCAATTTGGCTGAGCTAAGATGTCACCAACGTGAATGTCAAGCGGTATCATGCAGCGCACCAATATCACTGATTCTGCAATTCCAGATTCTGTTACTCCTCATCCTGCGGTTAATTGGGTTTGGCTGGCTCCTTTTTTACTGGCGCTTGCTTGGTTTTGGGCCAATATCTCGGCTGTTAAGTGGCTGTTATCCTCGTTTGTTGAGATACCCACACTGTACAAGATAGTAATTGGTTTTTTGATTGTAGCATTAGTAGTGCGATCGATTGGGAACTCCGATCGCCCGCCGGGATTTTCGCCAAATTTCGTTCTGAGGCGATATCCGCTGCTGTTGATGTTGGGTGCGGGTATTTGCTCGATCGCCCTTCAGTGCATAATTGATATCAAACAAATTACTGTCCTGCTATTTATCCTCGGAACTTATGGGCTGTGCGGCTTATTGGTGGAGCCGAACTTTTGGCGAAAAAACTTACCAGTTGCGGGCTTACTGGCTTGTATTTTACCATTTAACAGTCAGTTGAATAGTGGCTTAGGTTTGCCGGCGCGAGTGCTGACTGCTCAGGTAGTAGAACAGTTGCTCTCAATGCTGCACATTGGGGCTATTTCTTCTTACGATATTATCGTTTTGGAAAACGGCATCGCTCACGTTGACGTGCCTTGTAGCGGCATTAAAACCCTCTTAGTGGGAACGCTATTTTTGCTAGCTGCTACCTGGCTAGAAAGCCGCAAATTAAGTTTAAAATGGCTGGCGGTATGCGCTGCTAACTTCTTAATGTTGTTGTCGGCTAACGCTTTGCGGGTTGCCGTGCTAGTGCTGGTTGCCCAAGTTTTCCAACAGCCAACTTATGCAGCAATGCTGCACGTACCCCTAGGAATTGTGGGTTTAATCGGCGCTTGCTTTTTAAGTTGGTTAATGCTGCAAAAAGTTCCGAAATTTCAAGAAACAAAAGAAACTGATTTTCACTCGCAACGGGATTTAGAAATACTCAAAAATCAGCCTTTGGCTAAACCGGGACTAATTGTAGCGGTGGCGGTTGTGGGTGCAATTTCTCAATTGTACCATGTAGAAAGTGAAAAATTAGCGATCGCCCCCCTAAAATTTCCCGCATCAATTGTGTCCGAATCAATCCCGCTGAATCCCAGCGAACAAAAATTCTTTGGCAATTACCCCGGCACCCAAACAGAGAAAAAGAGATTTGTGTCAGGCAACTTGCGCGGTTCCATGCTCACAGTAGCCAGCACATCTTGGCAGACTTATCACGCACCGGAACTGTGTTTTGTAGCCAGTGGCATTCCCGTAAATCGAATAGAAATAAAACAGCTAACTCCTGCTGTAACGGCGCGCTGGCTGTCTCTCAAAGACAACCAACTATCCGCTACATACTGGCTGCAATCTGCCCAGCAAACTACCGATAACTTCTTGTCGCGTATCGGCAGCGATCTCACTCACAAAAACCATACTTGGGTGCTAGTTTCTATTTTATTTAACAGTTCGCTAAAAGCAGAAAATTCTGAAGTAAAAAAATTTGCTAGTAATGTATACGATACCGTTAAACAAAGCTTAAAAGGAGAAATAAATGAAAATTAAACAGGTATTTAATACACTTTTTCAAACAATATTTTGGGTGTGGAATTTGACTTTTTTATCGATTGTTTACTTGGGGATTTTGCCGATTATAGGAGTGCCATTAATTAAAGCGACAATCGATGGCATTATCCCGCTAGAGTTTTCTTTGACGATGGCATCTACGATCGCAGTACCCACTGTATGTACTGTAATAGGAGCTAGGCGTTTTGGCAAGCAACCCCTACAGCTAATGCGTTGGTTTTACGGCGTAGAAGCACCGCTATTTTTGCTGTGTTTGCTCCGCTTGTTCCTGCTGCGAGAACTCACTCCAGCTAGTTCTCAAATCATCGCTACTATTGCTTTGTGCATTGCAGCATTTTCAGTGGAAATTCTGTACGGATATCTGGGTAAAAGAGAAAATGTTCAAAATATTTTCGATTCCCAGAATTCCCATAAGAAACCGCCTCGTTTTTTCAGTTGGATCGGAGAAAAGCGAAGTGCGTGGCTGCAATTAGGATGTCACAGTTTAATGATAGTAGTTGGCGTTTGGGCGGCAACATTGCTGCTTTATTACGCTATACCTGTGGCATTGTATACACTTTATGGATTCTTATTTTTCGTCATTCAATTTTTCAAGTTTACATGGGTTTCACCATTTCTGGAGATGTTTAAATACGGGGCGTGGGCCTCGGCTTTAATTTGGATACCGCTATCGTTTATATTGTTTGGTTTAACCTGTAGCTTGTTCGTGGTTATGCCTTCGCTGTACGGCTTTCTCTACATTCATTCGGGCCGGAAAATATGGCAGAGTTTTGCTGCACAATACGGGAAAAATAAAGCGCTAATCGGAAGTTTGGGAGTGATAGCAGCTTGGCTGGCTATTTTCTCAGCTTTGCAGCAGCAACCGCAAGTTGCAGCACTGAAAATGTTGGCGACTCCCCCCGCAAATGACACGGTTCGCCAAACTTTATTAGCCAAGTCTGATATGATTCGATCGGGCTTAGTCAATGCTTATTTGTCCCCTTACCGCTACCTCAGCACTGTAGGAGAAAACAACCACATTTATGAGATATACAAAAATATTTGGATTTTCCCTGACGAAGCAGCTCAAACTTTGCAGAACAGCTATAATTTTTTAATGTCGCCGTTTTTGTATCAAGGCTCTAGTGCTGATGTGGAAAAAGCCGAAAAACTCTACGGCGAATTCTTCGATACGGAACTGCAAAAAGGCGACACAGAAGCAGTAAAACACGCGGTACAGTCAACATCAAATCGGGAAGAAGCTAAAGCAGGTTTGCTGAATGTCAATCAGGAAAAAGTATGGTTGCAGTCGCAAGAAGTGACAGTCAAAGAAAACGGCGACTGGGCTGACGTTCAACTCTACGAAGTTTACAAAAATCAAACGCCGAACTTGCAAGAAGTCTTCTACTACTTTTCTCTGCCGGAAAGCGCCGCAGTTACAGGAGTTTGGCTGGGCGATACTGGCGATTTAAACAAACGTTTTGTATTTACGGTATCGCCTCGCGGTGCCGCACAGCAAGTTTACAATCAACAGGTGAGAGAAAGAGTAGATCCGGCTTTGCTAGAACAAATTGGCCCCAAACAATACCGTTTGCGGGCTTTTCCAATCCCAGCTAAACGAGAATTCACCCAAACTGACGGGCCAACGGAAATGCACCTGTGGCTTACTTACAAAGTCATGCGCCAGCCGCAGGGTTGGGCTATGCCTGTTTTGGCTGAGAAACGCAACATTTTTTGGAACCAAAATACTCGCCGCACGATCGCCGGAAAAGAGGTAAAATACAGCGGGAAAGAAGCAAGAGAAACTTGGCTGCCACCCTTTTTGCCCGCAGTCGCACAGCAACCTCTAACAGCGCAGCAGGCGATTCTACCGGGAGGAAATATCATTTCTGCTAAGCCGCTGGCTGATGCAAATTACTCCCTACCGCAAGGCAAGAAATTTGCAGTTATTTTCGATACTTCACGCAGCATGGCGGCGGAAAGTAAGGAAGTAAAAGAGACTTTTGAATGGTTGAAAACTAATGCAGCAGCCAAAAATGCTGTTGATTTGTATGTCGCCAGCCCTGCGGGAATGCCGCCTAAATTTGTTGAAGATGTACGCAATTTTGATGCCGCAAAGGTGACATTTTACGGTACAATCCAGCTCAAAGATATCCTGCAACAGTTTGCACAGTTGCGGGGCGATAAAAGTTACGATACTGTATTTGTGGTGAGCGATCGCCACAGTTACGAATTGTCGGACGATCGCAAACTTAAACTTTCCATCTCTGCACCTCTATGGACAGTGCATTTGGGAGGTTTGCCCCCCGGCTACGACGACGCAACTTTAAAGGTGATTCAAGATAGCGGTGGCGGAGTGGCTACGGGTATGAAAGAGGCGATGCAGCGAGTAGCAACCACAGCAGCTTCCGGCCAATCTACAGTTAGTGTTGTTGACGGCTATGTTTGGAGTTATGCCAAAACCCCGCAGTCGAAAAAAACCGCCAAATCGGCGCCAGTTGCAGAGTTAAAAGATACCGGAAATGAAGGCTTTAAACCGATAGCTGCGCGGCAGTTGATAACTGCACTTAGCAAGCAGAAAAGTTCCAATCAATTGACGCAACTGGATGCGATGCACGCAGTAGCTAAAAATTTCAAAGTGGTGACGCCTTATTCTTCGATGATTGTGTTAGTTAATGACGCGCAAAGGGAGCAACTAAAAGCAGCGGAAGCTAAGAGCGATCGATTTGACAGAGAGGTAGAATCGGGTAAGGAGGAGTTAACTAAGCCGAATAATCCTCTGAATGTTTCTGGCGTTCCTGAACCCGAAGAATGGCTGCTTTTGGCGGTAGGTGCGATCGGGCTTTTGGTGATTTTCCTCCGTCAGCGGCGCGCGAAAATGGTAGGTTGAAAGTAAATCCGGGTTGGCTACTCCCTCGATGGTTCGGCGGTTGAAACCGCTCCTTGTCAAACAAAGTCTGCCTCCGCAGACTAAGAGAGTGAGGGGGTATTTAAGCCGGACTTGATATCAAATATTAATCTACAGTCGTCTTTAGACGACTTGAGCTATGAGACAGGGGTTTCAACCCCTGTCGGACTTAGCTAATAACGAATACTAATCTATGTCCACAAAAACGCGATCGCCCTCAATCTTTACCGGATAAGATTCCAGGGAATCCCCTGGTGCATTCAAACATTTACCAGTATCTAACTTATACTGATATTTGTGAAAGGGACAGGTAATGATACCGCTGCTTACCTTACCCATGTCGATCGGATATTCTAAATGAGTGCAGGCATTGCGGTAACAAGTTACATTCATGCCTTGACGATTCAAAATCACTGAAGTTTCGTCAACCTTTACCTTCAAGACACCCCATTCGGGAACTTGATTTAGCGCTGTTATTTCTATCCACATATAATCTTTCTCGGTTTAAATAAATTATTGCAAATTAATGCGCGATCGCCCTTGAATGCAGCAAGGGCGATCGGTGCGACACTCTCCACACCTGATAACCTAATCGTTTTCCTCGCCATTTCCCAAGTACAATCTGACGAATTCATTAGCCGCCTCCCGATTGAATGTCTGCAACGCTTGCTTAATCGCAAATACCGCCTCAGCGGATGGATCTCGTTCTTCGCTCACCCAACGGCTAACGTTTGAGCGATCGATTTCCATCTTGGCCGCCAATTGATATTGACTGATATCGTATGCCTCTAATATTTTTTTGAGGGCTTTACCTGCTCTTCCCATGCTCCCGATTGTGTCAGAGAGTCATGCTCCTGTAAACGTTGCTGATTGTCATCTAACGCGCTACACTGCGATCCATTGACAATTAGCACCTATTAGATCGAGGAGATAGACCGCAATGACTCAAACACAGCTTTTTGTTTCCACAGATATCAACGAAATCCCGACATCGCCGACATCGCAGCCAAATCCTGTGCCTGCTGAACCAGACCGGGAACCTGTGCTGATCCTAGTGATTGGCTCCCAGAAGGGAATCGATAAAATTGTTAGCGCACTCTACTTGCGTCGCTTTGCAGGAGTTCAAGAATGGTCGCAGATTTTACCTGCCCCGACTATCGGCAAGCTCATGCGGAGTTTGATTCGCTATGTTTCTTTAGATTAAATTGGGCAAAAATGCTCTTTTACATCAGACGCAGTGTTCTGCAAAACTGAAGGGGGCGATCGCATTTTAAATTAAGTGCGATCGTTTCTTCCTTCTCAATTTAATTGTAAGGCTGATAAAATACCAGAGTCTGGCTGGTGCGATCGCCTCAATATTTGACGATCGCTCTCAAACAGATTAGTCAGTTGTCCCCTACGGATGAATCTGACTCAAAATCACCCTCAACCTGTCATAATCATCCTTCAACAAAACACTCAAACTCCTCCCTGCTTCCACCAACCAAGATCGATCGCGCATCCGCAACTGATAAATCTCCCGAATCGCCGCCGCCGTCAGCGCCTCCACCGGCGCATTAGCCACCCCCAGCAGCGTCCTCAAAAAATCCAACTGCACCGTAAAATCAATCACCTCATCGGGTTCGCAGCGATAAACCGCCTGGTGAATTTGCGGCGGGCGTGGCGGCAAATACTGATAAATTTTACCCCTAGATGGGCCGTGACCGTTCAACCTTTCCGGAGCAGCCTCAAACCCCACAATCGCCACTCGAAACTCGGTTTTTAGCATCGCAAAAATCTGCGGTTGTTCTTCCCGCAACTCTTCCAGCGACAAACCCAAAGCGCGAGCTCTGTGCACCGAGTCGATCGGGCTAGTCGTAGCGTAATAAACCACGCCGTAAATTTGATTTTTCGACTCTTCATCCTCGGCCTTCACCCAACTGCCAAAAGGTGGCATCACAGGAAAGCTTAAGTCTTCCGGTTCCAAACATTGAGCCAAAAACTCCGACGTTGCCGTCTCGATGACCTCAGCAATACGATCGGGATGGCGCTCTTTTGTAGCAAATTGGGGTAAAGGTAAACGCATAGTTTTAGTGATTAGTCATTAGTCATCAGTCATTAGTCATTAGTCATTGGTTTGGTGCTAGTTATCAATGCTATTGGGTCAGTGGCCTGGACTTGGGTACTTTGGCAATTAAAGGAATTACGAATAACTTCTATATGTAGGGTGCGCACTGCGCACCTTACCTAAAGGAATTACGAATAACTTCTATATGTAGGGTGCGCACTGCGCACCTTACCCCTATAAGAAGTGCGTCAAATCATTTTTTGCGTCCAGGACTGAATTACCAATTACCAATTCCTATAGTGCTGGACTCACGCGGGTCATAAACCCGGTTTCTTCCTAGATATTTCGCTACTAAACCAAGATTTCCCGCAGAAACCGGGTTTATGAGGCGTAAATCCTGTCCCAATGACTAATGACCGCTGACTATTTCACGCGACCAGCCGTAGCATCGACAAGTTCCAACTGCGACAGGCGGAACGTGATCAGCTTGTCCCAATTGCCACCTTCAAACAGTACCGCGACCTTTCCGTCGGTAACTCGCTGGACTTGTCCTTGAAAGGCGTAGTAAATCTCACCCTTATCTTTAACGCGAACTGCCGAACCTGGAAAAATCATAATTCTTTGAATGTTAAGTTTGCTGGTTATAGTTTACCTTTTCTCGTTTCTAGTTCCCAAGCAGAGCCTGAGAACTAGGCAAATCTTCGTGTACAGGAAGACGGGGGACAAACCCCAGAAAGGAGAGTTTGTTAGGCTAAGGCTGCTACGGAAACTTTACCGGCAATGCGACCCGCGATCGCCCGCAACTCCCTAGCTGAAGCAGAACCCGGTTGCCCCACCACGATCGGCACCCCCGAATCGCCACCTTCCCGCAACGGAATTTCCAGCGGAATGCAGCCTAACAGCGGCACTCCCAACTCAGCAGCAGTCTTTTCCCCGCCACCGGAACCGAAAATATCGTATTGCTTGTCAGGCATATCGGGCGGCACAAAATAGCTCATGTTTTCCACAATTCCCAACACCGGCACTCCCAACTGCTGGAACATCTTTAAGCCCTTGCGGGAGTCCAACAATGCCACAGTCTGCGGTGTCGTCACAATTACAACACCAGCCATCGGCACAGCTTGCGCCATTGTCAACTGTGCGTCTCCAGTACCCGGAGGCATATCGACAATCAGATAGTCTAAATCGCCCCAATTCGCCTGGTAGAGGAACTGCCGGATGATTCCGTTCAACATCGGGCCGCGCCAAATGACGGGCTGGTCTTTGTCAATTAAAAACGCCATCGACACCAATTTGACGCCGTAATTAAAGGCGGGTTCGAGGGTTTCTCCGCTTTTTCCGTCCCTAACCATGACTTTCGCGTCCCCCAAACCCAACATATTTGGGTCGTTGGGTCCATAGATATCCGCATCCAGCAAACCCACCTTAGCGCCGGTTTGCGCTAGCGCTACTGCCACATTTACCGCCACTGTGCTTTTGCCGACGCCGCCTTTGCCGCTGGAAATTGCGATAATATTTTTCACTCCTTCAATGCCTTGGCGATCGACCACTCCCTTCTGCTGTGGCGTCTCGGCTGTCACCTCCACCGCCACTTTTTCGACTCCTGGCAACTGTTTGACCGCTTTTTGGCAATCTTCGACAATAAATTCTCGCAGCGGGCAAGCAGGCGTTGTCAGCACTAAAGTAAAACTGACGACACCGCCGTCAATTTTTATGTTACGAATCATGTTCAATTCCACCAAACTCTTTTGTAGTTCGGGGTCTTGCACAGGTCGCAGGATTTCTAAGACTGAACTAACATCGAGTGTATTGGGCATTGTGTTCTCCACCATAGCTCTGCAATTGAGTTTGCGAATTTTCGCTCGCAGGTTTAAGTATATTTTTATTGCTATTTTTTAATGTAACTTCATAGCGATCATTTGCAGACCTACGGTGGCATAATTACATGACGACAGGATTTGGGACTCACGGTCAATCTCAAACTCAAATGCGATCGGCAAGAATTTCTACGACCGAAAGCAATTTGGTCACAATCCCCGAATTGAGCGGTGGTCGCAATTCTTCAATCTAAAATCTAAAATCTAAAATCTAAAATCGGATGACAGTTTCTACAACACTTAAAACCGCCACTTCCCCGTTTTTGCCGCCCGCTGACTCTAGAGCTAGAGTCAGCCAATTTATGAAAAGCCTACAGGACGAAATTTGTCAATCCCTCGAACAGCTCGATGGTGTGGGCAAATTTAAGGAGGACTCTTGGGAACGCTCCGAAGGCGGCGGCGGACGTTCTCGCGTCATGCGCGAAGGTAATATTTTTGAACAAGGGGGAGTCAATTTTTCCCAAGTGTGGGGCGAAAGTTTGCCGGCTTTGATTCTGGCAAAGCACCCCGAAGCTGCAGGTCACGATTTCTATGCAACGGGCACTTCGATGGTGCTGCACCCCCGCAATCCCTACTTGCCTACGGTTCACCTGAATTATCGCTATTTTGAGGCCGGCCCGATTTGGTGGTTTGGCGGCGGTGTGGATTTGACTCCTTATTACCCGTTGGCTGAGGATGCAGCTCATTTTCACAAAACTCTGAAAGCAGCTTGCGATCGCCACCATCCCGGATATTATCCGACTTTTAAACTTTGGTGCGACGAATATTTCTACCTGCCGCACCGCCAAGAAACCCGCGGTGTGGGTGGCCTGTTTTTTGACTACCAAAGCGCTCAAGGCGCGCTTTACCGCGACCATAATGTCAAAGGCAAAGCCGCTGAGTGCAGCAACAACATCGGCGTGCCTGAACCTAGAACATGGGAGTCGCTGTTCGCCTTCGTACAGGACTGCGGCCGGGCATTTTTGCCGGCTTACACCCCTATTATTGAAAAGCACCGATCGAAAGAATACGGCGAGCGCGAGCGTAATTTCCAACTTTACCGCCGCGGCCGTTACGTTGAATTTAACTTGGTGTACGATCGAGGCACGACCTTTGGCTTGCAAACCAACGGACGCACCGAATCGATTTTAATGTCCCTGCCACCTTTGGTACGCTGGGAATACTGTTACGAGCCAGAACCCAACTCTCCCGAAGCCGAACTCTACTCGAAGTTCTTAAAACCGCAAGATTGGGCGAATTGGATGCCTCAGCAGTCACCGACCTGAGTTAAACTACTGGGACAGTAACCACCGCGATAGATAATAAATTTGAGGGAAGGGTCAGTGATTCATATTGATCAAAAAACCCACACGCTTCAAGACGGTACAACAGTTATCGTCTTAGCACCGACAGGACGGTTGGACATCACTACAGCTTGGCAATTCCGCCTCAAGTTGCAAGAGTGTATTTCCAAACTTAGCCGCCATGTCGTAGTGAATCTTGGTCAGGTTAACTTTATCGATAGTTCTGGCCTGACCTCACTTGTAGCAGGTATGCGGGATGCGGATAAAGTTAAGGGAAGTTTCCGCATTTGCAATGTTCATCCAGAAGCCAAACTGGTGTTTGAAGTCACCATGATGGATTCTGTGTTTGAAATCTTTGAAACGGAAGAAGAAGCTCTAGAGGGGGTGCCTCGCGCAAGTTGAGCACTCCTGCTGGCATCTATTGCAGTGTCGCGGGTAATTTAAGCTTGAGGCTCTCAAAATGCGCCGTAACCCTGGACAAGAACAGGAAGCAGGTAAATTTTTGCCAGCTTCCTTATGCTTTCTTCCTTTCTTGAGAGGTTGAGATGTTCAAAACACTAAAGTAGAAGAATAGGTCAAGGTAAAGTCTTGCCTTCTATCCTAGATAGCTAAATCTTTCTTCATTGTTCCTTGTTGCTTCTTGCTTCAAACCAATATCTCAGCAGCAAAATCCTGACGCTTGACAAATCTAAAAGGGCCCATTAAAGCTCCCCAGATAGCCTTACCTGTCGTGGGGCTTATTCCTTTGTCATAGCTGAGAAATTCCTCGCCTGTGGCTTCAAATCCCAAGTCTACTTGGTAATTTTGCCCCCCGTAGGCAAAGCCGCAGCGAGTGCCCTCCGGCAAAGATGCGCGAAAGCGATAGCCGTTTGAGGCTAAATTTTGCACCGCAACCGAGAGGGTGCAGCCAGGAAGGAGTTGGATTTGCTCGTTCGTTAGCTTTCCAAGCAAGTCGGGGTTGCAACCGGCTCCTTTGACGGCTGCGATATCCTTGAACATATAATACTGAGCTTCAATCAGTCCGGGCGCTATCTGTGAGTGCCTCAGTTGCACGATGCGGGGGCGGTAGGGCTTGTCTAATTCCAGAATGTTGGCTTGTTCGGCAAACAGGGCAATGCTGGGTTCGGAAAATAAAGGAACGGGTAGTGGTCTTTGCCACATACGAAGGTGGACGTACCACGCCGCGTCTGCTAGGGCTTGTTCCCGGTTGTCAAATTCGCCCGCCATGTACTGGGCTAAAGCTATTAATTCAGGAGAAATTGTCATGTTTGTTTGATTTTTCACGATGAGGGAGGGGTTGACAAAAAAAAGTTAGTGTGATATGAGAACATATCTAGGCTGGGCAAGTCAGAAGATTAGATTTATGAGCGATCCCAGCTAAGCTATGATTGTAAAGATACTGGGGTTTTTCCATCCTATTGCGACATATTAATTGTTGCTGCCGATCGCGCGTAAAATCTTTTTGATAAAATTTTGTATCGCAAGCAGGCGGCAACGCTTAAAAAACTGGCAATCTTTGTCAGCCCGATCGCAGAATTGACTCCCCGACTTTACTCACGCCGCGCTGGCACGCCCGCTACGGCAAAATTATTTATCTATAAGACTCAGGTGAACAATAACCGTACTGTTTCAGATACTAAGCGAAGTTTCTATACGATTCACACTCGACCGATCAACTCAATTTACCGTCGAGTGGTGGAAGAGTTGATGGTAGAAATGCACTTGCTTTCGGCGAATGCCGATTTTCAATACGACCCGATTTATGCTTTGGGTGTAGTGACAGCTTTCGATCGATTCATGCTTGGGTACGCCCCAGAAGCAGACAGAGTTTCGATTTTTAACGCTTTGTGCAAGTCCCTAGAAGACGATCCAGAACGCTACAAGCAAGACGCTCAGCGATTGGAAAGCTTGGCGGATAGACTTTCCGGGCAAGAGTTGCTCTCGTGGCTCGATCGTTCGACCAGCTTTGAAGATACAGCGGATTTGCAAGCGTCTTTAGGGGCGATCGCCAGCAACCCTCAATTTAAGTACAGCCGCTTGTTCGCGATCGGTTTGTTCTCCCTACTAGAAAAAGCTGACCCTAACTTAGTAAAAGACCAAGAAACGCGAAACAACGCGATCGCTAAAGTGAGTGCGGCTTTGCACCTGCCAGAAGACAAAGTTAGCAAAGATTTAGATTTGTACCGCAGCAATTTGGAAAAAATGGCTCAAGCGCGAATAGTGCTTCAAGATGTCATCCAAGCGGAACGGAAAAAACGCGAAAAGCGAGAAACAAAAGTTACCGCTGGCCCCTCGGCCGACTCTTCTGACAGCAACAATTAATCGTTTGAGGGAAGAAGGAAGAAGGAAGAGGGAAGAAGGAAGAAGGAAGAGGGAATTTTTTATTTGATGTAACAAATAAAGAAAACTCTTAAATTTTAATTTTTTTTCTTGAATTATGGCTTAGGTCTTGTGCCTTCTGGCTTCGGTCTTCAGATGAATCTTGCTGACTCAGACACTAAAAATCCCGCTTTCTGAATTGAGCGGGATCGACTTAACTGAAATAGATCTGTTGGGGTGGTACTAAGGCTGCGGCTCAAAATTAGTGGCGTTAGCTTGCAGCCAAGTGCTTAGCTGTGAAAGAACTTCGTTTCCCGAAGACTTGCCCAAGGCTGTGGGGTTTGGGGTGTCTGGCCTGTCCAAGTTGCGGGCGATCGCTGCGTTGACTTCTTTAGAAATCAAATCGTGAAGTTGCTCTTTAGCCCTAGCCCTTTGAAAGTGAGCTCCCTCTTCCGTCGTAGCGTACAGAGGTGGCAGCCTATTTAAAGCATAAGCTGCAATATCTCCCACATCCAGACTCAGGTCGCTCGTCGCCTCAATTTCCGCTACCCTAGCGATCGCATCGCTGAGCACCAACTCTTCCATCACGTTGATGAACTGTTTGCGTGGCAGAACTACAACTTCGCCAGTCAACAAAGAGCCCATCAGACGATCGAGAGCCATGTACTCTTCGATCGACAATTCCGAAGCCGTATTGCAGATCCGTCCCACCTCAGCTTCCATAGACGGCGTTAAATAACCATCCTGCAAAGCCTGTTCAACAATTTTTTCAATACTCATATATGCGTCCCCGCTCAACGGCATCATCAATAAAGTTTTGTGAAGACGCGATTGTTAGCGTCTTGAGATTCGAGTTTTGAGAGTTGAGTTGAGAAATTTTATACAAATCCTAACTCAATACTGATAACCCATCACAGTTATCTGCACACCCTAGCCACAAACTTACCCCATAATTGACTGATAAATCCGTCAAAATCAGTAAGAAGTCCTACTCAATTCCCTGAAGCCGCCAAGGTACAGGATCGACGGACTGCCCGTGCACGTACAAGCCCCAGTGCAGGTGAGGACCTGTAGAAGCGCCCGTTGACCCCAGAGCACCAATTACTTGACCGGCTTTCACGACATCGCCTTCCTTGACATCAATCCGGCTGAGGTGCATCAAAATACTTGCTACCCCCTGACCGTGGTCGATACCAACGACGTTCCCGTGGATTTTGAAGCCTTGAGATTCGCGTCCCACTAGAGACACCCGACCTGCTGCTGGTGCGACTACAGGGGAACCGTAAGCACCCGCGTAATCAACGCCGCGGTGGTAGTAGTCTTGAGCAAATACCCCATTATAATAACGTCGCACCCCGTAAATAGTAGTAATTTCGCCGGAGTTGGGGCGCAACAATTTGCCGTCCCAAAATTTTTCGGGTGTCACCAGTGCTTTAAATGCGTCTACGCGATCGAATTCAGCGTCTGTACCTTCGCTGTCTTTCCCAGGCGGCAGCCAGATGGATTGGGTGGGAAAATCTCGATCGCGCACTTGCACGCTCAACTTCTGCACTTGTCCGTCACCTGTGACTTGGATTTGGCGGGCACCGGGTTTCTCTACCGGCGTCGTCGGCAGCAGGGCCCGAAAGCGGCCGTTGCCGATGGGAAACGCGGGGTAGTTTTTTTGCTGTAGAGAAACTTTGGGAGTTTCCCCGCCGTTACCGTCAACCTGAATCATTACTGACAGCGTATCTCCCAGTTCGGGATTTGTCGGCGTCACAACTACCTGCAAAGCTTGCGCCGGCAGAGCAAAACTTAGAATGCCAGCAACAATTCCCCCGATCGAACTAGCGGTTAGCTTGTTTGCTTTCAACTGCCCCCACCGCAAAATCCGACCTGTAATTATTTCCGTACTTAGCCCGCAGTTGTCTCGATTCACAGTCATTACCATCACTAACAGTCCTTAACCTTTCTCTCGCTGATATATTTTTAACTATCTAGACTAACTCTAGCAATCCGCAATAAAAATTCCTGTAGTGCGGGGAAGAAAGCCCGCTTCAGCCAGACGCTCACACTACCGTTTCCACTACAAATCTAGGAGAACCCAAGTTTCAACAGAAACACTCTTCATATCTAAGCGGATGGAATTATATTTTATTAGTCCTAGCTACTGTTGCATAGCTTTTAATAATTGGCATTAATTATAGTTCACGGCGCTACAACATAATTATTTTTAACTCCTCTGCTGTTAAATCAATTATTTGTTGGCAGTTTATTTTCGGAGAGCCTTGCTAAAACTCTCTAGTTATTGTAGTCTATTTTTGAGGAAATAGTATTAATTCCCAATTTTTTAATCTCACATCTAAAATGGTAGGAAATAAAAATTGAGAACGGCTATAATCTATCACCTAGAATTATAGAGATTCAAAGGCAGCGGTGAAACCATCTAAGGTCAAGCATTCTTCCATAAATTCCTCTACATCATTTACATCCTCAACCTGATATTCCATGATGCGTTGACCGTCGCCTTTCATCTTTTTGGAAGAAAGAGGCGTGACCGGATATTTGGCAGCAATGGCTTTAAAAACTTTGGAATGGGTATCCCAGCTTTCAGCAGAACAGCTAATGGTTATAAGCCACATGATAAAATTCCTCTTTCGTTTGGTTTACTAATGGTTTAGAGCGTGAAGCTTAGCTCGATAGTCCCGAAAAATCAAGGGATTCTGTTGTTTGGAAAAAAGCTAAAAGCCGAGCCACTATGCGAGCGACACCACCCTTAACATTCGACTCAACATTCAAAGGCATCACCGGATCGTGGAGTGATAAGCGTAACAGAAACCAGCCTGATTCGCTAGCTGACGTGCAGGAAATTCGCAAACCTTCGTAGTTATTGGGAACTATTTTCCAGTCTGCTTGCGTTGAGACAAATTCTTGCAGTTGTTCAATAACGCGAGATCCGTGAGCCTTGAAATCATCCACACCAAGTTTAATCCGAAATTCTGCACTTTCTTCGGGCTCTGTTAAATTCGCAATTAAATCTGGCAAAGATTGATTCGCTAGCTTTGACTTAGCCAATTCAATCAATAATTTGCTGACCAAATAAGCGCCATCATCCAAAAAGTAATTTTCTTTCAAAGCGCCATGTCCCGATGTTTCAATCGCCAGCCATGATTCCTGTCCGGCGTTATTGAGGCGAATCGACTCGTCAATCACATTTTTGTAGCCGCGTTTAAAGCGATGGTGAATCCCTTTTAAATCCTGTTCGATGAATTGTGTCAAGCCATCGGAGGTAATAGAATCGGTAACAATGGTAGAGCCTGGGTGTTCTTGTAATACGATCGCAGAAATCAAGGCAATTAACCGATTGCGATTGAGTTCCTTACCAACTTGATCGACGGCCGCACTGCGATCGACATCGGTATCAAAAATAATCCCAAAATCAGCTTGATGTGCAATTACCGCTTGACAAATTGACTGCATTGCTTGTTTATCTTCGGGATTTGGCACATGATTGGGGAAAGTACCATCTGGTTCTAAAAACTGACTGCCCGTGGTGTCTGCACCTAAAGGTTTTAAGACTTTATCAACATAAAAACCGCCAGCACCATTGCCCGCATCCACAACAATTTTTAATCCTGTCAGCGGCTGCTCAAAGTTATCGGGATGATTGACTGCTTCCCTGATTTTTGTGACAAATTGGTTAGCATAAACAGAGATGAAATCATGCTTTGTAATGTTACCGGGCGAGGCTGCTGGCTGGAAGTTATTGCTTTGGGCTAGTGCTAATATATCTGTAATATCCTGTTTTTGTAACCCACCTTTGGCCGTAAAAAACTTTAAGCCGTTTCGATTAAAGGGCAAATGGCTAGCAGTAAGCATAATCGCGCCTTCGCAATCAAAACCAGGCGTAATGGTACTCATAAACATGGCGGGGGTTGAGGCCATTTCAAAGTCGTACACGGTTGCACCAACTGAGGCGATTCCCTCCATGACTGCTTGCATTAAAGTTTGCCCTGATAGGCGACTGTCACGCCCGATCGCGATCGTTAATTCTGCCGCGGGTTTATTGACTTTTTGCATCAGCCAACTGACAAAGGATTTACCTAAGATTGTCGCAATTTCGGGCGTTAGGTTGACTTTTTCATTGGGAACGCCTTCGAGGGCGATACCGCGAATGTCTGATCCATTTTGAAGTTTTGTCCAGTTGAAGTTTTGCATAATAATTGATGGTAAGTAAAAAGATCGGAGTCGGCGGTTGAAACCGATCGTACAAAGTTTGTTCTGTGGCTAAACGGTTCGACTCAGATTCGCCGAACATCCTCCGCGGACTAAGAAATAAATCGGCGAGAAATTTTGGATTTGGTATTATTAGTCATTAGGGTGACAGAGTTTTTCAATTCAATCAGCTAATCGGCATTTAAGTTGTATTTAAAGAAACAATCCCAGTCTTGTGGGTGGGATTTGAGCAACGCCCAAAATATCCACTTGCAATGCTGAACAGCTTACTGAGAATTTTTGCCCTATCACCGCTAAAATTAAGCTCTAATTCCTTAGTCGCGTTCAACGCTGTAAATTGCCTGCAAGCGGAACTCACCATTCGGGGGAACTTCCACAATATCTGTAGCTGCATTGGTCGTTTCTACGCAGAGTAAACGCTGATAATCTGCATCATCAAGGTCGGCCATATTTGCCGAAATTGTCACCCAGGGATTCCACACTACGGCGGATTTACTACCCGATGATTTAATGCGAATACGACGATTGAGGGCGCTATCGTCAATGACTAATTCATTGGTGACATCGAGATAAATGCGATCGACTTCACCTGTTACTACCACTGCACCCACTTGAGTTTTTTCGACACCACCATCGGCTTTATCAAGATACTGGCTATTTTCTAAGCCTAAAACCTGCACGCGGTTGATATCGCCGACTTGGAAATAGGTATGCAAAGCTTGCGTGAGGGGAAATGCTTTGTCGCCTAGATTGTGGCTGATTAATTCTACAGTGAGGCTGGTGCCGATCGTAATCACGATCGCCAGTTCAAAGGCTTGGGGCCAAATTGCTCTAGTTTCATCGGTATCCTTGAGTCCTAGAGTGACTTTGGTGGCGCCGTCTGGGGTTGTGGCGGTTTCTAGCACATTCCAGAGGCGATTCCGCACAAACCCATGACTCGGACGCCCCAAGCCTTCGGGATCTGGGCCAAACCAGGGCCAACAGATTGGTATACCGCCTTTGATGGCTTTCCCTTCGGCATAGTAGGCTTTTTCGCTGACGAACATCAAGTCTGTGGTTTCGGTGGCCGGTTGAAAAGAGAGCACTTGACCGGAATACACAGAAATTAAGGCTTTGGCTTGACCGTTGTCGATGTGAATCATCGGGAAACCACCGTTTCCCGTGGCGAAGGTGAGGTGGCCGACAATGCCGTAGTCTGTGTTTAATTGGTCAATACTCATGCTGTTAGCTTGGTTAATTGCTTTACAATTATCCGATATTATGGTTGCGAGATTGATTAGATTGTTGGGTGGGACGGGAGAAGGTGCGATCGACACAACGATGCACTCAGAAGAACGAATAGGGAGTGCCAACCGATCGCGAGGCGATGTGCGATCGAACCCACCGACAAACTTTGCTGATTTCTCCGTAAGCAAGCCGATCGCGTTTAGCAGCGATCTCGTTGAGGATGGGATGCCCCGATCGCCAGCTTCTCGCCCAACTATTAATCAGCAGCAACGGCTTACCTGTGCAACCTCGAAGGTAGTGCATTTCACCAGCCATTCGGTCTCCCGTTGAGCCATTGGGTTAAATTCAGTTGAGTCGATCGACTTTCATGCGCCCCAC
This sequence comes from Microcoleus sp. AT9b-C3, assembly GCF_036705485.1. NCBI lineage: Bacteria > Bacillati > Cyanobacteriota > Cyanophyceae > Oscillatoriales > Microcoleaceae > Microcoleus > Microcoleus sp. AT9b-C3. The sequence continues at coordinate 98,690 of NZ_JAUBUR010000009.1, read as the reverse complement.
TTTACAACTGCTGACGAGTCGGACGGATGATCATTTCGTTGACATCCACATTACCGGGCTGCTCGATGGCATAGGCAATCGCCCGGGCGATCGCAAATTCGCTTAATTACCAAGCGCGAGCGTATTGAATTGGAGCAGGCACTGATTGACGTAGTTGCTTCGCAGCCCGCATCGGCCAATAAGGATCGCGCAGCATTTCTCTGGCAAGTAATACCATATCTGCTTGACCTGTACGGATGATTTGGTCGGCCTGGGCGGGTGCAGTAATCATACCAACTGCTCCGGTGGCGATGTTGGCTTCGCGTCGAATGCGATCGGCAAAAATAGTTTGATAACCTGCACCCGTCGGAATCTTTTCACCCGGTACAATTGCGCCTGACGAACAATCGATTAAATCAACGCCCAGTGACTTTAATTTATCGCTGAGTGCAATACTTTGTTCAATGTCCCAACCATTTGGAACCCAATCGGTTGCAGAGATGCGAACCCAAAGCGGTGTTCGATCGGGTAAAACATTTCGCACCGCTTCTACGACTTCACATAAAAACCGGATGCGATGCTCAAAACTGCCACCATAGTCATCTGTTCGTTGATTGCTCAAGGGAGACAGAAATTCATGCAGTAGGTAGCCGTGAGCCGCATGAATCTCGATTACGTCAAATCCGGCTGCGAGGGCGCGTTGGGCTGCGTTCACAAAGAGTGTCGTCTGCTTCTGAATGCCTTCGATACTCAGAGCTTGCGGGGCGGGGCTATCGGGTGCAAATGGAATGGCGCTAGGGGCGATCGAAGTCCAGCCTCCCTGAGATTCCGAAAGCACCTCGCCACCATCCCACGGAAGTGCTGTACTGGCTTTTCGACCTGCATGAGCAAGTTGAATTCCCGCAACCGCACCGTTGCGGTGAATTAACTCGACGATTCGCGCCAACATTTCAATGTGAGCATCGTCCCAGATTCCCAAATCTTGCGGCGTAATTCGTCCTTCAGGCTCGACTGCGGCTGCTTCCGTCATCACCAGCCCTGCCCCTCCTACGGCTCGACTGACGAGATGAACTAGATGCCAATCATTGGCGAATCCATCAACGCTTGAATATTGGCACATGGGAGAAACTGCAATGCGATTTCGGAAGGTAACACCACGTTGATCCAATGGCTCAAATAAATGCGACATAGTTGTAAACCCGTGAGTTATATAAATGCACAGATGTCAAGTACAGACTTTCTTCACACTAGGAAGTTGACTGACCTCATTCCACCAAGTCCGCAGCTTTGAAGTTCGCGCGATCGTTGCTTCGTACTCTGGGGTCTGCGATAGGTAGGTGAAGACGGGAATTAGGTAGAAATCGGCAATGCTCAGTTCGTGACCGAGCTCATACGGGTGTCCTGCAGTTAGGGAGTCGATCGCCACTAGCGCAGTCTTTACAGGTGCGATGGCAGCTTTGTTCAACCTACATCCCGAATGGACAAGTCATTTTGAGGTATCAAGAGCAACGACCAAATCACTTGTCTAAAACCTAAATCTTTATTGTTAGCAAAACCGAGGATTACTAGAAAAAGACACAAAAGTGCCTGAGTAATTATCCAGTATATCGGGTAAATCCGCAAGCAGGGCTTGAATAAATAAAAACGATGTTAACTAATCCTTTTTACCGAGCGCCGATCTGTGAACGTAAACCGTGATAAAAACGCCCAATACAAAAAAGTAATCAACACCACTTTATTCCGCCTGAAATTCATTAAATAAAGTAACTTGATTTAATCTTTCCGCGCTCATATCGTTGAGGTGAAACATTACCCTCAATCAAGGCGCAATTCCTCGCTCTACTTGCAAGAGGTTAAGCTTCTTTTGAGGAGTGAAACTCTTTGGTATCAGAAAATACCTGGTTCTATAGTTGCAGTTGCCCTGACTCCCCAACTACATTCAACCCACTAAACATAATCAACACATTAGACACTATAATATAACTTTATACTTTTTTCATAAACTTGTGCAAGAAGACTTCCGACTGATCGTTGACTTAGTTCTAGTTCTCGCTGCTGCCGCAGCAGGAGGACTCTTTGCATCGCTTTTGCGACAGCCGGTAATTCTCGGCTACCTCCTTGGAGGGATCGTAGTTGGGCCGGCAGGTTTGGGGCTGATTAAAGAATTAATTCAGGTAGACACCCTGGCTGAATTTGGGGTTGCCTTTCTGTTATTTGCCTTGGGAGTGGAATTTTCTTTCGCCGAACTCCAGAAAGTAAAAGCCATTAGTTTGGGCGGGGGGGGCTTGCAAATTGTGCTGACGATCGCCATTACTACTGCAATTTCCTTGGCTGTAGGCTGGGTAGAATCGCCCGCTCAAGGCGTGTTTTTAGGAGCGATTCTGTCGCTTTCTTCGACAGCAGTTGTACTCAAGTGCTTGATGGAGCGCAATGAATCCGGTACTTCCCACGGCCAAGTCATGCTGGGAATATTAGTAGTTCAAGATTTGGCATTGGGGCTAATGCTAGCAGTTTTGCCGGCACTCAATCAGCCAGCAGAAGCGATCGGCATGACGGTAGCGTGGGCCCTGCTACGGATCGGGTTATTTGCTGTCGGTGCTGTAGTCGCAGGCATTTGGATCGTACCGCAGTTGCTGCGCTACCTCGCGCAAACAGAAAGCCGGGAACTGTTTTTGCTGGGAGTTGTGGTTTTGGCTTTAGGGATTGCGCTACTGACAGAATATTTGGGTTTTTCGATCGAGATGGGCGCATTTGTGGCGGGTTTAATGATTTCGGAGGTGGAATATGCCGACCAAACTCTAACTTATGTCGAGCCTTTGCGAGATATTTTTGCATCCTTATTTTTTGTCACCATCGGAATGTTAATTGACCCGATGTTTCTGTGGAACCATCTAGAAGTAATTCTGGGACTGGTATTTATAGTATTTGTCGGCAAATTCTTGATTATAACGCCGATCGTCCGATTATTTGGCTATCCGCTAAAAACAGCATTGATCGCAGGTTTGGGCTTAGCTCAAATAGGAGAATTCTCCTTTGTACTCGCTAGTGCCGGCCAAGCTATGGGGCTGGTTTCGCGGAACGTTTACCTGTTAATTTTAGGAACGACGGCAGTCACCCTCGTGCTGACTCCGTTTGTGTTGAGAAGCGTGCCACAGTTATTGAAATGGGCGGAAAATTTCGGGCCTTTGCAGCACTATTTTGACGAAACATCTCAACCTGTGGCAATAGCTGAAACTTTGCCGGAACAAAATTATGTTGTGGTTTGTGGCTACGGGCGAGTCGGCAGAATTTTAGTCAAAATGCTGCAAAGTCGCAACTGTTCAGTTGTGGTGATCGACGAGTCAGAAAGTAGAATTCAAGAGTGCAGAGTGCAAGGAATTCCTTACATTTACGGGAATGCTGCCAGCTTACACGTATTGGAAGCCGCGCGGGTGGAACGGGCAAAAGCAATGGCGATCGCCCTTCCCGATCCCATGAGTACGCGCTTGTGTCTGAAGCGGGCTTTAGAATTAGTCCCGGATTTGGATATTGTGGTGCGGGCCAACCAAGATAAAGATATCGAACTGCTTTACCAACTGGGGGCTTGGGAAGTCGTGCAGCCGGAGTTTGAGGCGAGTTTAGAATTGTCTGCCCACTTGTTGGCTAGTATTGGGATCTCGGCAATGGCGATCGGGCGGGAAGTGCAGCAAATTCGCAGCAGCCGCTATCTGGAATTGCGGCCACCGCGCGAACCTTTGGCGGTTTCGCGGGATTTGAAAGTGGCAGTTCGAGATATGAACAGCGAGTGGTACAACTTGCCGTCGGGTTCTCCCATTGCCAGCATGACTCTGGAAGAAACTAACTTGCGGCAGTTGACAGGCGTTAGTGTGATGGCGATCGTCCGCGAGAATGGCGAGGAAATTGATTATCCTAACGGCAAGACAGCTTTGCACTCGGGCGATCGACTTTTTGTAGTGGGAGAACCGGAAGAACTCATCAGTTTTGAGTTGCTGGCGAAGGGGGAAGTTGCTGTCCCGCAGGGCGACAGTTCTTGCCAGTGGCTGAGGTTGCCAGCAAACAGCCCCTGGTTGGGCAAAAAACTGTCAGAGGTAGATTTGCTGACCCAGTACGGGGTGCAGGTGCGGGCGATCCGCCGGGAAGGGAAATTTACTCGCTGGCCGGACGGAACTAGCAATTTGCAAGAAGGCGATCGTTTGCTGCTGTGCGGCGGCTTCTACGAGCTCGGCTTGATGCAGCGGACGGCCTCACCGCGGGTGCCACAACCTGCTTTAAAGCTGCCTTTGGTCAAGGCTCAAGTCAGCGAAAAGCTGTTTAGCGATTAGGGAAGGAAGAAGGAAGAAGGAAGAAGGAAGAAGGAAGAGGGAAGAAGGAAGAGGGAAGAAGGAAGAAGGAAGAAGGAAGAAGGAAGAAGGAAGAGGGAAGAAGGAAGAGGGAAGAAGGAAGAGGGAAGAGGGAACATTTGTTCCACTGTCTCCCTCTCCCCCTCCCCCACTCTCCCACTCTCCCACTCTCCCACTCTCCCCGTCTCCTCAGCCGTTGGGTTTGACATAAGCAATTGCTGGCCGCGAGATCAGAATTTGTGTTTCTGATGGATCGAGGAGGCAAATGCAGCTATTATCCTGCCAAAAAATTCTGCCAGCTACTAAGTCGCCGGTCAGGAGTTTGATCTCCACCTGTTGTTTGTCTTTGATGTAGCTTTGTATTAAGCGAACGCTGGGCAATCCGGTTTCAAATTCAGGCATAGTTCAGAAAAATATAGTCAAATATTACCTTAAACCATATTCTTCTGTTTATACCGTTTAACCCTTACTGCCGCACCTAAAAGCGCGTCTACGCGATGAGGCATAAACCCATTGGCGGTTACTTTTCTACAGATATTCATTCAGCCATTGACATCAGCATTAATTAGATATCCCTGTAGAGTTATAAAAATTATATTTGTTGATATTTGACGAGAAAGGACTATAAATTGCATAAAGTTTTATAATAGTGGGAAATGGGTAATTTGGTCATCAAATTATCTAATCAGTTTTAACCAAAAGAGGTTTGTTTTTATGCCGATCGAGTTTGCGAAGTATCACGGACTGGGAAATGATTTTATTCTGATTGACAACCGCCACTCGTCAGAACCAGTGATCACGCCAGAACAAGCTGTGGATTTGTGCGATCGACATTTCGGGATTGGCGCAGACGGTGTGATATTTGCTCTTCCGGGTCAAAACGACACTGATTATACAATGCGGATTTTTAACTCCGATGGTTCGGAACCGGAAATGTGCGGCAACGGGATTCGGTGTTTGGCTAAGTTTATCGCCGATTTGGAAGCGTCAGAGGCGAAAACTCAGTACCGCATCCACACTCTGGCTGGTGTGATTACCCCGGAATTGCGATCGGACGGTCAGGTGAAGGTGGATATGGGGGTTCCCCGGCTGCTGGCTGCGGAAATTCCGACAACTTTGGCTGCAGCGGATGCCAAAGCTATAGATGTGCCGATCGAAGTTGCCGATAAATCTTGGTCTGTTACCTGTGTCAGCATGGGCAATCCTCACTGCATTACTTTTGTAGAGGATGTTGCGACTGTTGCTTTAGAAACTGTCGGGCCTCAATTCGAGCACAACAAAGCATTCCCGCAGCGTACCAATACGGAATTTATTCAAGTGATACGTTCGGACTACGTAAAAATGCGGGTGTGGGAAAGAGGCGCGGGTGTTACTCTAGCTTGTGGGACTGGTGCTTGTGCTGCTGTGGTAGCTGGGGTGTTGGTAGGGAAGTGCGATCGGGCAACTGCGGTTGAGCTCCCTGGCGGCGTTTTGGAAATCGAATGGGCAGAAGTTTCTGGGCGGATTTACATGACCGGGCCGGCACAGCGAGTATTTACTGGTTGTATTAGTTAGTTGACAGTTGACAGTTGACAGTTGACAGTTGACAGTAGTCCTGCCGTCATCAGTAATCAGTCTTCAGGCAATGAGTTCACAAGGCGCAAGGCATTAGTCATTGAGCATTTTTCATAATTAAAGAAAAGTTTTGAATTCAAAAATTTTTCTTGTTTGTCAATTCCACAAAAAACTCCTTCTGACCGATGACTAATGACCGATGACCAATGACGGCAGGACGGCAGGACAATCACTAATGACGGCTGGACTAAGCCTGAAATCTAAAATCTAAAATCTAAAATCTAAAATCTAAAATTAAGTAGGTGGGCTTGCATGGCTGGAGGTATTTATCTGATTCAGGATGACGACAGGCTGGTAGAAATGATGGAACAGCCCTACGACTCGGAAGACCAGTTACAAGACTTGCTAGTAACTTATCCCAATTTGATCGCGGGAGACCAAATCGATCGGGCTACGGCGCGGAGGTGGCTGTTAATTTCGCGGGAAGCTGCACCCAGCGATGAGGAAACAGCGGTGCAGTGGTCGCTGGATCATTTGTTTCTCGACCAAAATGCCGTTCCTACTTTGGTGGATGTCCGGCGAACTCCTAATGCCGAACTGCGGCAAAAAGTTTTGGGTCAGTCGATCGACTATGCTGCTAATGCGTTGTTTTACTGGCCCATAGATTCAATTATTGCTCTGTTTGAAGCTAATTGTCGCGATCGGGGTCGCGATCCCGAACAGATTTTTGAAGAGTTTCTCGGTGCAGATGCTAATGAAGACCTATTTTGGCAGAAGGTTAAAACTAATTTGCAAGCGGGTAAAGTTCGCTTAGTGTTTGTAGCTGACGAGATTTCTGCTGAAATGCGCCGAGTGGTGGAATTTCTCAACGAACAAATGGACCCGGTTGAAGTTTTGGCCCTCGAAATTAAGCAGTATGTAAGTGAAGACGGTTTAAAAACGCTGGTTCCCAGAGTGATCGGTCAGACAGCGGAAGCACAGCAGAAAAAATCCAGCGCAACACGCGAAAGAAGGCGCTGGGATGAATCTTCATTTTTTGCAGAAATCAAAGCTAGACGAGGCGCAGACGAGGCGCAAATGGCAAAAGCTATTTACCTGTGGGCAAAAAGTCAAGAACCCGAAGTTCAAATCCACTGGGGAACGGGGGACGCCTACGGCGGTTTCGTCGCTCAATTGGTTCAAAGGGGAAGAAAACCCTATCAGTTATTCACTGTAGATATTGCTGGCAGAATGGAGATTTCTGCTGATAATTATGGTTCCCAGCCGCCTTTTAATGCGGAACAAAATTGGCTGGAATTGAGAAGTAAGCTAAGTTCGATCGGTCTGTCGCTACCTATAGAACCTGGGGAGAGAAGGTCGCCGAGTCTGGCTTTGTTTACTTTGCAAGACGAATCTGCCCTCAAGCAAGTTATGGAAACTTTTGATTGGATTACTGAGGAAATTAAAAGAGCGTAGTTATGGGGAATTGGACATTGGGGATGGGGCATCTGGCATTGCTAAATGGTTTCAGAGGAAAGTTAAGAACGTAGCAGGGCAAGTTCCGGTTAAAACCCACATTCCGCACTTCTTAACATAGTCAAAAATATGTTGACGAGCAAACGTCATCCTAGGGCGTCGGTTCAGTATTAGGAGTTGACAAAAAAAGGACTTTATGAAATTAGCCAGTCCATGAGTTCGACTTTATGCCGAGTGTAATTGGCAGAACCTTATCCATTCGAGCAATAATGTAAGGTGCGCAGTGCGCACCCTACGAATAGAGTTTGCGGGTAAGTCCTGTACTTGAAAGTCAATGCCCTGCGCGAGCCAATGCCGAATTCCCAATGCCTAATTCCCAATAACTAATAGCGAATGTTTGCTTGTTTCAAACGCCGCAATGCTTCTCCCAGCCGATCGCAATCTGCAATTAAACTAATTCTCACATATCCTTCGCCGCCCGGCCCAAAAGCATTACCAGGAGTCACCACAACACCCGTTTGCTGCAAAACATTCAGGGCAAAATCAGTCGAACTCATGCCGCGAGTGCAGGGAACCCAAAGATACATTGCAGCCAGAGGTTTGGGAATATTCCACCCTAATTCTGCCAATCCTTCCACCATGAAATCCCGGCGAGTCCTGTAACGATTCTGCACTTCGTGCAAGTAACTGTCCGGCAATTGCAGTGCTGTTTCTGCTGCTGTTTGCAAAGCGGCAAATATACCGTAATCTAGGTTTGTTTTTAATGTCCGCAAACCTTGAATAATTTTGCTATTTCCTACTACAAAACCGACGCGCCAGCCGGCCATATTGTAAGTTTTGGACATCGTGTGAAATTCGACACCGATTTCTTTACCGCCGGGAATTTCTAATAAACTTGTCGGTTGATAGCCGTCAAAGGCTAATTCCGCATAACACAAGTCGTGAACCAGCAAAATTTGATGTTTGTGTGCGAAAGCCACAATATCTTTGTAAAATTCGCGGGGTGCAGTTGCTCCAGTCGGATTACTGGGATAATTGAAATAGAGTATTTTGGCTTGTTCGGCTACGCTGTCGGGAATGTCGGCTAAGTCAATTACCCAGTCGTTTTCTGGTTTGAGGAGGATGTTGTGAACTTTTGCACCGGCAATAATCGGACCGCGAAATAATACGGGATAAGCAGGACTTGGTACTAATATTAAGTCCCCGGGATTGATATAGGCGATCGCAAAATGTGCTAAACCTTCTTTAGAACCCAACAAAGGCAATGCTTCGCTTTCTGGATCGAGTTCAACGTTGTAGCGGCGGCTGTACCATTTAGTAATAGTACGGCGAAAACTGGCAGTTCCTTCAAAGGGTGGATAGCCGTGATTGGCAGTATTTTGGATGGCTGCGACAGCGGCTTCTACTACTGGTTGAGGAGTGGCACCGTCGGGGTTTCCCATTCCTAAGTCTATTAAATCGAGTCCTTGTTCGCGGGCGCGGGCTTTGAGTTCGTCGAGACGGGCAAATACGTAGGGCGGTAGTTTTTGCAACCTGTCAGCAGGGGTAATCCAATCCAAGGTCATTTATTTTTTGTCTGTTGTCAGTTTTCCTGGTTTGTAGTAAGGACTTTCGTCCTTGCTAGCACAGCCTTTTCAGGACTTTAGTCCTTACTACAAACTGTTTTAATTTTTAATCTTTAATTCTCCCACAGGTGCGGTGGTAGAAACCATCGCTGCCATTAATTGTTGGGGAACTACTTTAAAAGGCAGTCGGTGGATGTCGGAATTGGGATTGCAGGCTATGTCGGCGGCGCGCTGCAATTCTGTGATGGTAATGTCTCCGAGTCCGAGGTTTTCTAAAGTTTGGGGTAATCCAATCTCGCTGTAGAATTTTAGCAGTTGCTGTCTGGCGCTAGCGGCGAGTTGATTGTTTTGCAGCATTTCTTCTAGTCGCAGTTGTACTAAAATGCCGTAGGCAACTTTTTCGCCGTGCAATGTGCCGTGACTTGCTAATAGATGAGTTAGGCCGTTGTGGACAGCGTGGGCGGCGACGGTGCGACATTGGGCGCCGCCAATTCCGCCGATTACTCCTGCTAACAATACGGCGGCATCTGTGACTTCTTGCCAGGTTTCGCTACCGGGTTCTTTGAGGGCGGCGGCTGATTTTTGGAATAATATATCGCGCAGTATTCTAGCTTGTTGAACGGCGGAAATAATCAGGGTTTGTTCGGAGTGTCCGCTGCTGACTGATGCTTCATACCATTTGGCGATCGCATCTCCAATTCCTGCTACTAATGTCCGCTGCGGTGCGGTTTGAATTAAGCCGTAGTCGAGTATTAATAAGTCGGGACATCTGGCTAATGTGACATCGTATTGGAATGCACCTTGTTCGGAATAAATGTTAGATAGGGCTGTCCAAGCGGCACAGGTGGCTGCTGATGTGGGTATGGTGACGATCGGGATTTTGCACTGATGGGCGACGAGTTTGGCTGCATCTAAGGCTTTGCCGCCGCCGACACCGATGATGAAATCGGCTTGATGGGTTTGGGCTGCTGCGCGGAGGGTTTCGAGGCTGGTTTCGCTGCAATCCTTGCCGTAGGCTGTTTCAGCGGATTGTAACTGCTGTTGTTCGAGGATGGGTTGCAGGTAGGGTTGGGCGGCGGCGAGGGAGTTACTGCCGCCGACGATTAGCGGCCGCTTTCCGAAACGGGCGATCGCATCTCCGGCTTGTGCGATGGCCGATCGACCTCGCAATACACAGGCAGGAGCAATTGTCAAGGAATAAATTGCAGTTGGGGTGGCGGTTTTAGTGCTTTGGGTTTGAGTCATCGAACCACTGGATAAGTGACGAGAAGGTTGACGCTTTGCAGGATTGCTGGATTTTCTAGGATAACTCTAACCTATGTTGGGCGATCGGGTAAGTTTTGTAAAGTTTTTATTAAGTATTGTGCGGGGTTCGGGGATGGGAGAACCCAGTTGAGGGCGATCGCTATGATAAATTTAGGAATATAAGCAATTTCAAGGATAGGGCAATGCTGACTAAACAAGATTGGGACTGGTTAGCAGTGTGTTCTCATTATCAAACGGCTGTCACAGTCCAGACACTTCTCAAAGAAGGAAAATCTATGGAAGCAACGGCAGGTTTAGAATCTTTAATTGAAGCAATGGGAAGAACCGAAAAACGAGCAGTAAAAAGCCAGTTGATTCGTTTAATGCTTCATATTATTAAATGGAAATCTCAACCTGAAAAACGAACTGCTAGCTGGGCTATTAGTATTCGTTCTGCGCGGCGAGAGATTGAAGAAAGTCAAGAAGAAATGCCGAGTTTAAATCGTGATTTTATTGAGTCAATCTGGGAGAAATGTTTTCAAGTCGCGGTGAAAGATGCCGAGGACGAAATGGGTAAAAAATGTCAATTAACCTCACTTGCTTGGTCAGAAGTTTTTGATGATGAATATAATTTGTCCGATGGCGCTTTAGAAGATGGAAATTTTGAGTAATGTGCCCGACGCATTTTTTGGACTGACGCAGCCACCTGGTTTCTCAACCCAACCTGTTTACTGATAGGGACTTACGCAGAACCTTTATATGTTAGAATTGAGGCTTAACGTACAAATCCCAAACTCGTTTCACTTCTGCTGCATCCGGTTGAGAAATTTGCCGGATTTTCGCTAGCAACAAAGACTTTTCCAGACAATCTAATCTAGACAAGCGTACTGTTGAAGCAACGCGCAAACCGCTGGCAGACCAATCATTAACCAATACATCAGTTTGGGTGCGAGGTTTTGCAGAAGTAACGGCTGCTGCTACTACATCCTCGCCATCTAACCACAGTAAAAGTACGGGACGTTTTTTAAAGCCTGCGCCACTTGTAAAGGGAATATTTGCCACCCAAAAATCACCAGGTTCAATAGTCGTCATAAAGTCCTTCGTCTTCTGGTGCGTAACCTTTCAAAAAAGCGTCGTGGCTGCGAGTAATAGCTGAGTCAATTAAATATTCTTCGCTGTTGACTGCAAAAAACTCTGTTAATTGGGCAGCGGTTAAATCTTGTTGGGTTGTTATCTCTACAAACGGTTCTAGTATTGGAGGGGATTCTACTAATACCCTTAAACAATCAATAAATGAGCGCTTGGAATGCGGTAGTTCTGTTTGCGAAATATTAGATTCAGAACTTTCATTCGGTGGCTGTTTTACTTTTTGTGCTTGGTGTACGAGAAATTGCACAAAGTCAAGAACTTCCTGTCGCCTTTCTGTCGGAAGCAGTCGCAAATTTTCTAACAATTTTTTTTCGAGCTTTCCGAGTCTCAAAAAAATCACTGGATATGTGAAAGTTTTTGCTGGTTTGTTCATGGGAGTTTTACACTAACAGTAAAATTAATGTACTTATGCGATTATAGCTGACTTGCTCGGTCTGCGTGCGATCGCGCTTACCAATCAATTTTAGCTTTTTGCAACAGGAAAAGAGCTAGTCACAATATGCTCTGATTTTATACCAGACTCAATCAGCGATCGGCTTAGACCTTCCTCAAAGTTATCCTCTTCAATTACAACTCGATCGTCAACTAAACGAGCATGAAACAGAATGGTGTCAATCCAGCGTTGTTTATCCCAGCCTGTCGCGAGAATCAGAAAGTGACCCGAATCGACATCACAGACAGAGTAAAGGTCGATCGCCTGTAAACGGGGTTGCGCGCGAGTTGCTTCTTGCAGGGTTTTTTTGAGAATGTCTGCATAGGTTAGTGAGTTATCCATTGGAGAATCGCCTCTTGACTTGGTTCGTAAACTAATAAGTTAATTTTATTTCGCTGGACGGCTAACTGAAAAATCGGTTTTTGAAAGTGCTTAACGTAGATCGCTTGGCTCACTGCTAAAAACAACTGACGCTCCGGTTCTTGGTTTTCCAATGCCCATTGGTAAAGCTGAAGTTGTCCCATAGTTTTTTCCAGTTCGCTAATGACTGATGGTGAATCAAAGTCTTTGATTTCAACAGCGATTTTATGCCCTTCTTTTTCGGCACTGAAAAACTTTTCTGCTCCTAAGTCGGCTTTCAAAAGAGTCTGCTCTAACACTAAGACTAAAGGATCGTCCGTAATTGTCCACCCGTCTTTTTCGAGGGTGCGACGCAGGGAGGAATGTAAATTATCGCGTCTAGACATTCGATATTCCAGAATTTAGGTTAGGAAAGATTAGCACGAATCTCTTCAGCTCCCATGTCTTGTGGATGTCGCTTATTGTGAAAGTAAATAGTCTAATATGTAATCAAAGATCGCGTTTTTAAGTGCGACGAGTAAGATGTTTGAGTCGGGTGGTGCGCCGTCGATCGAGAACAGGAGATTCCGACGGGGGTAAGAAGGCGGGGACAGACATGGGCAAGTTGCGGTATTTTTAGACTTTATCATGTATGGTACCGTAAATGCGGTACAATTATCAGTTAGCTGGCTTCGCTTTTGCCTGAAACAATGCTTCTAAGTTATCTGTCAGTATTGTAACATTAAGGTATTCACCTCTAATTGCTGTAGTTAATTCTATGAGAAAACCACAAACTGTTAAAGCTTTGGAAAAGCTAGGAAGGGTTCAACTCTCTAAGAGTTTTTTCATGCGTGAGTTTCTTTATTCAGAAATCTCTCAAATTGAAGGTATCCCTAACATTCCTAACGATCCTGACTTGGCGATCGCAGCAGGAAAGAATTTGTGTGAGAGGGTGCTTGAACCAATTCAAGATGCGCTTGGTCGGATTAGTATCCGCTCAGCCTATCGTTCGTGTGCGGTGAACGCCAAAGGAGCAGAGAATGAAAATCAGTACAACTGTGCCAGTAATGAGTACAACTATGCACAACATATCTGGGACGTAAAAGATTCAGAGGGGTATATGGGAGCAACAGTATGTATTATTGTTACATCATTCATCCCTTACTATGAACGCACTCAAGATTGGACAGCATTGGCATGGTGGATACATGACCACATTGATGCTTATGCAGAAATGACATTTTTCCCCAAGTATGCAGCGTTCAACATTAGGTGGAGCGAGAATCCTAATGTTTCAAAAACCATTTCTAGCTACGTAAGAAACCCGCACACTGGTAAGAATAGCGGGTATCTGACAAAGGAGGGGATGGATAATTTCTCCGGTTTGCACGAGCAGTTTTACCAAGAATTTATCGATCGCTGACTAACCATCGCCTTGAACCTCAATAGTATAACTGTAGCCCGGTTCAGTCAGAAACAGTTGGCGGTGTCGGGCAAAATCTTCCTCGCAAGTTTGTAGCGATACTAATGTATAAAAGCTGGCCTTGTGTCCATCGGATTTCGGGCGGAGAATCCGTCCCCGGCGCTGCGCTTCTTCTTGGCGAGAACCATACTTTCCTGATACCTGAATTAACACATCGGCCTCGGGTAAATCGACGGCAAAATTGCCCGCGCGAGACAGAACGTAGAATGCGTCGCTACCAACAATCTCCAAGCAGCTTCAATATCTCGTGGCGACGCACCATACAATTAGTTGATCGAAACTGATAGAGTGTAACTAGCTCCTCCTCGTTCTGTACCAACAACTATCTGATATTTTCCCGTCAGGGGCAATTCTCCCGACCAGCTTTTTTCTCCTTCAGCTACGGCGTTTGTATTCGGATCGACAACCTTAAAAGCAGCATTTCCCTCAACTGATTGGATCTCAACATTCATGGTTTGACCTTCTTTGGCGTTAATCAGATAAATCATGACTTCGCCGCGCGCTACTCCTCCTTTTACTTCCGCTGAACTAGCACCGCGCTTAAACTGAATCTCCTGCTGGCGCTGACTCATTAAAATCGCCGGTTTTTCCGGGATGGCTGCGGTGGGAACAATGCTGGATATAGCCTTTACTGAAGCCGGAAAAAGCGCAGAGGCGCTTAAGCCGATTATCAAAATATTTAGCGGGTGTTTGAAAGTTTTTGCTGGTTTGTTCATGGGAGTTTAACACTCTTGTGCAATGGATTTACTTGTAGGATTATAGCTGACTCGCCTTGTCTGCGTGCGATCGCTCTTACCAATAGACTAATTTTAGCTTTTGCAAACTGTCACTCGATTTCAGCTTTGAGATTTTAGATTGAAGCCTAAGATGTGGGATAATTTTGTACGATCGCGACTTACGCATTACTGTAAAGTTGCCTGCGGGCGCCCAAAAGTAAGATCGCCCGTCAGCCGTGTTACCAAAAAAAATTGCCAGTCTAGGACACACAAAAACCTTCAGAAACCGGGTTTCTTGACAAAAAACTACGCTTTCAAACAGATTCCCCGACAAGAAACCCGGTTTCTGACCAACTGTGCGTAAGTTCTGTTTGCACAATTCCTAATTATCACAAACCAGACGATATGACTCAAAAGCCAACCGCAACCTATCGCATTGAAAGCGACTCAATGGGAGACAAACAAATCCCATCTACTGTATACTACGGCATCCAAACCCTGCGCGCAGTTGAAAATTTCCCGATCAGTGGCATTAAGCCTTTATCAACATACGTTGATGCTTGTGTTTTAATTAAAAAAGCAACGGCGATCGCCAATGGCGAACTCGGCTGCATTCCCCAAGACATCAGTCAAGCAATTGTCCAAGCAGCAGATGAAATCCTAGCTGGCAAATTGCGCGATCAATTTGTAGTTGATGTCTACCAAGCCGGGGCCGGAACTTCTCACCACATGAACGTTAATGAAGTTCTTTCAAATCGCGCTTTAGAAATTATGGGCGACGAAAAAGGCAACTACAAGCGGGTCAGTCCTAACGATCATGTAAACTACGGTCAATCGACAAATGATGTGATTCCAACTGCGATTCGGATCGGCGGATTGTTGGCGTTAGAAAAAACTCTGTTTCCGGCTTTGTCGGATGCCGTAGTCGCCCTAGAAAACAAAGCAGAAGAATTCAAAAATATTGTTAAATCTGGCCGCACTCACCTACAAGATGCTGTGCCGGTTCGACTCGGCGACACCTTCGGCGCTTGGGCGCAAATTCTCAGAGAACATACCTTGAGAATTGACAGGGCATCCGATGATTTGACATCCCTGGGATTGGGGGGAAGTGCGGCAGGAACAGGCTTAAACACTCACCCAGAATACTGTCAAAAAGTTGCTGAAATTCTCTCCGAATTAATCGACCACCCCGTGAAACCAGCAAAGCATTTAATGGCTGCTATGCAGAGTATGGCACCGTTTGTAAATGTCTCCGGTGCACTGCGAAATCTCGCTCAGGATTGCGTTAAAATCTCCCACGACTTGCGTTTGATGGACTCAGGGCCGAAAACGGGTTTGAAAGAAATTCAACTGCCTCCCGTGCAACCTGGTTCGTCAATTATGCCGGGAAAATACAATCCTGTGATGGCAGAAATGACATCGATGGTTTGTTTTCAAGTTATGGGTTACGATAGCGCGATCGCCCTGGCAGCCCAAGCAGGACAATTAGAATTGAACGTGATGATGCCATTGATTGCCTACAATCTCATTCACAGCATCGAAATTTTGGGCAATACCATCAGCGCGCTGACTACACAATGCCTCGCCAAAATTGAAGCTAAGGGCGATCGATGTCTCGCTTATGCTGAAGGTAGTCTCGCCCTCGTTACCGCCCTCAACACTCACATCGGCTATCTCAACGCCGCCGCCGTCGCCAAAGAATCCCTAGAAACCGGCAAATCTTTGCGGCAAATTGTGTTAGAACAGGGTTTAATGAGTGCAGAAGACTTGGCAAAAGTTCTAGATTTAGAGAAAATGAGTGCGATGCCGACATCTTCTGCTAACGTTTAGGAGCTCGCAGGTATCACCTAGAAACTAGAAGGCTGAACTCGACTTAATTCTGCCTTCTGCCTTCTGAGTTCAGCCTAACGGCTGTCATAGGTTAAAGTTAAACTCTTCAGAATTCAATTTTTTAAATTTAATTCTGGATTTTTTATAGTCTAAAGTTTGGGAGCAAGATTTATGCGCGCCGGTTCTTTTGCAAAATTAACTCAAGATAAAGAGAACACCACTCAAGTGACATTTCATTATGTGGAAGGTCATGCAGAAACCTTTACTATTCCGATGCCTGCCCAAGAATTCCAAGAGGAAGTGCTGCATTTGTTAAATCAACCTTGGTTGACTTTCCATTTAGCAGACCAAACCGTTTTTATCTGCACAGCCAGGGTGGTAAAAGTAGAAGTAAAACCTGCTATACCTGAACTGCAAGGTCAAGGAATATTCTCTAACTCGCTGCGAGTTAGTACCATGCAGCGGGCTGCAGTTGGTAGATTGCCCATGAATAGTTAGAGTTCGTTTGTATTGAGATGATTCAATATAATGCAGGCGCATATCACCCGGCTTAGGGTGTTCTGTGCCTGCATTATATTGAGATTATTCCCCATCGATAACCAATTACCAACAAGCGGTAAGGTGCGCACTGCGCACCCTACATATAGAAGTTGTACGTAAGTCCCGGTAAAAATCCCCAATTCCTAATTCCCCATTTCCCTTAGAAAAGAATTAAAAATTATGTCGGCTGTTAGTTTAATTCAGGCAAATTCATACGATCGCCAACTCTTGCAAACCTCTGTAGAAAGTTTGTTGGCACCCTTGGGCGGAATCTCGGCTTTTGTCAAATCGGGCGATCGGGTTTTACTCAAACCCAATCTCCTGACAGGTTCTCGCCCTACAAAAGAATGTGTCACCCGCCCGGAATTGGTTTACTGTGTGGCTAAAATGGTGATTGAAGCGGGAGGAAAACCCTTTTTAGGTGATAGTCCAGCTTTTGGTAGCGCCATGGGTGTAGCCAAAGCCAACGGTTATTTGCCGCTGTTGGAAGAACTGAATTTGCCAGTAGTGGAGTTTCAAGGAAAACGCTACGAAACTGTCAGCCAAGATTTCAATCATCTGCGAATTTGCAAAGAAGCAATGGAAGCGGATGTAGTAATTAATTTACCCAAACTCAAATCTCACGTTCAATTAACAGTGACAATGGGCGTGAAAAATTTGTTTGGCTGCGTCCCCGGCAAAATGAAGGCTTGGTGGCACATGGAAGCTGGCAAAGACAGCGCCAAATTTGGTGAAATGCTGGTAGAAACTGCCCGGGCAATTAACCCAAATTTGACGATTTTGGATGGCATTATCGGCCACGAAGGTAACGGGCCAAGCGGTGGCGAACCTAAGTTTTTGGGAATTTTGGCCGCGTCTGATGATGTGTTTGCTTTGGACAGAACTTTAGTGGAAATTATTAATGCAGATCCGGCGACGGTTCCCACTGTAGCTGCGGCGATGAGATTGGGGCTTTGCTCGAATTTAGAGGATCTTGATTTTCCGCTTTTGCAGCCGGAAAATCTCAAGGTTTTGGATTGGAAGTTGCCGGAAAGCATGATGCCAATTGACTTTGGTATGCCCCGCGTCGTGAAGTCCGCTTTCAAACACCTTTATATCCGGTTTATTAAAGAAAAGTTCAGCATCAAGGCTTCGCATTAGCGAAGAGAGAAGGGATAAAATTTCTTTTTTTTATTCCTTCTGCTGCGCCTTGAATTGTAAATAAATATTATGTTACAACCTATCTATTTATGTAAAGTTTTAATAAATTTGTTATAAATCTATGGTTTCAGTAGGTACGCCGGATTAAACCGCATACTGTAACAGTATGTAAACAGGTTTAAGTCAGCCATTAGAGAGCATTTGGAGACTTTGCCCTCGTTTACCTATGGGTGTTTTTTCGCGCCGATTTACTTAAAGCATTGGTCTCGCCGTATTCGCAACTCGCGCTCATTCTTGCTAGAAGCAGTTAAATGTTTTTACGTAAGTATAAACACTTATGATAGCCCTTGTTTTAACCAAATTTACCCTAAAATTGCGCTTTTCTTTATAATTGACCGCTCAATTATAAAGATTGAGTAAAGCTCGGAAAAGGTTATTGACACTTATACGTAGATCGCAGATGATTGCGAGATATCAAACAGACCTCACCTTAAATAATAAAGGTCTAATCCAGTTGCTGACACCATCTTAAGTATTAGATATCTCCGAAATAGAGTCTGAAATGCTTCGCCTATCAGGCGACGAAATTTAAATTAGGTAGATGTCTGTTATATAGATCGCTCAACAGCCCTTGCCAAGTACAGCAAAGATTCGCTACCGCATCAGTAAACACTTAAAATCAGGGACTACTTCACCTATGCTTACTAACAACAATCTGACAATCGTACAGCCACTAAAAGCCAAGTTTTTGCCAAACAGTGAAGTTTTACTGACCCGGAAGTTAATAGAAGCAGTTGGTGAGTTAGCCACCTATTGGTCGGGTTCAATTACTGTGATGATGGAAGAAACGAAAGAAGACAACGACCAGATGGATGCAAAAATATTCAAACTTGATGAATTGCCATTCAAACTAGAAATAATTTCTTTTGATCGAATCACCCCAGCTTTACTACATCAGCATCAGAGTGCGCTGGTATTGGCAGCCCCGGAATACAGGCAGAACCATATCAGTCAAGTGTGTAAAATAGCGGGAGTACCGTGTATTTACGTTTCCGAATACAGTCTGAAAACTCGCAAACAGATCGTGAATGTGAGTACGAAAAATCCCCTGATCCGGTTGCGGAGAATCATCTGGACCTACAGTCAGGAATATAAGCAGCGCAAGGCGATCGCAATGGCAGAGGGATTGCAGTGCAACGGCACTCCTACATACCAACAATACAAGCATCTCAATCGAAACCCACAGTTGTTCTTGGACACGCGGATTAGAGAGGATATGTTAGCAACAGAAGCTAACATTGAAGGGCGCACTAAAAACCGCTCTCAAGATATGCCTCTCCGGCTAGTATTCTCCGGTCGCCTAATTAAGATGAAAGGAGCCGATCATTTACTTGAGGTCGCTAAAGAACTCAAACAACTGAAGGTGAAATTTGAAATGTTCATCAGTGGTATTGGTGAATTAGAAGAGATGATGCACCAGCAAATAGCTGCCCATCAACTTAATGATTGCGTGAAAATGCTCGGAGTGCCTGACTTTAAAACAGAGTTTTTCCCCTTTGTCAAGAACAATATTGATTTGTTTGTTTGCTGTCATCGGCAGGGCGACCCTTCTTGTACTTACATAGAAACTATGGCTGGTGGCGTGCCGATTATTGGATATGCCAACGAAGCATTCCAGGGAATTGCAGAAATGTCGGAGGCAGGATGGGTGGTGCCAATGAATCAGCCTAAACAGATGGCGAAGAAAATTGCAGAACTCAGCCACAACCGAGAAGAAATTAAATCGATGTCGTTCAAGTCGCTGAAGTTTGCTCAACAGCACACATTTGAGAAGACTTTTCAAGCTCGCATAAAACATATGCAGGCTATTGCCTACTCAACACGGCCTAGTCAAGTCACCGAAAGTCAAGTATGTGATGCTCCAGATCTGGTTTTGGCATACAGTCAACAGCCTTAAGAATCCTTCTGCCTATGATTGAGACAGGTTTCATTAAGGTAGCCACGGAAATCCGAGGTCTTGTAAAGGCAATGGTTGAGGTGAGCGATCGCCATTAGATTTAGATGTTTTGTTTCAAACTTAATAGCATCAAACTCGATTGGGCGATCGCATTTCTTCCATAGGTTCTCAAGTCTCATTTAACGGGTTACATTTTCTGGGCAACTACCAGATCCCACACCAAATCTAAAGCATTGAGCGACCAACTCATTTTCTTTTCCACCGCAACTGGCAAAACTAACAGGGGTTTTAGTTGAAATCTTGTTCAATCAACTGATTCAGTATTTAGGGATATGCACAACTGCTTTTATTATTATAGCCGAGAGACCTACCCTGTTTATAACTTAATATATCCTTAAATGATTGCTGAATGATTGACAATAGAAAAACTTACTCACAGCCCGCTCGCGGAAGGTGTAATTTGTTATCAAAAGTGACAAAGCCAGTTAAATGCGTTATCTTAAATTCGATGTTACCTGAAAACCACGCATCAGCAATTGTATTCCCAAAACTTCATAAGTTTTAGGCATTCATCTGCTATATCTCGGATTCCGCAATTATCACCAGTACATCACGTCCCGGATCGATCCAACGTGAGTGGTTATTAGTACATCAAGTTCCTAAGTAAGGCAAACTAAAATGCAAAGTCAAACGTCCTTAAGCCCTAATGTCGCCTGTCCGATATCGGGACAGATTATGAAACCGTGGCTATTCATACCCGGTGATTGGCGTAGACCTGGAAACAAAGAGTCATTTCAATTGTACTGGTGCCAAAAGTCACAACTTGGATGCGTTCATCCTCTACCCGAACTCAACAAAATCGCCAGCTTCTACGACATCGATGAGTATTATACTCATCATATAGACTTTACAGGCTTCGTATCTGCCTCTTCTATTTCCTTCTTCGATAAATTGCGTACCCATCTAGCTTGGCGTTTCGATCGCGGAGTAGATGTCACAAGTAAATGGTGGAAGCAACAGTTCGGGACTGCTTCCTCCTCGATCTTAGAAATTGGTTGCGCCAACGGACACCTGCTGCAACAACTGCAAGCAGATGGTCACAAAGTCTGGGGCGTAGAACCCGATCGACAAGCTTTGGTTTTGGCACAGCAGCGAGGTCTTAATGTATTTGATGGTACTGCTGAATCTTTGCCTCCGGAAGTCACGTCTAGACAGTACGACATAATTGTGATGAACCACGTACTCGAACATACCAGAGATCCTTTACTTGCACTCCGCAATGCCATGCAGTTGCTCGTGGATGGCGGCAAATTGGTGATGGAAGTACCAAATAACTCTTGTATTGGGCTGAAGTCATCAGGGATTGCATGGATGCATCTAGATGTACCAAGGCATTTGTATTTCTTCACACCGCAGAGCTTTCGCACTATCTGTGAAAAAGTAGGATTTGAGATAATTTCTACCCAATTTAATGGCTACTATCGCCAATTTGACAACACTTGGATTAATGATGAAAGAAAAATTTTTCGTGTGTTCGATTCAATGGCATCTCATCAGATAGTAAAGCCCAAAGAAAACAGTAAATTCCAAGCTTGGAAGCTACTGCTGAAAACAATTTTTGCTGCTGATGAAAACAAGTACGATTCGATCAGGATTGTGGCACAAAAGCCATAGTCATATCGAGGGAAGGACAATAAACTTTTGGTTTGATTATTAAGTTTGGTTACACACTCACCATACTTTTGCGATACCCTGCGCTCATCGCCCATGCCAGGAATACAGTCACACCAAATGCGACTATTGACCCAGCAATCCACCTGACTCGATCGAGACTCACGCACAAAATTTGTATGTAAGGTGTGCAGTCTGCCGCTTACCGCATAGATAATGTAAAAATTGTTTTCTGGCGCAATATCGTTTCCGGTTGCATCAGAATAATATATTTGGATCATGTCAGTGGGAGCTTAAGATATCGCGATTTGGGTAGCGAGATATTAAGCTCCCACTTTAATGCGGATGCCACCGGATTTGATATAAATTTTCTTAAATAGGCGATCGCAGTGGCGCCTCAAAACGATTAGTTACGATGTGTTTTCTTTTTTACTTTTTTCTTGTGAGCACCCATAATTCACCCGAAACTTTTAAATTTCAACCATATAATACTTCTTCTACAGGCGGCGTGGCGTCTGTGGGGTCGAACTGTTTGATTTTCAAAGCTTGTAGCAAAAACAGCCAGATATAAAGCGGATTTAAAAAAACATACCGCTGCCAAAGGCGCCGAGGTTCCTTCATCATCCGAAACAGCCATTCCAAACCTATTTTAGATAAAAAGTCAGGAGATTTAGCCAAATTACCCGCATGAAAATCGTAAGCAGCACCTACAGCAATCAACGGCATTGATAAGTCGTTCCGGTATTCGTAAGCCCAGACTTCTTGCCGGGGACACCCCAAACCGACAAAAGTAATTGCTGCACCGCTGTTGCGAATTTGCTGTGCAATTTCTTGTTTCTCTTGGGGCGAAACTTGCCTAAATTTAGAAGGCTGACTTCCAGCAATAATTAACTTGGGAAAACGCTGGCAGAGATTGCGAGATAAAGCTTCCAGTACTGAAGCTTGAGAGCCGTACAAATAGATAGGTAATCCTTCTTCTGCCGCACGTTCGCAGATTTGTAACATCGCATTCGGCCCGCAAACTCGATCGGGCAATTCCGTATGGTATAGCCAATTTAACGCCCACCTGACCGGCTGTCCGTCTGGCAATACTAAGTCTATGTGATTAATCCGATAACGATGAGTTCTGTCGAGAACCCCAGTCATTACCCCGTGAACCGCTAGAGCAGAAACTGACATTGGTTTTCCGGCGCTGGCTGCCGCAATAATTTGGCTAACAGCCGCTTCATAATTAACGGCATTTACTAATATGCCGAGTACATTCTTTTTCCCTTTATCAATCATGGAACTCCTCTTTAAGCCAACGCTCGCAGTTACAGTCATAAATCTCCCCTAAGATTTGTTTAACCTTGTATTCTTCAATCCTTTACCGAAATTCCCACCACATTCTTTTTGCCCCGCTCAACCATTGGAATCCTCTTTCAGCCAACGCTCGCGGTTACAGTCATAAATCTCCTGTAAGATTTGTTTAACGTCATATTTCATTTTCCAGTTGGGATAGTGACTGGAAAATTTGGAATTGTCGCTAATCCACCAAATGTGATCACCAATGCGATTCCCTTCAGCATAAGTCCAATTAAATTTGCGTTCCGCAATTGCCTCGCACATCTGGATAGCTTCTAACATCGAACAATTGCTGTACCTGCCTCCTCCTGTATTATAAACTTGGGCACTTCGGGGAGCTTTATAAAATTCATAAAATGCCGAAATTAAATCAGCGCTATGAATGTTATCGCGAACTTGCTTGCCTTTGTAGCCAAACACGGTGTAAGGAGTTCCCGTGACAGCACACTTCATCAAGTAGGCGAGGAAGCCGTGCAATTGAGCTCCCGAGTGATTGGGCCCCGTCAAACAGCCACCGCGAAAACAAGCGGTGTTCATATTAAAATATCGACCGTATTCTTGAACTAAAACGTCAGCAGCTACCTTAGAAGCACCAAACAAACTGTGCAGGCACTGGTCGATTGACATATCTTCCCGAATGCCACCTTCGTAAGTATGCCCGGGTTCAATTTCCCACCTGTGTTCTAATTCAATTAAAGGCAAACTGTTAGGCGTATCGCCGTATACTTTATTGGTAGAAGTGAAAATAAAAACAGCTTTAGGACAGTACAGGCGAGTTACTTCTAGAAGATTGAGAGTGCCGTTGGCATTGACGGTAAAGTCTATTTTCGGAGCACGGGAAGCCCAATCATGGCTGGGCTGGGCTGCTGTGTGAATTACTAATTCGATCGACTCTCCGTACCGCTGAAAGATATTGGTAATCGCTTCATAGTCGCGAATGTCCACATCTAAGTGATAATACTTGGTACCCAAAGACTTTTCGAGCAGTTGGCGGTTCCAGTTTGTAGAACCATCAGCACCAAAAAAGAACTGGCGCATATTATTGTCGATGCCAACTATATCTAAGCCTTGTTTGGCAAAGAACTGACACGCCTCAGAGCCAATTAAACCCGCTGAGCCAGTAATGATTGCAACGCCCACGTTTCACCGCCTGAAAAAATATAGTTTTCTTTGTTTGGCCTGATCGAACCCATCAGAAGTTATCCTGATTTTCGATAGACTATATCTTCGCACAATTGAGCAAAGAATTCGCCTTTAACATCCCAATCATATACTTCCCGGACGTGATTGCGACCTGCTTCACCCAAGCGCGATCGCAACTCTGCATCGCCGGCTAAATTAGCGATCGCTTCAGCTAGACCCTGCACTGCCTGTTCTGGATTGTAACCAGATACTTTTACCCCCGTTTGCGCCGTCACTTGAGTAGCAGGCCCTCCCAGATCCAAGCAGATGATGGGACGCCCCGCCGCCATCCCCTCCAAGCAAGTCCACCCACCTGAATCGTGCAAGCTAGGGTGAATAAGTACATGAGACTCCCCTAGCTTACTCAAAGTTTCCTCCCGTGGCAGCCTCCCCCACAACTTAACTTGAGAAGCAATGCCCAAGTCTTGCGCTAAAGACTGAAGGCGATCCCGTTCCGGGCCATCCCCCAGCAGCCAATATTCGGCATTCGGCAAGTTAGCTTGGGCAAAAGCCCGTACCGCCAGGTGATAGCCTTTCCAGTGCAGCAACCGCCCCATACTGATGAACCTGATCGGCGAATCCCCGGGCATTTTGCACTCTCCCAGCCGCGCCATCTCTGCCTTTGACAGACCGGCTTCAGAAAGCACCTGCACCTTATTAGCCCCCATCGCCCGCACCCGCTTAGCCGTGTCCTCCGTCGTCGCCAAAGCTAAGAGGCTTCTCCGAGCCGTCATCCTGGCAAAGGGATCTCTCTCACCCAGGCGCTGCCCCCAGTCTCGCGCTGTTTCGTAAAGTTTTGCCTTAAAGCTAAAATCTTCCCAAAAAGGTTTAGGGGCTGCTTCGCCACCGCCCACAGGCCCCCAAATAAAAGGAATAGGCAGCAGCGAGATGAAGCTGGGCGACCAAAATTTAACGTAGGTGACGTGGCGGGCGATGTCGAAATTAATTTGGCGGTGGAGCTGGCGCGCCTCTAAATAAGCCAAAATTTGCCACAGGTAATAGTGCAATTGCAGCCCTCCCTGTCTACCTTTAAAATTTTCGCTCCAGCCGAAAGGCTCAATGTAGACGAAGTGCAGGTTAGGGTTAGGGTTCGCGGCGAGGAAAGCTTCAATAGCGGCACGGTAAAAGGTGCGAGTTAGTACCCAAACTTCTTGATGTTTGGCGGCTTCTACTACCGCATTCCAGCCCACTCCTTCCTCAGATCCTTGTCCGGGTTCGCAGGCAAAGGCAGATAAAAGAATTTTCATCAACTTTTCTCCAATACTAGCGATGTCACATCGGCTATTAATTTTGCCGCCTTTTCCGGTGTATGTTCAGCGATCAGTTGCTGGGATTTTTGGCCCATCATCACTAACTTTTCAGGGCAATCAATCAAGTCCCGCATCGCGTTTGCCATACCTTCCGACTCATAGGGATCAAAAATATAACCATTTTCACCTTCAACGATCATTTCGCAAGCCCCAGCCCATTTTGAACACAAAACCGGCTTACCAAATGCCATCGCTTCTAGCACCACCATTCCCCAAGTATCTTCTAACGTAGGAAAAACAAACACATCAGCTTCTAGAAAATAAGATCCCAAGTATCCGTATTCTATCCACCCTGTCCAAACAATTTGTTTTTCTAAACCCCTTTCTTTTGTAAGTGCTTCTAGTTCCGATCGCTGTTCTCCGTCTCCAACGATAATGACTGTGTAATTCGAGTATCCCTGGATTTGCAAAATTGTGCAAGCTTCTAACAGATTCTTAATCCCTTTGCGAGAAATTACTTGACCCACGCACAAAAAAATAGGGTGGGGAAATGACAAGGATACAGACTTATTATTTTCTAACTTTTGTACCAAAGCTTGAGCATCAGGAACCATGTAAGGTTTAGCAAAGATATTACTTTCGGCGGCCCCTATCACTTCTACCAAATATTCTTTACCTCGGCGACTATTAGAAACAAAGGTATCAGCAAATTTACCCATCCAGCGTCGAATAGTCGAGCGCACCTTAGAATCTCGAAAGTCTACATTCGGGGAACTACTTTCATAAACTAAGACCAGTCGCCATTTCCCTATAGGCTTAAAAATTATAGCTACCAATGTCCAGATCGAAAATCCACTAGCAAAAATGACCTGGGGCTTGAATTTCAAAAGAGGAAAAATAATCCCAGGAGTAGCCTTAATATAACCACGACTGTACCCCGTTTCTATCTTTTGGGTGGTGATGAATTGAGTATCTCCCACAACTTGGACTACTTCTGTACCAGGAGCTTCCGGATCATAGCGAGGCCAGAGGCGACCTGTATAAAAAATCGTGTTCGGAATTAGTTTTTTGAGTTCATGTAAAATCGGCGGCCAATAGGCGCCAAATTCGGCCGAAGGGACAAGCCAAGCAATGCGGACTTCATTTCTATCAACCATCCTATTCACCTTGAGTTTTGTTTTTAGTCAATCCCAGTTTACTCAATACTGAAAGCCAAACTAACCTGCGATAAGGTAGCAGCCAATAAATTGGCCACAACCAGCCCCCATGCCGCTGAGTAAATACTTTCCACTCTTGAGCCGGTTGCAGGGTAGCATCTTTGAAGGATAAACCTTTCGGTTTGCTCATTTTATCCAATCCTTCACTTAAATTATCAGCAGCCGTTTTGGTCACCTGGGGGTTGAGAGAACAAGTGCCTAAATAGCCAGGAGCAATCCAAACTGTACATCCTTTTTGTCTGGCTCGTAAACCATAATCCCAATCGCCAATATAATGGACAAAAGCCGGATCGAGGTTGCCGACCATTTGCACAACGCTGCGGGGAATTAATACGCAGTTGCCGTGCATAGTATCGCACATCTGAGGCTCTTTTGTTGGTTCGAGGATACGATATCGGAAGGGGTGCAAAGGGTTATTTCGCACCACACCACCGTATGTTGTTTTACCCGTTTCGGGGTCGCAAGTTGAACCGCCAATGATGGCTTTTGTTTCTCCTTTTTCTGATAATTTTTGAGTTGTTTCTAGCAACACACTTACGGTTTTTGGCTCAAGAATAGTGTCATCATTTAACCATAGGTAGTAGTCGGGATCATTTTTCATTGCTTCCGTGAAAGCCCCACGCATTCCCCCGTTCCAAAATAAGTTTCCATCGCCGGAAAAAATATTGACTTGAGGATAGATTTGACGAACTGCCTCGCTGGTGCCATCGGTACTGGCATCATCCACTAAATATGCTAAAATATCAACATCGGCTGGAAGTGCCTGCTTAAAAAGAGCATCTAAGCAAGCTAATGTTTTCTCTTTGCGGTTGAAGCAAGTTAAAAGGGCGGCGATTTTAGTACGGTTCATTGTTCCCAATTTTGCTGCTTTTAACGATAGGTAAGAGTAAAAGTAACAGTGTTTTATTTTACCACTCGATCGGCGGTTGCAACCGTCGCTACAAAAATGAAATTAGGGCTTACGTAGTCGCTCCCCCCCCATTCACAAGAGGGCTTTAAGAGTTCCCCACTTGGGCAACGGTGTGGCAGGGTGGATTTATGGTTGAAAGAGTAAATCAAGGGATACACTTATTTGCTGACGCTATCGAGAACAATTTAACTGCTTTGTCTCAAGTTTTAAAACCGAAAAGCAACTCGTTAATATATTCAAGTTTTTTAGCCATCAATCTTAAAGCTTGAGGAAGAGTATTTGTACCACTCACTCATGCGAGCGATGCTAAAAACTGTCACGCCCATTGCCCAATTAGCAGGTGCGTTGCCACCGCGATGAATGCAGTTATCCTCATTTAAGGTCACATCTTTAATTCAATGTAGCCGATTCTCTAGCAACCAATGTCCCCGAACAGCCTCAGCAAATTGATGGGCTGACCAATCCTTACTACTTAAATAGTAATGTACTTCATGGAAATCAACCAAGCGACGACGGCTTTTTTTACCTTCCAATGGGTTGCCAGTTCTCTCGCAATTATACGTTTGGCACCCGCCCACGCCGGTAATAATTGAGCTGCTATGGGATAACTTGTGGTATGGCGAGTTGTGGTGCGTCCATGTAGGCGTTCCGAGGTGTGAGCTAAGTCGAGCGGCGCAGTGGATTTGACTAATTTTTGAGCGACTTTAAATAGATTTGATTGATTCTTTTTGATAGTAACTATGTAGTCATTACCACCATCAATGATTAAAGCAAGAGTTTTTTTGACAATGCAAGGCATCCGCTGTAATAACTACTTGAGTACCTGAGAGTTTTTTGATGAGTTCCTCGACAACTTCTATTGCACTCTGATGCTGATTTTCCCTAACTTTGTGCCGCACTACCCACCCGCTCTTATGGCTGTATACAGAAACTATACTCACAAAATTTTGGTAATAGCTATTACCACCGACACTGGTACTTTTAATATTTTTTCCATCACTTGCCATCAATTCTCAGGCGTGCGAGCGGTAAAGTCTGTTGCGACCATACATTAAAAAGAACGGCAATCACTTCAAAATCTAATGAGTGAGTAATTTTTCTAAAATTTGCGTCCGATGGGAAGCTAATATCCTGCGGGAGGTTAAAGAGTTTTATCAGAGTCGAGCGGTGATTTTTGGTCAACTCCACCAAGGGTTGATATCCCCAATATCCCGTACAACTGCCCAATAAAATTATTGTGAGTATCAGCCATAGGGGGTGTCTAATTCCTCTCGGATGTCGGTGGTCTGGTACTGATTTAATTGCTACAATTAAATTGATTGCTGATGAACTTTTGTAATGATAATCAAGCGTGATGGCTCGCAGGCTTGATCCGAGCGCACTCTCAATATTATATAATTATACGACCCGAATAAACTCACGCTGCACTTGGGCAACGGTGTGGGGGTATCAAAGTTTTAGAGTTTAAGAGCCTCAGTCGTAGAAGTCTGTCTGGGTAAAGTATTACTGTATTATAGTTGACCAGCGAACTTTTTGGTGATAAATTGGAACTAAGAACTTAAGTTAACAAGCCAAGCCTGCAAAATTCCTAGCACATTCATCATATTGATGAGTTCTACCAAGCAAAAATATTTATAATCGTTGGAGTTGAATAGTTTAAATGCCCCATTATCAGACAAAAACTCCCATTGTTTTTGTGGTTTTCAATCGAGTGGATACTACTGAAAAAGTCTTCGAGGCGATTCGACAAGTTAAACCCTCTAAGCTGTTAGTAATTGCTGACGGCCCTCGTGCCAACAAACCTGGGGAAGCTGAAAAGTGCGCCGCTGTTCGTGCAATTATCGATCGGGTCGATTGGGACTGTGAAGTTCTGAAAAATTATTCAGAGATTAATTTAGGTTGCAGGGATCGCATTTCTAGCGGTTTCGACTGGGTATTTAATACCGTAGAAGAAGCAATTATTTTAGAAGATGACTGTTTGCCCCACCCAAACTTCTTCCCTTTTTGTGAGCAGTTATTAGAGCATTATCGAGATGACAAACGGATTATGTCAATCGCTGGCGTAAATTTACAATTTGGTAGAAAAAGAACAGAAGACAGTTACTATTTTTCGCGTTTTAGTAACTGTTGGGGATGGGCGACTTGGCGCAGAGCATGGCAATACTATGATGTTGACATGAAGTTATGGCCTCAACTTCGGGAAACAGGTTTTCTCGAAAATTTATTAGCTAATCCTCAATCTGTAAAAGTTTGGGATAGTGCTTTTCAGGTTTCTTATGATGGAACTGTCAACAATTGGTTTTTTAGATGGCTTTTTACTTGTTGGGTTCAAAATGGACTTGCTATTATTCCAGAAAAAAATTTAATTTCTAATATTGGATTTGGCAGTGAAGCCACCCATACTTCCGCAGAAGATAGTATATACAGTAATATGCCAACGGAAGCAATAACCTTTCCTTTAAGGCATCCAAACCACGCGATCCGAAATTTTGTAGCGGATCAATTCACTCAAGATACATTTTATGATTATCATCCCCCATTAATCAGGCGCATAAAGAAAAAATTAAATAAGTTATGTGGGAACACAATATTTAACCTTCACTAAGTAATTAGTAATCATGTCTAAAATATCAACATTTCTCACTTCTATATTCAAAAATCCAATCACTGAATATCTGCGATTTTTAGTCAATTGGTGGAGAAACAAGTTTAAATATAATAATTTTTATCAAGATTATATGGCTTTGGTTACAAATTCAACTATCAGTCACAATGTTAGTGTGTCTAGTCGTGTAGCCATAGAAGGTTCTGTCATTGGTTCTTACACTTATGTGCGCGATAATACGCGAATTTTCAATGGTGTTGTCGGCAATTTTTGTTCGATAGGGCCAAACTGTATAATTCGCTTAGG
This sequence comes from Microcoleus sp. AT9b-C3, assembly GCF_036705485.1. NCBI lineage: Bacteria > Bacillati > Cyanobacteriota > Cyanophyceae > Oscillatoriales > Microcoleaceae > Microcoleus > Microcoleus sp. AT9b-C3. The sequence continues at coordinate 68,480 of NZ_JAUBUR010000009.1, read as the reverse complement.
CTTACATCCTGTGGGAAATTTTGTTTCAAGCCATCCGATATTTTATTCGCCAAAGATGCTAGTAGGGACAACCTTTGTAGACCAAAAATATTTTGAGGAAGAGGAAAAAGCTGTCCATATCGGCAATGATGTTTGGATTGGGTCAAATGTTATTGTTGTAGATGGTGTAACTATTGGTGATGGAGCCATTATCGCAGCCGGAGCTGTTGTCACAAAAGATGTGCCACCTTATGCTATATATGGAGGAATTCCGGCCAAACTTATTCGCTATAGGTTTGATGAACAAAAGATTGATTTTCTGCTGAAGTTTAAGTGGTGGGACAATGATGAAAAATGGTTGAGAAAAAATGTCAAATATTTTCACAACATTGACAAATTTATCCATCTTTATAACACGGAAAATAGTTGAACGATCGCGGGTTCGGTAGTATGTCTAATAAACCCTAGGTTATATAACATCAGCAGTCATCTGGGATTTAAACTTAGACCAATTCAGAAGCATTACAGCCGCTATGAAGGCCAGTGTATCATTGCTAGTCTGATAGGGCAAAAATCTATAGCGAAAACTAGCCATTCTCGGGTCACGCTCTTGGTATAAAATATCTTGAGCAAAGTTCCCCCAACGCTCATCTATCAAATCAATTGTCATACCAGCATGAGCCGAAGGTAGCAACATATTAGAGCCGTGAAGACCAATTACTAAACGGCTTTGTGAATAAACACTGCATATTTCCTTTTCAATTTTTTCATTAAAACTATCCACTCTGTAATCTTCAATCCATGCTGGGAACTGGGTTTTTGTCCCCAAACCAGCTACTGCAAATTTGGCTTCTGGTACTTGCAATCTGATTTTCTCAAATAACTGCTGAATTTTCAAATTTTGCAATGGCAATGCCCTTTCTCGTTGATTGAGCTTTTTCAGAACTCGGAACAGCCCACTGTTAACTAATAAACGATCTTCCCGCCAAATAAAAGTAATTCTTGTTTCTGGTTCATCAAATTTGTGTTTGGGCACTCTAGTAAACCGCGTGATGTCAAACTGACTCGGATGAGAATGAGCTTCGCTGACATAAATTTCATCAAAGCGTTTAGTTTCTTCCTCAACAAACTCAGCGAAGCTGGGATAGTAATTTTGACCATTTTTTAAAGAAATAGGTACTGTCCAGACTTCTGCAACTTCATCAGGAACCATCCACCTTAGAAACTTAGGAACTATCACAACTAACCCGCAGTCAGAGTTGCCTTCTAAATGCCTTTGTGCATTTAGCAACTTCAGCAGGGAATGACCATAAAGATGATCGATACAGTTTAAAATAATTACCCGTTTGCAGGGTTCAAAAATTTCTTTGACAATCTCAAGTTTTTCTGATTGAGGATTTTGGAGTGAATTTAGTAAGGGTTTGCCTAGCCATTCTTTTATGTAAGCAACTGTTGCAAAAACTTCACCTTTGATTGTATCAACTTGGAGGGAATTTCTGACTCCATGACCTACTCTCAACTCGTCGATTATTTCGCTGCCACATCCCGCGCACTTACAGTCAAGAACAATATGTATCCCTTGCCATAAAATATTTTTGGCATTGAGTTCTGTCCCGCAATAAGGGCAATTCGAGCGCTGTTCGATGTTAGGTTTAATTTGAATCATTTTACTAATCCTCTGATTCTACAAGCGGCCTTGTATAAGTTAAGGGAGCGCCAGATTAAATTTCCGAATGGGCGCAATTCCTTAATCAAGAAATTGACTAATATAATCACGTAAAAATAAGCTATCAGAGTAGCCGCCGTTGCTCCAAGAGCTCCATACTTAGGAATCAGAAAAAAGTTTAACCCTACATTAAAAATAGAGCCGACTACAGTCAAGTAAAGACCGTAGCGCAACTGACCTTCTATGTTCAAATATGTACTCCGTGCTACTCCAAAGTTACTGCCAAATTGCGCCCAAACATAGATTGACAGTACCGCTGCTGACTGTGTATATTTTTCACCGTAAAGTAGATGCACTATCCAGGGAGAAAGTAATGATATCGGTATGGCAACTCCCAACCATAAAAATATCATAATATCCGAGTAAATTTGAAATTTATGTAGATATTCTTCATAATTTGTCTTTCTCAAATTCGCTAATTTGGGAAAAATAGAACTGGATATGATCATCGGCAAGAAATCGCAGATTTCCGAAATTTTAACAGCCGCAGCATAATAGCCCAGTTGAGCATTTTGATTCATCGCACCGAGCATTATCTGATCGGTTTTTGAGTACACATAAATTGCCAATCCCGACAAAATTATCGGCCAACTCTCCGATAGCAGTTCCTTACACCTTTCCCAACTGAAGTGCCAATCCTTAATTTTATTCCCCGTAAGCTTATAAAAATATACATAAGCGATTCCTACCAATGCCACCTCTGCCAATCGAACCCAGGCGAAGGCAAGCAGGGGGGCTTCAATTGTCACTAACCCAATTCTGACAGCAGCAACTAAAAAACATACCGAATTTTTAGCCAACACTGTATATTTTGACTGGATTTGGGACTGGAACCAAAAATTGATAGCCTCAAAAGCGTTAAATATAGTTCCTGCTGCGATGATACCTACCAGCCACCGAGTCAGAGTGTCGTTGGGCTTGAGTAGCGCAATCACGGTGACAGTTAACACCAAAGTGATGCAGCCACCAGTAAATTGGAGTCCGAAGGCAGTTCCCAGGGTCTCATTTTTGCATTCTGGGTCGCGAGCGATATTCCTCACTACCAGAGTACCCAAGCCCATTGTTGCTACCGAACTAAACAGCGACACAAAGGCGAGCGCGTAGTTGAGCAATCCAAATTGTGTCGGACCAAGATAGCGAGCCACCCAAAGACCTACAAAAAGGCCTAGACCCATCTGCAAGATTTGGTCAGTGAACAGCCAAGCTATATTGCTGAGTACCTGGCGCAGACTAGGGCCGAGCCTTTGACTCACCGCAGTTAACTTATCTCGCATCAGAATATTTTAAATATTTACAAAACACAAACGCGGTTCTGGCAGAGTCGGCAATCTAGCAAAATTAGACTTGTTGATCCTATAACAACATACCACAAGTGGATTCACGCTTCGCCCAATCAAGGTTACTTCAATGGACAGTGCGAGCTAAAGAACGCCTTGGAGGGTTGCTGCTGCTACTGTTAGAAGAATTGTTAGTATTATCTATGGCAAGTCGAACCGTCAACATTGCGTAACTCAGCCAAGGATTTGCTATCTCTATAATATAACCTTCTGTGATGTTGCTTATAATAATAGACACTAGAAAACAAATAGGTATTCCTGCTTCTTCCAGCGTGCTACGACTCAAATACCGAACTGCATAAGCTAAATTCAGCAGCAAGGAACCCATCATTAAAATTAATCCCGGCCAACCGAAGGCTAACAAGATCCCGATCCCCCCATTGTGAGGATTTTTAGGTTGAAATCCATTAGGAGTATAAATAAAATAAGCAGGAGTAGCCGAGCCTAACTTATCTTGTTGAAAAAATCCATCGTATCCGTAGCCCAACCAGGGACGCTGATTGACCGCAGCCATTAACTGCGGCCAGAATTCTGTCCGCCCAGTTAGAGTCAAGTCCTTGCCTAACCCACCTACAATAATATCCTCTAGGTTGTCTACTACAAAAACCGTCATAATTATGCTGACTACTAGGAAGCATATAATTGCCGTAAATGCCCACTGAAAACTTAATTTTTTTAGAAAGTTTAGTGAGGACACTGCAATTATTAATATGATAGTAATCACTAGAGCAGAACCCGATTTATTCGCCCTTACTAGGTAAAATGAAAATAACATCATTCCCAAAGCAATCCACCGCTCTTTCTGAGTTTTAGCTCCTTGAAAATAATGCAAATACCAAAATGCCGTACAGAGAGCTAAGACTCCCCCCAATGAATTTTTAGATTGGGTTAAGCCAACAAAATCGCCTGCTCCTGGGGGTTTCATTACAAAACTTGCCAAACCGATTGCCGTGTATCCCCACCGCCAAAAACGAGATAAATCCTCCCATTTATATTGGGCTGCAATGTAAAACCCGAAAGCAGTAAATCCTGAAAAAGCTAGACCTGCTCTTAGCGTTCCTTCAGGAAATATAGACCATAATGTAGACAGTAATGGGAGTAATATATAAAGTAAAAAGAAAGGATTCATTATCAATATTTTGGCAAAAGTTTCTATAAAATTGTTACTAAATATTTTAATTCTTGAAATCAAAATTAATACTACCCAGGGGTAAAAAAAATAAGGCATTAGTTTTAATATGCCACCTTCGGGATCTTTCAAGTTAACAAAATGCAAATAATTAAAAGGAGGCTGTGTCAGAAAGGGAGAGATAAAAATATAAAGACCAGCAAAGCTTTTTTCTAAAGCTAAACCTAGTTTTTTATAGCTAGCAAATTGAAATAATAATAAAGTTGCAAGTGCTAGTATAGCCATTAGCAGCCAGGTCAATGAAGAACTACCTAAAATCAGCTCTTTCAGCATGTTTGCGTTAGACACTGGTTGAGTCATTATTGCTTTCCTTTATCAAAAACAAGTCAAATTATATAGATATAAAATATAGCCGTCAACCCGCAACTACGCTAACACATAAATTAGCCACAAAGCAAAACTAGAGCATCTTTTTTTCGGCGATCGCTTAAAATAATGAGCTTTTTGCCCCGCACTAAAAAGGCTACACTTATATAAATCATAGTCAATAAAATTAGGTGGTGTATGGTTAACACCCATTTTCCAAGACAGATAGCCCGGTCGGTTGTGGGTGTTGTCTTGTTTGCTTCCAGTGTCCTCGCTGATGCCAGAAGCACCCCGGCACAACTTCCCATCCCGTTAGGCGCCCAGCAAGCGCAGAATGTTGCGCCCGTTACGAGATCGCCGGAAAGCTATAAACTCGGCGGTGGCGATCGCATCCAAGTAGAAATACTCGAAGTACCCGAACTCAGCCGCGGCTACGAAGTTCTTTCCGACGGTTCAGTCAACCTGCCGCTAATCGGCTTGGTCTCCGTCCGTGGCCGCACCTTAGTAGAAGCCACCAACATCATCCGCAACGCCTACCGCCGCGTCCTCAAAGACCCCATAGTCACAGTCAGCCTCGTCGCCGCCCGCCCCCTCAACGTCGGCGTCATCGGAGAAGTAACCAGGCCCGGAAACTTCACCATTACCCTAACTCCCGGGCCGGGAGCCACGCCGAGTGTCCAGTACCCCACCGTCACCCAAGCGATCAGACTCGCAGAAGGCGTCACGGGTGTCGCCGACATCCGCAACATCCGCGTCCGCCGTCCCCAACGAGACGGCCCGGATCAAGTGCTCAACGTCAACCTGTGGAAATTCTTGCAAGAAGGAGACATCTCTCAAGACATAATTTTGCAAGACAGAGACACAATCGTGATTCCCACAGTCGCCAACTTCAACCAAGCAGAAGCTCGTCAATTTGCGACGGCTAACTTTTCGCCACCCCCAGAAAAACCTCGATCGATCTCCATCGTTGGTCAAGTCACCCGCCCTGGGGCTTACGTCGTGATCGGTGGTAACACTACAAACGACCTCAGCCGCGAAGGTTTTCCCACCGTCATCCGGGCGATTCAGCTAGCTGGCGGCATCACCTCCGATGCTGACATCCGGCAAATCCAAGTGCGGCGCGTCACCAGAAGAGGCGAACAAATTATCCCAGTCAACCTGTGGCAGTTCCTAGAGTCGGGCGACGGCGCCCAAGATACAATCCTCCAGGAGGGAGACACGATCGTCGTGCCCAAAGCCACGATCGTCAACCCTGCAGAAGCTGGTGTGATCGCGAACACTAACTTTGCCCCCGTCGGCATTAACGTTTATGTAGTAGGAGAACTCAGAACATCCCTCGATCCCTTGAGGCTCCCAGCTAATGCCACGCTGAATCAAGCTTTAGTTTCCAGAGGATTTTTTGGCTACGAAAATACGAGAGCTAGAAGGGATAAAGTTGAGCTGGTCCGCCTCAATACCGACGGTACAGCTACTAAACGGACGATCGAAGTCAATTTAACTCAAGGAATTAACGAAGAAACCAATCCTCAACTTCGCAATAACGACATGATTATCGTATCTCGCAGGGGTCTCGTCAATTTTGTCGATCGTATGAACGCTGTAATCGGACCTGTCGGACCAGCTACGGGGGTGTTAAATTTTATAAATGCTCTCCGATTTTTATTCAGGTAAGAAGGCGGCGGGTGAGGTGGATAATTCCTGGCAAAGGCTAGAATAAACTAAACAATAAGATTACCCAACCGCGACCTGGCCGCTTCAAAAATATCAACCTCAAAAATATCAACCTCAAAAATACCCTGGCGGAATATGGATAGCAGACAAGATTACCAACCCTTCACACCCAAATCGAATGGCAAACTGCCGGAGTTATCTGCTCAGAACTACAGAGATCACTTCGTAGAGGAGAGAGAAGAAGAAAAGCTAGACTTGTCCTGGCTCTTAGGCGTCGTGCGCCGTCGATTCCTGGTTATGGCTGCAGCCACCATTGCTTTGAGCGCCCTGGCAGGAACAGCGATTGTCGCCACTTCTAAAAGCATAACGGTCGAGTATGAAGGCTCCTTTTCCCTGTTAGTAGAACCAGCCACGGCTGAAGGTTTGCAATCCAAACAATTAAACAACACCCAATCGACCGACTTAGCAAGAATTAATATAGAAGGAATTAGCCTACTAGACTACGAAACCCAAATTAGGATTTTGCGAAGTCCCAAAATGATGCAGCCAGTGATTGAGGAATTGCGGGCTTCGTATCCCAAAATGAACTATAGCGAACTGATCTCAAAAATGTCGATCCAGCGCATTAGCTACACGAAAGACGGCAAACAGCAAGGCACAAAAATTTTACAAGTTAGCTACCAAGATTCCGACCGAAAAAAAATTTACCGCGTATTGGAAAAAATTTCTAAAGCTTATCTAGATTACAGCTTGCAGCAACGGCTGATGGGCATTAATCAAGGTATTAAATTTATAGATAGGGAGATGCCCAAGCTCCGAGAAAGAGTGGAAGTTCTGCAGCTGCAAGTCCAAAGACTGCGACAGCAGAGCAACTTGTTTGAACCTCAGATGGAGGGAAAATCTCTGTCGGAACAAGTTCAAAGCATTCGGGGCAAGCAAGTAGAAATTAGAGTTCAGCTAAAAGGGATGCGAAACCTCTACCAAAGCTATGAAAAATTACTCAACGAAAATAATCCCCAGGGGCTGCTGATGACCCAAGGACAAGCTTACGCCGGACTCTTAGGTCAAATTCAGAGAATAGACTCGGAATTGTCATTAAAATTAGCTCAGTACAGAGAAGACAGTTTGCCAGTTTTAGCGCTGCGAAAAAGTCGGGAAGAACTGATTTTAACCGCCACCCAACAAGCAAGAGAAGTGGTGATGGGAAATTTAGAGACCCAAATCAAAGAAGTTGAAGCGCGCGATCGCGAAATGACAGCTTTGCAAAATGCTCTCAACCAAAAAATTAGAAACTTTTCAGTCACAACCAGACAATACGACAATTTACAGCGGGAACTGCAAGTAGTTACTAAGAGTTTTTCGGACTTCTTGGCAAAACGAGAAGCCTTGCGGATCGATGCAGCTCAGCAGCAAATACCCTGGGTGCTGATAAATCCTCCCGAAATTCCGCTAGACAAATTTGGCAAGCCTCTAACAGCTACCGTCAAACAAACCAGAAAACAGTTAGCGCTGGCAGTAATTTTAAGCAGTTTGCTAGGCATAGCAGTCGGCTTGCTCGTAGAGGTATTAAATACTGTGTTCCACACTCCAGAATCACTGAGAATTGCTACAAGATTGCCAATCATCGGGGTGATTCCGTTTACCAAAAAAGTTAAGCGCCGACCGCCTGCTAGACAGAGAAAACTAACATCGGCTCGATCGAACTCGAAAGTGGAAGTAGTCGAATCGGTCGAAGCTAGACCTACTGATCCGATGAGCGGGAGATCAAGTATTTTGAGCGACTTGGACTATCATTTTTTAGAAGCATTTCGATCGCTATACACGAACATTCACTTGCTGAGTGCAGGCACGGCAATTCGATCGCTCTTAGTCGGCTCAGCCTTAGCCGGAGACGGCAAATCTACAGTAGCTTTGCACCTGGCAGCCACAGCAGCAGCAGTCGGACAGCGAGTATTGTTAGTAGATGCAGATTTGCGCTGCCCGCAACTGCACGCTAAGTTAGGACTGCCAAACGTGCGTGGCCTGGGCGATGCCATCTCCACTGATCTGAGCCTCAACGACGCAATTCAACGAGCCCCAAACCAAGAAAATTTGTTCGTACTCACCGCAGGCCAAATTCCCCCCGATCCGATCAAGCTTCTTTCTTCCAAAAAAATGCAGTATCTGATGGAGCAATTTCAAGCATTTTTTGACTTAGTAATTTATGACACCCCGCCACTAGCAGGCTTAGCAGACACCCACTTGATCGCAGCTCACACAGACGCTACGATTATGGTCGTCCAAATTGGGCAAACAGACCGATCGCAAGTTCGCAAAGTTTTAGAAGAATTAAAATTTTCTGGAGCTTCCGTCTTGGGAATCGTTGCTAATGGCTGCAAAAACACCGGTCACAGCTACCGTCAGCGCCCCGTCGTTTTAGACACGCTCTACGACCAAAAATTATCGGCTTTAGGTACGAAAAATCCTAATTAGACAAATGTTGATGCAGACGGCCGAGCGCCGCCGTCCTCAACGGGAAACACACCACCAAGCTATACCCTGATTTTTTGATAATAGTACCATTTGAGAAAGAAAATGATAGACTAACGGACATAGCCTCGTGTGTCAACCGAGATTGCGCGGATCTTTAAATTTTGCGGGAATTACTCAGAAAATGATTGAGAAATCAGCAAAAGTGGGTAAACTACATTTAGCAGAGCGCAATCTCAATCAGGAAAAGACACCTTTGAAGGTGAACGTTAGTGTAAACGTTAATGAGAACGTTTCAACCCAGAAACTTGGTAGGGATTATTCTATGAGTACAGTTATGGTTGTTGATGATAGCGTCACTCTGCGGGAGATGATCGCCGACTTGCTCAAAGGTAGAGGACTCAACGTCACAGTAGCGAGTGATGGCGTAGAAGCTCTAGAGCAAATCAAGGCTAACCGCCCAGATTTAGTCGTTCTGGATATCGTGATGCCCCGGATGAACGGCTACGAAGTCTGTCGCCGGCTCAAAAGCGACCCAAAAACCCAAAATTTGCCGGTGGTAATGTGTTCGAGCAAAAGCGAAGAGTTCGATCGCTATTGGGGAATGAAACAAGGAGCCGACGCTTACATCGCCAAGCCATTTCACCCACAGGAATTGGTCGGCACTATTAAGCAACTGCTGCGGGGTTGAAGTAGAGGAATAGGGACAGGAAAAAATTGTCTTGAGCGCTTATTATTTCTGTTCCCGCAGCCTCTCTAAACTACTCGATTGACAATAGTCCAAACATCCCCGTCCGAGCGCACGTAGGGAACAGTAATACTCTTAAAACCAGTAATAAAAGGCTTGTAATAAACCTGCCAGTAGCTGGGACTAATTTGGTCGGCGATAGCTTTGAGTCCCTTCACTTCCGCCGCCAGTTCCGCCGCCAGTTCATTAATCCGTTCCGCGTGTCCGTGAGCGAGCAATCTTCCTTCTTCAACTTGCTGCTCCATCGGAGTGATTCTTTGCAACTTTACCGACTGCTGCTGTTTCTGACTCAGTTGAGCAGACAGAGCCGCGATCGCGTCATCTATACCCTTGACTTCTGCCGACACTTGTGCTTTTTCCCTCGCGTGACGCCGATAAGCATCGGCGATCGCTTGGGGCGAATCACCGGCTGGGACAGCATCGGCAATAGTAAGCTGCTGGCGTTCCAGTCGCAATTCCTCTATTTGAGAGTAAATTGCCTCTATATCTGTCTGAATTTTGTCCACCTAATTACCGCGTGGTTGTTGGATATTTTAGCATATTAACACAAACCACTCACCTAATCGGCATACAAATTGCATATTTTAGGCTGGCTAGAAGCAAGGTTCCACAAGAAGAAGTTAAATAGTTTGAAAAATACAAATTTTTATATTTCTCAGGTGAGCGATTCTGTCGATATCCAGTCGGGTTAATCAGGTCGTATCCGGTAAAATTAGCATTATATATTTGTAGTCAGGAATGCAAGTACGAGCGAGTTTTACGAGGATTAAAGTCGTCACTACAAACACAATTCCTAATTCCCAATTTTCAATTACCAATTCCCAATTATTAAGATAATTTTTTAAGTTGTTAGCCCTTGCTGCCTCAACTGGACTATAGTCTCTACCAAGACATCGGGTTGCACAGGTTTAGACAGATGTCGGTCAAAACCCGCAGTAAAAGCACGATCGCGGTCTTCATCCCTAGCATAAGCCGTCAGAGCGATCGCCCAAAATTTCCCTGTCTGAGTGTTCAAAGAACGCAGCCTTCGTAGCAGCGAATAGCCGTCTTCCTGCGGCATTCCGATATCGCTGACCAAAACATCCGGTCCAAACTGCGAAGCCACCTCAAACGCCTCAGCAGCAGACGATGCAGCCCTGACAGCGGCCCCGGAATCTGCCAAGACAAACCTCATAAATTCCCGCGAATCAACCTCGTCATCAACCAGCAAAATCTTAACTCCCAGTAAATTACCAGCGCCAGCCAAAACCTGCGCTTCCTCGCAGGCGATCGAATTTACCTGCAGCGAAGGGAGACGGAAAGTAAAAGTCGATCCCCTATCCAGTCCCGGACTGCTCGCCCAAACCGTGCCGCCGTGGAGTTCCACCAACTGCCGGACGATCGCCAGACCCAGCCCCAAACCGCTATAATTGCGAGTAATCGTAGCATCCGCTTGGCGGAAAGACTCAAACACGTAAGGCAAAAAATTCGGTGCAACCCCAATTCCCGTGTCGGTAACAGCCAGCTCAACCTCCGAATCAACTCGCTGTAGCCGGATTTCAACTCGCCCCCCGCGCGGCGTAAACTTAATCGCATTCGTCAGCAAATTCCAAATTACTTGCTGCAAGCGGCCAGGGTCTCCTGATACCCAAAATCTCGGATTTAACTGAGATTGAGGATTGCCAGAAACCTTCCCAAGCTGGGAAAATTCAGCAGTCTCTAAGCCCAAATCTCCAATTGCAAACCGCAAATTGATCGACTTAGCATCGGCAGCCAACCGCACCGTATTCAGCGCTCCTTCCACCAGGGAAATCAAATTTACCGCACAAGGATTCAAAGTCAACTTGCCGCGAATAATGCGCGAAATATCCAGCAAATCATCAATCAATTGAGTTTGCAATTTAGCATTTCGCTCGATCGTTTCTAAAGCCCGCCCCGTAGCAGCCGGATTAAAATTGCGTTGCTGCAGCAGTTGCGCCCAGCCCAAAATCGCGTTTAAGGGCGAGCGCAACTCATGAGAAAGAGTTGCCAAAAACTCATCTTTCATGCGATTTGCTTGCTGAGATTCCTCGTAAAGTCGGGCATTGTCGATCGCCCCCGACACCGCCTGGGCCAACTGCATTAAAATAGTTTCATCATCTTCGGCAAACTCCCCCTCATACTTGTCCGACAACTGAATCAATCCCAGAGTTCTGCCGTCCCGAGTCGTCAGCGGTACAGCCAGCCACCCCCGCATCGGCGGGTGCTTACCCGCAGCCTTGCCGAACCCCCGCCAGGCCGGGTGAGCCTCTAACTCGCTTTGAGTCATTCGCATCGCCTGTTGGTGCTGGCAAACTTGTTGGTAAATGCCCGTACCGTCTGGCTCTTCGCAGTAATCTTGCCACGCGGCGTATTTTTCTGACATGGAAAACTTGCTAATTCCCGCATCCCAGTTGGCGCCAGGGTTGAGGTTGACCGCTACCTGGTGGACTTCCAGAATTTGGCGGGCGCTATCGGCAGCTAACTGAAGTATTTCTGCCACCGACAGCGTGGAGTTGATAGCTACTGACGCGGAGGTTAACTTTTGCAGGCGGTGCAAATAGGACCGCTCGCGCGCCAACGCCCGCTCGCGGTCGTATTCTAACTGTTTGCGATCCGTAATGTCGATCGCCACCCCCGACAGCCGAAGGGGTGTACCGGATGCGTCAAAAACCACTCGCCCTTTGTCGTGAAGCCAAATCACTGAGCCGTCGGGTCGCACTTTGCGGTATTCCGACTCGTAAACTCCAGGGTCGGTGAGTGCGGCATCCAAATCTGCCAAAAACCTTTCGCGGTCTTCTGGATGCACCGCATTCTTTTTTTGCTCAAAAGTACCAAAGGTGCTGTCTGGGCCCAAACCCATCTGTGTTTCGGCATTGGACGAACGGCGGACTTCCCCCGATGCCACATCCCAGGTAAAAGCGATCATGTTAGCTGCTTCTAGAGCAAAGCGCAAATTTTCCTCGCTTTCTTGCACCCGGGCTGCCGATAATTTACGATCGGTAATATCCCAAACCACGCCGATCGATCGCACGGATTTACCTGTATCATCATCAAAAAACTTGCCCCTACCCGCGATCCAGTGCAAGCTGCCGTCGGGCCAAATGACTCTAAATTCGTATTGGTATTCTATTTTGTTTTCTAAAGCCAAGGCAACAGCCCCGGCGATCGAGGCTTGGTCATCCTGGTGAATGCAGGCAAAAAACGCTTCATAAGTTCCCGGAAAACTGCCTTTTTCCAACCCGAATAACAGTTCGTGTCCCTCAGACCAAACGACCTCGCCAGTTAATACATTCCAATCCCAAGTTCCCATTTTCGAGGCTTCGATCGCCAATCTCAGCCTTTCCTCTGAAATTGCCAACTGCGCCGACGTTTTCGCGTAGTTCTCGCGCAACTGCTGTTTTTTCAAGCTTTCGCCCACGGCCCCCGCCAGCCGCTTGAAGTGCCGCCCTTTGAATACGTAATCGCTCAAACCCGCTTTCATAGCTTCGACTGCCACTTGTTCGCTGCCGCTGTCTGTACACATAATTACCGGACAATTTGGGTAGCGGCTTTGAACTTTGTGGAGAATAGTTAATCCGTCGCTCCAGTGAAGTTGGTAGTCGGTAATTACTATGTCAAAACCCCCGGCGGTCAGGATTTGTTCGAGTGTTGGGATATCAATAACCGACTTAATTTCTAAATCGGGAAAAGTTTTCCTCAGTTCTCGATCTATCATCAGGCGATCGTTCGGGTTGTCGTCGATTAACAGAATAGAAAGCATGGGGCTTTTATTTTTTGTATTGGCGCAAACATTCTTTGATCTAAGAATATGTTATTAAGCACTCTCGATAGTTTGAATATTTACTTATCTGGTTAATTAGACTTGCAAATAAGTTGATTGTATTTGCTTGTATTTTATTATATCTTACAGCTTGTAATATTCTCAACCAGCCTTTTAGGAGCGCCGCCCACAAGCAAATTAATTAAGTGGTTGTAGAACTGGTCAGAAAGCCTGCTCAGCCGGGAACGGTACAAGAACTCACTTAACTCTTACTATACTACTTTTTTATTATGTGTTGTGGTGTGAGGAAGCGGTTTGATTGATTCTTTCAGCTACAGCAGAATCTTGCTGTTAAAAACCTCTTCCCTGGAACCTCATCTGTAAAATCCATTGCCGAGCTTCCTTATTCAACAATCGCACTTGCGTAATTTTACCCAGAATCGGGTACCGATTCCCAGAGTCGATTCCAGCCCGATCGCACCGCCCATCCGATCGACTCCTTTGTTCGCTATCGCCAGCCCAATTCCCGTCCCTGGATACACTTCTTGACCGTGCAGGCGATCGAACAACCCAAAAATTCTATCATGAAATTTTTCGGCAATACCAATGCCGTTATCTTCTACCCAAAGATAGATATATTCCTCCTCAGCTTCTGCATAAACTCGCACCTGGGGAGCTATCCCAGGCTGCATAAACTTAAGAGCATTGGAGAGCAAGTTAGCCAAGACTTGCAGCAGCGTAGGAGGATGTGCCCACACCGCAGGTAGCGGTTCGACAACCGTTATCCGAGCTTTTTTTTGGGCAATTTCCGCCTCTAGTTGCGCGATCGAGCGATCCACAATTAAATTAAGAGACACTGCTTTTAGTGGCAAGTTAGCTTTGCTGAGGCGGCTGTACTCTAGCAAATTTTCGATTAAAGTATTCATCAGAGTTGCAGCGTCATTAATCCGATACAAGTAATCCTGGGCGGTAGAATCCAACTCGCTGGTTCTATCTTGGAGCAACATTTCAGCAAAAAACGAAATTCCCCGCAGAGGAGCGCGCAAGTCGTGAGAAACTGAATAGGTAAACGATTCTAGCTGTGCGTTAACTTCTTCTAACTCAGCAGTACGCTCTCTCACCCGCTCTTCCAAAGTTTCATTAAATTCCCGCAAAGCAAGTTCAGCCTGTTTGAGTTCCGTAATGTCTTCCACCAATCCGTCGATCGTACTTTCACCTTCTGCACTGTAGAGATATTGAGTAAACCGAATCCATTTTACTCGACCGTCTGCCAAAGGAAATGTAATTTCGATATTTTGAGACCGAGACTCCCCTGAATCTAGGGGTTGCACAAACAATTGCTGCAGATAAATGTCTTGGACATCTGCTAAATTGCTGGCATCAAACAAGCGCAAAAAAGCTTGATTGCTTTCCAAAAGCTGCCCCTGGGAACTCGCTCGAAAAACTCCGACATTTAAGCGTTCTAGCAGAGAATGAAGTTGGTTTTCCAGTCGGGCGACTCGTTCCCAGGCTGCAACTCTATCGAGTACGCCGCGAACCGCAACGCGAAGGCGGACGTAATGCTTCGGCGACTTGATAATATAGTCCTCCAAGCCTGCTTTCATCGCCTCTACAGCAATTTCTTCGTTGCCAGTATTCGTAAACATTATAATCGGGCATTCTGGATAACGGGATTTAAAAGTTTTAAGAACATCTATACCGTTCGTCCAGCGTAGTTGGTAATCGGTAATTACCAGATGGAATCCGCCTCGATTCAGTGCTTCACCCAATAATGTATTGTCAGAAATTTCCGTTATTTGCAATTGCGAGAATTGCCGCTCTAACTCGCGTTTGACGAGCAGCCGATCCGTTGGGTTGTCGTCAATTACCAGAATATGTACCACTTTAACAATTTATAATTTGGCTGTTAGCTAGAGTGCCGATCGATCACTTTTAATAAAAATGTTGGAGGTTGCCCTTTTAAAATAAAAAATGACGCGCTTCCTCACTAAAAACTTAATTCACTCGTTACCAGAAACAGCCTGGTAACGAGGAAACAAGCAATAAAAATCGGTAAACAGCCACTACAAACCACGAAATTCTCTCGGTTCCGGCAGTTCGGTATAGTTGAGCCAATACTCCCTAAAACTCTGCATCATCTCCAATAAAGAAGCAAACCCGACTGGTTTAACTAAATAAGAATTTACCCCTAAATCGTAAGCTCGCTTGACATCAGGTGTTTGCCTAGAAGAAGTAAGCATAACCACCGGCAAGCGTTTTAGTTCTGGCTGCTGCCTCAGCCAAACCAGAACTTCGTGACCGGATCGTCTGGGCAATTTCAAATCTAGTAAAATTATCGCAGGTAAAGGATAGCGCTCGCGATCGCTGTATTCTCCGTCCCCATTTAAATAAAAAACCGCTGCATCTCCATCTCGGACAATTTGCAGCGAAGTATTAGCAAAAGTCTCATTGCGAAATGCCCGCTGCATCAATAGAATATCAACGGGGTTATCTTCCACCAGCAAAATCGTCTGCGTTTGCGTCATACTTCCTCAGTTCTATCCAAAATCGACTGCCTTGTCCTAATTGAGATTCCACGCCTACTTGACCGCCCATGCGATCGACTCCTTTTTTTACAATAGCTAATCCTATACCAGTTCCGGGGTAGGATTCGATACCGTGCAGCCGTTCAAAAACCCGAAAAATGCGTTTTTGATGTTCTGGAGCAATACCGATGCCGTTGTCTTCTACCCACAGACGGATTATGTGGACTGGCAATAGGCAACTGGCAATCAGTAACTGGGAATGCTCCCACTGCCCCACTGTTCCCCTTTCCAATTCTCCCGCTGTCTCGCTGTCTGTTTCTCCCTCTTGAGGCAGCTCAAGTTCCTCGGTCCATATCTGCACTTGGGGTGGTGCGCCTTCCACAAATTTTATAGCATTGGTGAGCAGATTTGCGATTACTTGAACTAAAGTAACGCGGTGCGCAATTACCGCAGGCAAGGGCGATTGAACACTGATTTGAGCGTGCATGGATTGAGTGTCAGCTTTTACCATAGCAATTGCCTCGGCCACAGCAGATTCTACGTCTACAACTTGCAGCGATAAATCAGTGCGGCTCAGGCGGCTGTAAGCTAGCAAATCTTGGATTAATTTTTCTAGTTGTTGGCCAGAATTAACAATTTGCTGGGCGTATTCTTGACCAAGTTCGTCGAGAATGTCACGGTAATCTTCTAATAAAGCTTCAGCCAATCCCTGCATTCCCCGCAGGGGAGCACGCAAATCGTGGGCTACGGTATAGGTGAAAGCTTCTAATTCTTCGTTAGCTGCTTGAAGTTGATTGGTGCGGAGTTCTACTCGCCGTTCTAAGGTAGCGTTGAGCATCCGAATTTCCGCTTCTGCTTGTTTGCGCGCAGTTATGTCAAGGGCGGTACTAATTACTAGACTTCTGCCGTCGGAAAGCTGGCCTAAAGGTGCGGAATAAAACTCCCAAATTCGAGTTTCGCCGCTGGCTGTGGAAATCATATATTCGCCTTCAGAAATGCGGGCGTTTAAACGGTGCAGCCGATCGATATCTGCTTGCACTAGCGATTTGCGATTGTGGTAAGCTTTTTCTGTCCAATCTTCTATTGTGGGAATTTCTGAGTATTCGTACCCTGAGAGTTCTGTCCAAACGCAGTTAATTTGCAAAATTTCTCCGTTTTCAGCGTGCAGCATAATTGGCAGCGGTGCGTTGAGAATGGCGCTGCGGAAACGTTCTTCGGTTAATTGTAGGGAGTGGCGATCGTGTTCTAACTGTTCTAACAGTTGATTTTGCTTGATTTCGGCATTATCGCGCAAAGTTCGATCGCGCTTCACCAAATAGTAAACCAACAGCATCAACAGGAAATTTACTAAACTCGCAACGGTAAAACTCAGGATTGTCAAATTAGCGCTTTTTTTAGATTCGCGGGCGCGCTGCTGCAATAGCTGAGTTTCTTCGGCAGTCATGGTGGCTATCTGCTGCCGAATGTCCCCCATGATTTGCTTTCCCCTATTGGTTTTTATTTGCCGCACGGCTGCTGCTAAGTTTTGTTGGCGTCGCAGATTGAGGGTTCCTTCAAGTTCGGCTAATTTAGAGTCTATCGCAATTTTCAAGTCGCGCATCCGCTGTTGCTGCCGGTTGTTGTCGGCGGTTAGCTGCTGCAATCCGACTACTTGTTGGTTGATGCGGGCGATCGCGCTGTGATAGGGTTCTAAATACCGTTCTTCTCCCGTAAGCAAATAACCGCGCTGTCCGGTTTCAGCATCTTTTAAGGTAGAAAGCGTGGCTTCGAGTTCGGTTAAAACTCGGTGAGTGTGGCCCACCCAGCGTTCGTTTTCGACTAACTTAAGAGTATTGCGGTAGGAAGTTGCCGCATTTAAAATTAGCAGCGCCACGGCCATTCCAATACCTGCGGTGATTTGGGGAGTCAGCGATTGTTTCATGAAATAGTCGGCACGCGAGTCCTGCTTTTTTCTTTATTTTAGCTAAATTCCCACTACCCGAATTTTTGGCGCTGGCAGGCACCCAAAGCCTATAAATTTAAGGCTCAAATGTGCGATCGATCTTGTGTTTAGTTTAGCCTCGCTCTTCCTCGCATCCCTCTTAAGTCGGAGATGCAATATATCGCTCTCTTGCGTTTCGTGGTTCAGGGAGACACCTGACAATCTAGGATAGCCTGCAAAGCTTAATTCGCCTTTTTTTGTATCGAGTTTTGTATCGTTCGTGTTCCTTGGGCAGTTTCAAATTGTGGCGTAAAGAAAAGAGTTTTTACCTATTGACAGCAGTTGATTTTTGGGGTATATTTTAGATAATGGGAGTGGTAAGACAAAAATTAATTTTGCCACTATTCCCATTATTAAATAATACATTATCGTTATGCCCAAGTCAAGCTTTTTACCCCAAAAAAAAGGCGAATTTTTAATATCTTATTTAAAAAATAATCTTTTAGAAGCAGGGAGAAATTCACAGAGGCGATGACGCGGGTGAATAGTATCAGAAATCAGAAATGCGAGCGATCGGGTAATTGGGGAGAATTAATGGATTGAAATTAGTTTAACATCGCAATTATATCTTTTTGCGAGCGAGCGTCTCAATCGCACTCGCAAAGAGACACTCGCCCTGCACTGATGAAAATTATAATTCCGAGTGCAGTGCGGAAACAATATAATTACACAACAGCAGCAGCTTTCATTGCGAAAATGCGATCGATCGCATCTTCAACAACCTTATCAGGCGTAGAAGCACCCGAAGTCACGCCGACTACAATTTTACCCTCCGGTAGCCAACCTTCAGTTACGATCAAATCGGCCCCCAAGGGCTTGTGTTCGATCCGATTTCCCGATAAAATGCGCTCCGCAGAATCAATGTGATAAGAAGGAACACTTTTGTCGATCGCAATTTCCTGCAAATGCGTAGTATTAGAAGAATTAAAACCCCCAATCACCAGCATCAAATCCAACTTTTCCTCAACCAAACTCAACATGGCATCTTGGCGTTCCTGAGTCGCATCGCAGATAGTATTAAAACTCTGAAAATGCTCATTCAAATTTTCAGGCCCAAACTTCCGCATCATCGTTTTTTCAAATAACTTGCCAATGTTTTCTGTCTCAGTTTTGAGCATAGTAGTTTGGTTAGCAATACCAACACTTTCCAAATCCACATCGGGATCAAAACCAGCAGAATAAGCCTTGCTAAATTTAGCAAGAAACTCATCGCGGTCGCCCCCATGCAAGATATAATTGCTGACATATTCAGCTTCCTGAAAATTCAATACAATCAAATACTTATCAGCAAAAGAACTCGTAGCAACAGTTTCCTCATGCTTGTATTGACCGTGAATAATCGAAGTATAATTCCTCTTTTTGTGCTTTTCAACAGTATTCCAAACCTTAGAAACCCAAGGACAAGTAGTATCAACAATCTTGCAGCCCTTATCATTAAGCAACTGCATTTCTTGGACACTTGCCCCAAAAGCTGGTAAAATTACCACATCGCCGCTATCGACAACCGAAAAATTTTTTTGTCCCTTCTCAACAGAAATAAAACCAACTTCCATATCCCGCAAATGCTGATTTACAGACGGATTGTGAATAATCTCATTAGTAATCCAAATCCGTTCGGTTGGGAAATGCTGGCGAGTCTCGTAAGCAATAGCTACAGCGCGTTCCACCCCCCAGCAAAAGCCAAAAGCCTCAGCCAGCCGGATCGTAACTGCGCCTCGTTCTAGCCTGTAATTATTGTCGCGAATTTGCTGGATCAGACTGCTTTGATAAGCCGTCTGCATCACCCCAGCTACCTCAGCTTCGTGTCCGAAACCCTTGCGGTGGTAGTTTTCAGACTGTTGGAGCGATCTTTTAAAAGCTTTAGTATCCATGCGGTATCGAGTTGAAATCTAGGTTAATTACCTTTGATTTTAGAATGCTTGGGGTGCGATCGTGATTATTGGCTCAGTAGCGAAGAGGCGATATGCTATTTATACGATCGACACATGAGGGGGAAGAAGGAATCAACCGCGAAGACGCGAAGAACGCGAAGGAAGAAGAAAGAGCAATGAGACAATTGGGCGAACACCTAGAACAGTTGGCTTATAGAGTGATTGGGGCGGCTATTGAGGTGCATCGGCTTTTGGGGCCAGGATTTTTAGAATCAGTGTATCAGGAATCCTTGGAAGTTGAATTTCGGATGCGGGGGATACCTTGGCAGCCTAAAAAGCCCGTAGCAATCACCTACAAAGGTCATCAAGTCGGCGAAGGTCAATTAGACTTTATGGTTGGCGATATCCTCATTGTCGAACTAAAAGCTGTAGAAAAGCTAGCTCCCATCCACGAAGCCCAAGTTATTTCTTATGTTAAAATGACCAAAAACAGCTTGAGCCTTCTCCTCAACTTCAACGTTCCCATCCTCAAAGAAGGCATCAAACGGATCATACTCTCATCTTAACCCTTCTTCCTCCTCCTTCTTCCTTTTCCTTCTTCGCGCTCTTCGCGCCTTCGCGGTTCGTTAAAAAAAACTTAAAAAAAGCCTAGAGACCCAGATAACTGAGTCTCTGCACGATCGAACTCCCACAAAAAATCAGCTTCAAATCCTCTTAGGCGCAAAAGGAGAACCCGATTCAAACGAACTGAAACCGCCGGCAAAATCCTCACCGTAAGCTTCTTCCCCGTGCAGGTCAATATCCAAACCTTTGTCTTCAGCAGATGTCGGCACTCGCAGTTCCATAAACTGTTCCAAAATTTTCAGGATCACAAAAGTGCCGACAGCCGCAAACACGTAAGTAGCTAGAACGCCTACAAACTGGGTCACGATTAGCCCCGGATTCCCGGCAAACAGACCGTCATTTCCGGCAGCGTTCACGGCTTTAGTTGCAAATACCCCAGTCAGCAGCGCCCCTACAGTCCCGCCGAGGCCGTGAACTGGGAAGGTATCTAAAGAGTCGTCAAATCCCAGCTTAGCTCGCAAGCTAACGCCAAAGAAGCAACAAACGGAAGTGATCGATCCGATCAACAGCGCCCCTACTGGCAGCACGAATCCAGCCGCAGGTGTGATGCCCACCAATCCCGCTAGGAAACCGCTAGCAATTCCCACTGCTGTCGGTTTACCTCTGAGCACCCATTCCACAATTGTCCAAGTTAAGCCGCCGGCTGCGGTAGAAATCATGGTGGTGACAAATGCAACGGTTGCTAAGGAACCAGAACCCAAGGCGCTACCGCCGTTGAAGCCAAACCAGCCGAACCACAGCAGCCCAATTCCCAGCAAGACGTAGGGTACGTTGTGGGGGGTGTGGGGCTTGTTCAAGTGGTCTTTGCGGGGCCCGATCAGCCAAGCTGCGACTACGGCTGATACGCCGGAACTGATGTGCACGACGGTGCCGCCTGCAAAGTCGAGAGCTCCCATCGCCCCCAGCCAGCCTCTACCCCAAACCCAGTGGGCTAAAGGAGAGTAGATGAAGGTAGACCACAGCAGCACGAACCAGAAATAGGTTTTAAATGTTACCCGTTCGACGATCGCCCCGGAAATCAAGGCTGGAGTGATGATGGCGAACATCATCTGGTAAACCATGAAGACTTGGTGCGGTATTGTCGGTGCGTAGCCGATCGGATCTGGTGTGTCCGCCGTGACTTTGTTCAAGAACATCCAATCGAAGCCGCCGATGAAGCTTTCAAACCCTTGGGCAAACCCTTTATCATTGAGGTTGCCGGGGGTGACATCAAAAGCCAAACTATAACCCCACAGCGTCCAAGTGACGCCGATCAGTCCCATCATGACTAAGCTCATCATCATGGTGTTGAGGACGTTGCGCGATCGCACCAGTCCCCCGTAGAAAAATGCCAGCCCCGGTGTCATCAGCAATACCAATGCTGATGACACCAACATCCAGGCCGTATCGCCCGTGTTGATCGGATTGGACACCACCGCCGCAGCAGTACCAGCGGCATCTTGAGCTAAGGCATTGTCCGTTAGCGGTACGCTTAACAGCCACAGCGCGAGGATGCCGATCGTTAAACTTTTTTTGATCACGTTAGTTGTACCTTTTCATACTCAGCAATTTTCCGGGAAGACCGAGCCGATTTTAGATGCGAGGATTTTAGATGCAATAGTTATTTGGTTTTAAGTCCCTGTTTTAGCGGAACAAATCTTCAATAGATAATTCCCCAATCCTCAACTCCCCGACTTCGTATAGCCGGACTCATCTAAATTCTTCAACTCTCAATCCAATGGTCTATGCCTTTTGGATTGCACCATTTGTACCAACAGTTATTCTGTATCACCCTATACTAAATAGCTAAGTATCATATTTCTTAATCTATCCGTGGATACTTGACATAGCCCGTGACAACACAGTAATCAGGGAGGGGGAGTTGAGGAAATGGCAAGAGTTGTGAGTTGGGGAGAGTGGGAGGAGGAGAGGGGGAGAGTTGGGGAGAATGTTACTTTATCGTTGATGTTTCTAACTAACGACTAAGGACTCATAACTCATGACTCATTTTTCAACTGCATCTGATCGAACAGTTGCAGGGCCGATCGCCAAACCAGATAACCTTGATCGTTAAGGTGCAAGCCGTCTGTGCTGAGTTCAGTTGACAAATTGCCGTCAGCATCCGCAAACAGCGGGTACAAATCCAGATACAAAACATTTTCCGAACTAGCAATTTCTTTGAGCCGTCGATTTATTGCCCTAATCCGACTGTTAGGAATCGCCAACAGCCGATCGCGATTTTCCCAAGTAGCTTGTTCCCCGCTGTGCGGCAAAATCGACTGAACAACCACTTGTGCTTTGGGGTGAGCCCACCGCAAATCGCGAATAATCTGCCGCTGGTTGTCCAAAATCCCTTCGTCGGTGCTTCCCCGCAACAAATCGTTAATCCCAATCATCACAAACACCGTATCCGGCGCAGTTCTATCGAACAACTGCAAGCGCTTCAGCAAACCCACGGAAGTCTCTCCCGAAATCCCTTGATTCAGCCAAATTCGATCGACTGGTAACAGCTTGGTCGGGAACCACATACTTAGAGAATCCCCAGCCAAAACACTCAGTCTTGAGGGTCTATTCGCAGCCGCCGCCTCAGCTTCGCGACCCAACTGCGTCACCCACTGCTGGTAAGTCCATTTATGTCGCGGTCCTGGAACGGGCACGTCTAGCACTGCCTTTGCAGAGATGACCGATTGGCCAATTTGTTCCTGGGCCGCTTCTGCCGTCACCGCATCATTCGCCTGGAAGCTTTCTGTCAAGTTGTGTCCCCTGCCGAGTAGTTGAGCGACTGTAAGTATCAGTACCCCGTTCGTCACCAAAGATAGCAAAGCCCAAACCGGAACAGCTTTCGATCGGCTAACTTCCATCCCTAAGAGGGATTTATGAGTTCTACTTCTGCTACCTCCTCCAAACTTCTCCATAAACTCAAGCTATTTGCAGGCCTCACACCGAATAATTTGCACTGATTGCTGCATCAAATTTTACCGCTCAATTAAAGCCTCAATTCTTGTAATAATCAAGCACTGTGCTGTGTTGGGCAAGGGCGGCGATGCAGAACTTTGCTTTTTCGGACTACTTTACCATAAAAAATCTGCCTACCAAACTTTCTGGCACCGGAATCGGATTTGTCAAAGCCACTGCTGTGCACAAAAATATATCTAAAACTTACCGAAATTACCCATTTCTGATGCTAAAATCCAAAAATGAAAAAATTAACCATAACTGAAGCAGCCAAAATTAAAGGTGTGAGTGCTTCCACCTTACGCAGGTGGGAAGCCGAAGGCAAGCTAATACCGGAACGCACCGCTAACGGTCACAGACGCTATGACCTAGCTCATCTTCTCGGCTTAAAACGCGAGGGCGCTTTAACCGTTGCTTACGCTCGGGTTAGCAGTCACAACCAAAAAGATGATTTAGACAGACAAAAACAAGTTTTGGAATTGTTTTGTGCATCTCAGGGGTGGCAATTCCAAATCATTGATGATATAGGTTCTGGGGTTAATTACAGTAAGGGGGGTTTACAACATCTAATTCTGGCGATCGCCGACAATCAAGTAGAAAGGTTGGTATTAACTCACAAAGACAGACTGCTGAGATTTGGTTCGGAACTAATTTTTAATTTGTGCGAACACTTTGGGACAGAGGTAGTGATTATAAATCAAACCGAAAATACTAGCTGTGACGAGGATTTAGCTAAAGATTTACTAGAAATAATCACTGTTGTCTCCGCCCGCCTTAATGGCAGCAGGAATCCAAAGAACAAGCGCCTCGTTGAAGAACTGAAAGCAATTGCCGATAAACTCTAATCAATACACGTGTTTGCAAAGTTCCGTTAGTTACAAATTCTCAATTCCCAATTATCAATTATCGGCGCACATCTCATGCAATCGAAAACTACTATATATGTAAGGCGTTGCATAATAGCGGCATGATTTTGATGTTTTTGTCGGATGGGCCCCTGAGCCAGAAGGCGTGTATTTTCACAGCAGGCGGGACACCCCACAAAAATCATCCTCAAATTGTGCAACGCCATATGTCAGCCCTTAAAACTCAACTAAACATAAAATTATGCCCGCGTTCGCATCGAAGATTGAAACGCGAGCACAACGATAGACAGCCATAAGTAGGCGGATTTCAGATTGTGGTTTTTCTGAATAAAGGCGTGAATTAGCCGATAAATAGCTAATCTAGGCCACGAAAGCTGAAGTGATCGAGCCCTTCGCACGCTCTACAGTTTGGTAGTCCTCCCCCCAGAAGCCCCACCATAACCGCCGTAGCTGGTTTCACTTCTGTTATCCAAGCTCGTTTCCTTCACAAAACCGGTGTAAGCTTCCATCCCGTGTTCGCCGATATCCAAACCTTCAGCTTCCTCTAAAGCAGAAACGCGGATACCAAGCAAAGCTTTGAGTGCCATCCAAAAAATCGTACTCAGCAGCACGGTCATCCCGCCTACAGAGATAATGCCGACCAACTGCGCCCAGAGTTGACCGAAACCACCGCCCACAAGCAATCCGGCTGCCGGGCCTGCGGTATAAATTCCTGTTCCAGGCCCGTCAGCAAACAGCCCAACTGCCAGAGTTCCCCAGATGCCGCAGACTAAGTGAACTGAAGTTGCTCCTACAGGGTCGTCAATTTTCAAGTTGTCGAAGAAAGTTACTGCGAAAACTACCAGGATACCGGCGATCGTGCCGATAATGGCAGAGTTGGGCACGTTGATCCAAGCACAGCTAGCTGTTACCCCGACTAAGCCGGCGAGGATGCCGTTGATAATCATGGAAAGGTCGGGTTTGCCCAGGTACAGCCAAGCAGTAATGGTTGCAGCAATTCCCCCGAAGGCGCCGCCGGTGTTGGTGGTGATGGCAATGTGGGCGATCGCATTTGGATCGACTGCCATTGTCGAACCGGGATTAAACCCGAACCAACCCAACCACAAAATCAAACAGCCTAGGGTGGCAATACTCATATTGTGCCCCGGCATCGCCACAGTATCGCCGTCGCGGTACTTGCCGATCCGCGGCCCCAACAATGCTGCTCCCATCAAAGCAGCCCAACCGCCTACCGAGTGAACCACTGTCGAACCTGCAAAATCCCAGAAGCCTGCGTCTGCCAGCCAGCCTCCGCCCCAAATCCAGTGTCCGGTAATTGGGTAAGCAATGCCTACTAACAGCAAGCTGAAAATTAAGAATTCAAGGAATTTAATTCGCTCTGCAACGGCTCCCGAAACGATCGTGGCAGCAGTTCCCGCAAAAACTAATTGGAAAAAGAATTTAGCGTTAAGAGGCACTCCTGTCCAGTTTAATGAGCTGAAAATGCCTTGATAAGCGTCCCCTGTGGCGGGGCTGTTGTCAGCTACGTTCCACAGGAAAAATCCGCCGCTGGTGCCGATAAAACCGTTGCCGTCGCTGAACATTAACGCAAAGCCGATCGCCCAATATGCGATCGTAGAAAGCGCAAAAACAATCAAGTTTTTGGACAGCACGTTAACCGCATTTTTTTGGCGACAAAACCCGGTTTCCAACATACCGAAACCGGCGTTCATAAAGAACACTACCATCCCAGCCACCATGACCCACATGGTATCCATGCCCACCTTAAGGCTTGCTAATTGTTCCTCGGTGGTTGGCGTGGCAGGGGTTTGGGCTACCGCCGCATATCCCCACACCAAGACGATGATTGCTGCTATTGGTATGCAGGCTTGCCAACTTGGAGTGAGGCGGGCGATCGCCCTTTGTAATTTCTTCAACCTGTTGACTTTCGTAAAAAATTTAGCTGCGGGCAAATTTAAAGCCTCCCGCCTGACTTGTTTCGACTTTTTCTTTCCGACAGTCATTTTAATCACTTTTACCCTCTTTACGGCTAGTAAGCTCAGCAATATTCGGAAAACTTTCCAATCTTACTACAAAAGTTTATGGATTATTTGTTGAGATGGAGATAGTTATGATAGCCTAGCTCTTCTAGTTGATTTTGTTTTTTCAGTACAGATTCGGACAAAGTTTTGCGGTAATGCAAGACTCGCTCTAGCAATTCCGGCTGATGAGCTGCCAGTATCTGAACTGCCAGCAAGCCAGCATTCTTAGCGTTGCCGATCCCCACTGTTGCTACGGGTATCCCGGCGGGCATTTGCACGATCGAGTACAGCGAATCTACCCCTTGCAGGTGGCGGCTCGGTACAGGCACCCCAATTACGGGCAAGGGCGTTAAAGATGCTACCATACCCGGAAGGTGCGCAGCTCCCCCTGCTCCTGCGATAATGACTTTCAAGCCTCGTTGGTGCGCGGTTTGGGCGTATTCCACCATGCGCTCAGGGGTGCGGTGCGCCGAGACTATCGCCACGGAGCAAGCAACACTAAATTCTTCGCAAACTGCGATCGCATCTTTCATGGTTGGCAAATCCGAATCGCTACCCATGATAATTCCAACTGTCGCTTGATTCATAAAATTTTCAGATTTGAGATTTCAGATAAATGCTAATTTTAAATGATTGCGTTAACTCCAATTTAGATATTTTGTACCCAAACTGACCCTTAAAAGCAATTTTGCCACCAGCCCCCGTCTGAGCAGCCCTGGAGCAACCAAAAAGCAAAAAGCTCCCCCTCCTCATCGCCAGCCACCGGATTTATCCGTAGCGAATATTAAATCTAAAATCTAAAATCTAAAATCTAAAATCGGATGACTGAAGCCACAACCCCACCTGCCGCCCGCACAGATATTCTCAATGTTCGCCTCCCCGGTTGCAAGGATTTGCAGATGCTTGCTGTTGACGAAATGGGCATCATTCAAGAAGTTTGCCCCATGGACGCCGTATTTAAACGGATTTGTCCTCCCGATTTGCAAGTGCTTGATGTAGCAGGCGATTGGCTTTCTCTAGGCGGTGTTGACTTGCAGATTAACGGCGCCCTTGGTTTTGCTTTTCCCGATTTAGAAAGCAAACATATTGAAATTTTGCCGAAAATTTGTCAATTTTTGTGGAATCAGGGAGTCGATGCTTTTGTGCCGACTTTGGTGACAACTTCACTGGATAAGTTTAGGCGATCGCTCTCGACTATAGCTGATTATATCCGCACTGTACAAACCGCTGCTCCCGCAACAATTCAACCCAAAACAGCGGAAATTCTCGGTGTTCACCTTGAAGGCCCTTTTCTCAACCCCCAGAAGCGAGGAGCTCACCCAGTTGAGTTTTTATTACCGCTAACTATAGAAAATGTCAAGCAAGTTTTAGGAGATTGTGCCGATATTGTCAAAATAATTACTTTAGCGCCGGAGTTAGACAGCACTGGCGAAGTCATTCGCTATTTGCAAAGTTTGGGAATTTCGGTGAGCCTCGGACACTCCCAAGCGACGGCAGAGCAAGCCCAAAAAGCATTTGAGCGGGGAGCTTCGATGGTAACTCACGCTTTTAATGCAATGCCGAGTTTGCACCACCGAGAACCGGGTTTGTTGGGAGCGGCGATTGTTTATCCGGGCGTAAAATGCGGTTTAATTGCTGACGGGAAGCACGTTTCTCCGACAATGATTGATTTTTTGCTGCGGGCTGGTAGGTATGAAAAAGGCGTTTTTTTAGTGAGTGATGCTTTGGCTCCTTTGGGTTTGCCTGACGGTGTTTATCCTTGGGATTCCCGACAAATTGAAGTCAGAAAAGGTACAGCGTGGGTAAGATTAGATTACCACTCGGCCCTGGAATCTGCTACTTTGGCGGGTACAACTCTGCCGCTGTTGGCGGGAGTGCAGAATTTGGTGGAGTGGGAAATTTGCGATGCCGAAAGTGCGATCGCCCTGGCAACGGAATCTCCAAGAAGGGCGATCGGAATTTCAGGAATTATTGGCAAATCGGCAACTCAATTGTTGCGCTGGAATTTAAATGCGGCGACAAAGGAATTGACTTGGCATCGGTTGTTTTAAGTGTTGTCAGATCGATCGTGTTTCGTTGATTTGTTCTTCCTTCTTCCTTCTTCCTTATTCGTTCTGCTATGCGCTAAGCACTGGTGACAGCAATTCGATGTTCTCGGCAAGTTCGATCGTAAATATTGTTTAATTCCACAGCCAAGCAAATCTCGCCCCGCAGCCACAGCGGTAAAGCAGGAAGCGCGCAGCCCACAGCCAGTTTTTCCTGCCAAATATCGAGGCATTGGTTGCCGTCTCGCTCGAGCGGTCGATAAGCTGTAGCATAGAGGTCAGCGTCGAAGGGCAAAGCACTTCCTCCCGCCAGACGGGCTAACAATTCATTATGAAGATTCGCCTTCCTTCCCGTTACAACATCAACTATTACCAACCCAATTCCCTGCCGCAAATACGTCTCGCACTTAGAAACAAAAGCATCGCGATGAGTTGAACGATATTTGTTTGCAGGACTTACTAATTCAATTGCATCGGCTAATACCGGGCCCCCTTCAGTGTAAAAATACTGACTTGCACGATTTCCGCCGTAGATAAAAAAGGCACGGTTTGGGCTGGCGGTGGCAACCAATTGTTTGGGCAATCTATTGGCAAACGAATTACCGTCTCTGGGTTCTCCAACTCCGGTAACGATTCCTCAAAAGCTGCTACATCAATTTCAATCCCAAACTGTACGTTAGGTTCGGCAAAGTAACCTTCTGGTAATTTGGCATTCAAATCTGATGCAATATAAGTCGCCCAGGCATTGTGAAAGGCGTGCCAGTGACGGCACACCGACAGCGGCGGGCGAAAATGATCTTGTAGCACCATATTTTTAAAAGTTAGGGCTGATTAAAATTATCGATCGAATGGGCGATCGGCTACAACTCGGTTTTTATTGAATTAGTTTCTCAATTCGGGATTGTTCGAGTTGCGATCGCCCGTATCAATAAATCTAACTCAATTTAATTGGGTGGGGAATGTCAATCGATTTTAGATTTTAGATTTTAGATTTTAGATTAAAGGATTGAAAATTGAAGAACTGACCCCACTGATAAATCCGGGGGCCCCGGACTAAATTACTTTCGGTCAACACTAACTGCCGCTGCGGCTTTATAATATTTAACCGTTGGCAATAACTCAGCAGCAGGCAGACTAATGAATTTGGTAGACGACAAGACTATAGTTAGACAGTATTTTAACTCGACGGGATTCGATCGCTGGCAGCGAATTTACGGCGAGGGCCAAGTCAATAAAGTTCAGCTAGACATCCGCACCGGGCACCAGAAAACGGTGGATACAGTCATCGAATGGCTGAAAGCTGACGGCAATTTACCCGGGCTTTGTGTCTGCGATGCCGGTTGCGGTGTGGGATCTCTGAGCATTCCTCTGGCTGACGCTGGGGCAATTGTTTGCGCTAGCGATATCTCTGAAAAGATGGTAGCAGAAGCTTACGATCGATCGACAGCAGTTCCCGGCAAGCTCTACAACATCTCCTTCGCCGCCCAAGATTTGGAAGCTTTAACGGGCAAATTTCACACAGTGATTTGTTTGGACGTGCTAATCCACTATCCTCAAAATAAGGCTGCAGAAATGATCGCACACCTAAGTTCGATCGCCGAATCGCGGCTAATTCTTAGTTTTGCACCCAAAACTTTAGCACTCACCGCCCTTAAAAAAATTGGTGAACTTTTCCCCGGCCCAAGCAAAACTACCCGGGCTTACCAGCACCGCGAAGCTGATATTATCAAAATCCTAGAAAACAATGGTTTTGTTATTAACAGAACAGCGATGACTAGCACTAGCTTTTACTATTCTCGCTTGCTGGAAGCTGTGCGGAAATAAGTTAAAAATATCTGCAACTTCTGAATCCCCTTTAGATCGTTTATTGGCTAAGTGGGGCGGGTTTACACAATTTGTTGGTGGGGTGGGGGCGGGTTTATATAATTTGTTGATGGGTGTCAAAAATTTTGGCGAAGCCGCCCCTACATGGTAAAATTGCCGACAAATTTGTAGGGGCGGGTTCAGCGAGCGATTTTTCCACCCACCAATAATTGCGATCAACCCGCCCCCACCCAACCCGAAAATTCAATTAATCCTTAAATATTGAAACAAGCTTGAACTTTATTCACCAGTTTAGGCGTTTTCATTTGATTAAATATTTTAATAGCTTGCTGCCAGTGATTCTGAGCTATTTCTAATTCTCCCAAATCCCGGTAAGTCAGCCCGATGTAATAATTGCTAATACCCAATTCGTACTTAGCACCAATTTTAGTATAAAATTCAATAGCTTGGTTTTGATATTTCAAAGAAGCTGAAAAATCTTTACTTTCCCGAAAAACATCACCCAAAATGTACCAGGCACGGGCGATGTCTGATGTAAAGTTACAATTTTGCGCGATCGCTACAGCTTGCCCTAAAGTTTGCTTAGCTTGTTCGTACTCGCCAATATGTTTTTGAGCTAAACCAGCCATATTCAAATCCCAGCAAGCTTGCCAAGGCGGAACGCTTTCTAAAGGTTGTTGCAAGTGTCTTGTAGTTTCTTTCAATGCTGCCTTTGCCTCACTCGCTTGTCCTAAATAAGAATGCAGGAGAGCAACTTCGCAGTAGCAACTATTTAGCCGAGATTGAATTGCAGCAGATACTGGAGATAAAGCTAGATTAAGTTTAGCTTGATAAATAGCTAATCCTAACTCGTATTCACCAGCAGCAATATAGCACAAACCCATATCACTGTATGAATTAAATTCTGTCCATTTATCGCCTTCACGCTGAGCAGCAAGTTGAGCTTGGCGGTGATATTCTAGAGCTACTTCAAAACCATCTGCTAGCAGATAGGCGTGACAGTCGCCGATGCAGCGATACAGACTTGCTTCCCGGTTAGGCGAAACTCGATTCACCAGTTTTTCTGCTAATTCTAGAGTTTGGCCAATGTATCCCCACGATAAAAAATATAGAAACAATTCTTCTGGTAAAATAGGTATAGCAGGACGGCACAATACATCCCAGGCTGAATCATAATCTTCAATTTCTCGGAAATGATAGTAAGCTTCTAAAACTTGCAAACCTAACTGAGGGGATTGAATATGTTCTACACTAGAGAACCAATGTTGCCCGATCGCCCTTTGAGTTTGTTCCCATTCGCTGCTCTTTTGCAACTGATTCAAACCCGCCGCCCGAATTGCTGGGTGCATTCGGTATTTGCCCCGATGGGATTGTAGCAAAGAAGAGTCGCACAGCCGCCAGATGATTTTTAATTGTTCTGTTGGGTTTACATCCCACAGCAAAGCCTTGACGCAAGTATCGGGCAACCAGTCTATTTCTTGATAACGACAAGCTGCCAAACGACACAGCAATCGATAAGCTTGAATCGAGTGTCCGCTCAGGCGATTTAACTGATGGTTAACAAGAAATGAAAATGAATCTAATTGCTTGAGTTCCTGACTGTTTTGTTGCCAAGCCTCGGCGATATTGCCTTCATAATAATTTTGAATGTATTTATAAATCAGATCCATGCTGTAAGCATTGCCTTGATAAAGCGCGTGCATTTCTTGCAGAGATTGTAAATCTTCTGAAGTTTTGGGATATTCAAAATATTGTTCCCATGCTTCTGGACTCAAGCCTTTTAAAATGAGAGTTTGAACGCCTCTGATGTCTGGTTCTTTTAAATTTTCTCTACAGGTAATCAGCGTTACTCCTAGGATTCTTGGATCGCTGAGTACCCGAAGCAATTCTACATAATTGCGGTACTCAGGTAAAAACATACCGTTACGTAAGGCAGACTCTAAGTTATCTATAAAAATTGCGACTTTGAATTGACGCAGCTTTTTTTCTAGCAAGCTTAAACTAAGGCTAAAATCTCTGGGTGCATCTTCCTGAAAATCTTGTTGCAGCCAAGTCTGAACAAATGAATCGGCACTCCGCAAGTCTTCTGGAGTGTATGCAATTTTCATATCTAAGATTTTTTCAAATTGGCAACTTGCTAAATATTGCAGTGCTAAGGTGGTTTTGCCGACGCCGCCTTCTCCTACTATTATCAAAATTTTGAATTTTTCTGAGGTCCATTTTTGGAGTTTAGTAATATCTGAAGTTCGTTCTACCCAGCGATAATTTAATGGTTGTGGTTCTCCCGGTGGCGCTGGGATTAGTTCGGGCATGAATTGAAAAAACAATGCCTGCAAATCTGACCAGCTAGAGCGCTTGTCGTTTCCTAAACCAAAGGCTTGATATGCTGTTGTCAAATGTTGGCGTACAGTTGCTTCTGATTTAATTGCGAGAATTTTGGCGATTTGTTTGTTGGGTGTTCCAGCTAGTTTTTGCTTCAAAACTTGCTTGCATTTGCTGCCTAAATTGTTATAAATGGTGATAAATTCTGCTTGATTCATGGGTGGTTTACCTAGGTCAGTGCGATCGTGTAGCTATCTAGGGGGTGCGATCGCCTGGGATGTTTGAAAAAGTGTGATTTCCTAAGTGCGATCGCCTAGGGCAACGAAATGTCAGAAGTTGGTGACTTCTGCCTGTGACTGCACAATTGTGAGTTTTGAATGTTTATTGATTTTACAATGAGTTACGGGTTAAAAAGTTATTCAATAATTAAATTTTTGCAAACACCATTTTGGAGCTTAGAAGTATGGAGTTTCTGTCAGATGCGATGGATTCGGACAGTTGGGATGCAAACACTGCTAATTGCTACGGGCGATCGCGGGTAATAGGTGCTTCACTGTCTGTGGCTGTGGGAGCGATCGTGTAAACGATTGTTACAAAAGCTGGAACTATGCGTAACCACAGAAAGCTATTTCCGAAATGTAAATAAAGGCGGGAATTTAGGGAGTAAAAAGCTATGAGGTTTTTGTCAGAGGATGCAGCAGCCGATCGAGATAATAAAGCAGGCGACAGCAACAGCAAAGCTAAGTCAACTCAGAAGGTGGAAACAGATATGCCATCAGGGCGAGAAAACAAAGAGAATCCGATTAATAAGGTTTTGAATCAAGTTGAGAAGATTTTGTGTGAAACTTGGGCAGAAACAGGGTTTGGCAAGGTGACTATTGAGAGTGAGAAGGCGCAAAATGGTAAAGGTAAAATTCACGTGACTGTGAAGGGTTCTACTTTTTATCGGTATCACATTTGTGAGGAAGATGTTAAGGAGTGGAATTCAAAGCCGTAGGTGCGATGGGTTGGGTGGGGGCGGGTTTTTATAATTTGTCGATCGCTCTCAAAGATTTAGGCAAACCCGCCCCTACAGGTCTGGTAAAATATTCCTATAAATTTGTAGGGGCGGGTTCGCCGATGATTTTCGTCACCCACAGATAAAGTTTATAAACCCGCCCCCACCCCACCATGAAACTTACTAAAAAAAGATAACTGGACTATTGACAGGTTAAATTAAATCGTGTAGATTATTTTTAATAGACGGAAAGTACACTCACAAGCATCTATCCTGTACGGCTTCAATGGTCGGCCGTATCGTTTTTTCAAGCATCGTAATTTCAAACAATTGAATATTTGCAGTCCGAGACGGGTGTGATGTTCGCGGGGCTGGTGAAGTGGTGATGACGCATTTTGTGCGATCGCCCCTTCTCCGGCCTTTTGTGTTTTGGTCAACAAATCGCTCTGACAAATTGGAGGTTAAATATGGCTCGTTTAGATGGAACAACTCTAAATGACGAACTCATTTGGTCTAGTGCTGAACCCGTAGAAATTTATGGCTACGCTGGCGATGACACGCTAGTAGGCGATGCGGGAAATGATTTTATCTATGGCGGTTCTGGAAGTGACAGTTTATTGGGAGATCCGGGTAATGATGTTATTAATGGTGGTCGGGATAGCGACTCTATGTATGGCGGAGTGGGTGCAGATCAACTGTTTGGCGGCAAAGGAGAAGATTATTTAGTCAGTGGCTTTGACACAGATACGTTGACAGGGGGTGGTGGAAGCGATACTTTTGGTGTCATCGGTGAAGGGGTAGCTATTATCGGCGACTTTGATGCTGCTTCTGATTTCCTCCGACTGGCATCAGATGAACTGACAGGTTCTCGTGTTTTAGTTGCTCGTAATGACAGCAATAGTGTCGGAGTTTACGTTAGCAGCAATGGCGGTTTTTCATTTGATAAAATTTTGGCATTGCTGACCAATTTTACTGGCAATCCTGGGAGTGTTTCAATTATCGGTGGTAATGTGACAACAAGTCCATCGCCAAGTCCGAGTCCAAATCCTACTCCAAATCCCACTCCAAATCCTACTCCAAATCCGAGTTCAACAGGAACCCCAGGCTTAGATCCAGAAGAGCGAGCCGCTTTAGATTACCTCAACTCTGCTCGGCAAAATCCCCAAGCCGCAGGACAGCAGTTAGGGATTAATCTGAGCGGAGTTACACCTCGTCCTCCCTTAAGACCAGATCCGATTTTAAATCAGGTTGCTCAGCAGCGAGCTGATGATTTGGCAGCTAGAAATTACTTCAGTCATGTAGATCCAGACGGTCTTGGCCCCAATATAAAGGTACAGCGAGCTGGATATCCGCTGCCGTCGTTTTACTTGAATAACCCTGCTAACAATTTCATTGAATCGCTATCGGCCGCATACACTGTTGGCAATTCTTCGGGTGCTCAAACTTCAGGAAAAGATCAAATGGCAACTTTGCTCGTTGATGCAGGAACATCACCTCCTGGCCATCGAATTCACTTGCTAGCTCTTGATGACTTTTACGGCAAGCATACGGATGTAGGCATCGGCTATACGAGCATTACAAGAGGCAATCAAACTAGCTACTATATGGCGGTTTTGACTGCCTATAAAGCTTGAAGAATAAAACAATCAATAACAAGCGCTCGCCTTTATTGAAAACAGGATAGCGCCTCCAAAGCTTTCTCTATTGACGGTCAAACAAACCGTTTCGTGCTAGTAGTTTTTGGCACTCCCCGTTTTTAACCCTCTTCTGTTACTCTGGGAAAGTAAAAATAAGAGCCAAATTCTTGACTGTAGATATAGCGAGCATTTGAGCGTTTATTTTCTAACATAATGGCTGAAAGCTAGATTTTTGGTAACAGTCTTATCCTATAAGCCTTCCCGATTATTTTTTGCCGAAAGTGACAGAAGAGGGTTAAATACAATGAGAAATGGTATCGCTCGCATTTATTACGATCGCCATTTCTCCAGTTAGTTTTTTTTGCAAACCAAATAGGTAGGAAAATTATGACTGTCAAACGACAAGGGATTTATTTAATCGGAGAAGATACAGCCGACAACATTGCACTCGAAGCCGGACAACTTCAGGAAGTGTCTGGAGGATTGGCAACTCGCAAAGGCAATGATACTGTCAGCGGTTCCTCTGATGCTGAAGTTGTATATGGTGGCAAAGGAAATGATGAAATTGAAGGCGGAGGTGGCAATGATTCCCTTCGCGGCGACAAAGATGAAGATACTGTGATCGGAGGAGATGGAGATGATTGCTTGTGCGGCGGTCAAGGCAATGATTCAATTGTCGGCGGTAGCGGCAATGATAGTTTGCACGGCGATCGGGGTATCGATACTTTAACAGGTGGCAGTGGCAATGACACATTTTTCCTACTGCTAGATGATGAGAGTATTGATTACATTACCGATTATCAAAATGGAGGCGATCGCATTGCCAGCGAGAACGGCATTTTGAATTTTAATAACTACACTTTTAGTGCGGGTACGGGTGCTAATGGTGCTAGTAGTGCCGATACGGTGATGATAGATAAAAGTAGCAATCGGGCGATCGCAGTTTTGCTCAATGTTGCCAGTAGCACGTTTGCAGCTAGTCCGACACCAACACCAGCCCCAACACCAGCCCCAACACCAGCCCCAACACCAGCCCCAACACCAGCCCCAACACCAGCCCCAACACCAACTCCAGTTACGACTCCGACTCCGGTGACAACGCCAACTCCGGTTACGACTCCAACTCCGGTTACGACTCCGACTCCGGTGACAACGCCAACTCCAGCACCAACACCAACTCCAGTTACAACACCAACTCCAGTTACAACACCAACTCCGGTTACGACTCCAACTCCGGTTACGACTCCAACTCCGGTGACAACGCCAACTCCAGCACCAACACCAACTCCAGCACCAACACCCACTCCAGTTACGACTCCGACTCCGGTTACGACTCCAACTCCAGTTACGACTCCGACTCCGGTTACGACTCCGACTCCGGTTACGACTCCGACTCCGGTTACGACTCCGACTCCGGTGACAACGCCAACTCCGGTTACGACTCCGACTCCGGTTACGACTCCGACACCACAGCCCGCATCCTTCGATGAAAAGTTCTACCTTGTCAATAATTACGATGCTGCTAACGCAATTTTGACGGGGCAAACAAAAACAGCTTGGGAACATTACCAAACTGTCGGCAAAGCTCAAAATCGTGCTAGTGCTCCGTCTCAAGTAAGCACTTTTAACATCACATTTGACTATCGGTTTGATACGAATGGGTATTTTAATGAAAACCGTCGCAAAACTTTAGAAGCAGCAGCAGACTACTGGGAAGCTGTTATCCAAGATGAATTTCCCAATGTTCCTGCCGGCACCGAGTTATGGATTACAAACCCTCAAACTGACCAACTGGATAAGGTTGTTTTAACTCAGGATATTGACGATATTGTCATCTTTATGGGTGCTCAAGCTGACAAAGATTATTACGCGAGAACAAACGGCTTTAGTCCTGGTTATCAAGATGCAACAGGTTTTTTATCTCTTTTCCCCGATCGCCTCAACAGTGTTAAACCTAAACCCTATGCAGGGAGCATTTCATTTAGCACTCAATACTCGTTTCAGGTCGATCCAACGCCGTTCGACTTAAGCGACACTCCACTTGAAGATGGTACTGATTCCGACTTTTTTGTCACTGCCGCCCATGAAATAGGGCACGTTCTAGGGATTGGTATTGCACCAGCTTTCGACGCAAGAATTGTTGGAACCAATTTTGACGGCCCCAATGCCAGGGCGATTAATGCAGGCAATCCACTTCCTCTTAACCCCACTAACGGCACAGTTCCCGACTTAGGTCACTTAGCTTTTACTACGACACCTGATGGTCTTCCAGCCCTTTTGGGCCTGGGAGGTAGTGCTAATGCTGTGATTCCTACCAAAGTTGATTTGGCGGTATTGGCAGATATTGGCTACAAATTCCAAGGATTTACCGTTCAAGATTCAACGCCAACCACTGCAACTGAGGGAGATAATAAAGTCCTTGGTACAGATTTGGGTGATACTCTCAACGGTTTAGGAGGTAACGACATCATCAACGGTGTAGCTGGCAATGATAGCCTGATTGGAGGTGCTGGCAACGATGTGCTTGATGGTGGCGGTGGCAATGATACGCTGATTGGTGGTCTTGGCGAGGATGCCCTGACAGGAGGCCCTGGCAGCGATACCTTTATTTTTGATGTCGCAAGCGGTAAAGATGGGATAGAGGATTTTACGGTAGCTGATGACAAAATACAGTTGGCTGCTAGCTATGGATTTAAGGACGGAGCTGCTGTTTTAAGCGCACCTGGAAACTTCTTCAACGGCACAGTAAACGATGTCAATGGCAATCCCGATCCCGGTAAACGCTTTGCTCAAATCACTCTCGGCTCTAACTCGGGGAATGTTATTACGATCGTTTACGATGATAATCCCTTGACAGCCGCGAATTTCATCATTCTCTAAATCTAATCATCAGATAGGTTTGCGATCGAGGCGATCGCCTCGATCTTTCCCTGGGCGATCGCCATTGGTACGGGCAATCCCCCTGTGGTTGTCCGTTCTGCTTTTGCGATCGCGACAGGAGCGAAATCTCCAGAAAGAACCAAACAAATTCCGGTAACTCATTTATAAAATTTAGCGAGTATCTGATGCGTCAAACTTTAGTGTTTCTGGCTATCACCACATTTCAAGTAACACAAATATCAGTAGCTTTAGCTCAAAACAGTTCAGCATTTGAGCAGAGAATGATTTCAGAAATTAACCGAGCTAGAGAGAATCCGCCAGCTTATGCTGATTGGCTGCAAAGAGTCAAACAAACATACGATCCTACTACCAGAACCTTCCAAATTCCAGGGCAAAATAGTCGATTTGGTGTGTTTGGAGACTTAGCAGCATTTGATGAAGCAATTAGTGTTCTTAAAAGAACTTATTCAATCCCAACACTTCGTACATCCAATGGACTTGGTTCAGCAGCAGCAGATCATGCTCGCGAGCAGTCAGTTGCTACATCTTTTAGCCAGATAAGTCACACTGGCAGAGACGGTAGTAGTCCAACTGATAGAGGAAATCGCTATGGTTCTAATACGGGTGTATGGGAAAACATTGGTGCTGGTCTGTCACCTGAATTTATTGTAATGAACTTGATGCTCGATTACTGGGAAGTTAGTCGTGGACATAGAGAAAACTTTCTGAACTCGACTCTGAGATTAATTGGAGTAGGTTGTGGTAACTCCTCCATAGCAGGTGTGGGAAAAGTCTGTGTAATGAACTTTGCTCAAGAATATTTCGACAAAAGAGGAAACCTTCCTAATCAATTCCCGAATCAAACTGACAGACCACCTAGAGATACAAATCAGCCTAGACAGCTTAATCTTACAGGCGAATGGGTAATTGAGACTGGGAGTTTTAAGTTCTTATCGAATGATGTAAATAATTCCTGTGTGCCAGCGCCAGAACTTGGAACTGGTTCTTCTCCAATTACAATTCGTCAAAATGGTAATCGACTAATACTTTCAGGTGTTTATCAGAGATATAATAACATTACGAATAGTCAAATTTCAGGTAATCAATTTGAAGCAATTGCGATGTTTGGAAATGTAGCATTACTTAGATATAGTGGTTCTGTAAGCTTGGATGGTAGACAAATTACAGGCACTATAGTGTGTGGTAACAGAGGAGCAAACATACCGTTTATAATGAGGAAATCTTCATTATAATTTTTTACTTCATTATGAATTTTGGCGAGGATCGCCAGACGGAGGATGCCACCCTGCTCTAATCCATAAACGACGATCTCTGATAATCGCTCTTTCATTATGATAGCGATCGTTAAGGTCTAATCGATCGCACGTCCCCCTACTTGTTGGAGTAATACCCATGATTTCTAAATTATCCGCAGACCAGAGAAAATGATCGAACCACTGCTGTTGACGCGGGTTAAACAAAGTTACTTCCTGTTCAGTTTCAGGGTCAGTACCAGTAACAAAATTATAGCGATTATTATTACAGCGATGACAAGCTAAAGCTAAGTTTTCGAGTTCATCGCTACCACCAACTGAGCGAGGTAAAACATGATCTATCGTAAATAGAGTAGAACTACTTTCTTCCGCAGAATGGCAATATTCACAAAGAAAACTAGCTCTACTTCTTACTAAATTTCGAGTAGCACGGTTTATGGACATGAGGCTGCTATAACTTTAGCATTAATTAAGGTAAAAATCCGATCCAGTTCTAGTAAACTTGCTAGTTCCACAACCTCCTCAGAAGTTAAAAGATTAGCCTTTTTCCCCTCGGCAAGTTCTTCCAATCTAGCTTGCAGATTTTCCGTAAATTTGAATAAGTAAAGATTTTTGACTTTCTGAATCGAAATATCACTATCAATCCAGTAGGAAGGTTGTACCATAAGTTCAGCTATCATGGTGATTTAATGACTCAATATACTACATGGATAGTCTTAATTATATCAGAAAAACGATCGCCCTTTCATCCATCCACGTTTATCAGCGGTAAAAAAAGAGCGATTGCTTTATCGACAATCCTCACCCAACCCTAAAATTAAATAAAATTCAATTATCATTAAATTATGTCCTCACTAATCTTAACCCGAATCTTCCTCACAGCCGCGGCCCTCTTCGGAGGTTTATCCGTTGCAGGCGGTGCTTTCGCCTCCCACGCTTTGAAAAATCAATTGACCGATCGAGCTTTAACTATTTTTGAGACCGGCGCCCGATATCAAATGTACCATGCCCTGGCTCTATTACTCGTCGCTTTACTCTTGAGCCGCGCCCAAGAGTCTCAAACCTTTTTTGCAGTGGCTGGATGGGCTTTTATTGCCGGCACAATCATCTTTTCAGGCAGTTTGTACGCCCTGAGTTTGAGCGACATCAAATGGCTGGGTGCAATTACCCCACTGGGGGGAGTTGCTTTTATTGTTGGTTGGGGATGTTTGGCAGTCGCAGCTTGGAGTTTTAAATAGAGATTGGCAATTCCCAATGCCAAATCCCTCCGCGAGAGTTCCGCTTTTTGACCCTATGCCCTATGCCCTATGCCCAATTCCCTATGCCCAATTCCCTATGCCCAATTCCCTAATTATCAAAGACATCGCTGGAAAACATCTCTGTCAAAGTACGCAAGTAAGGTACAAATACCGTTAAATCTTCAGCAGGAAGCCGCTCGCATATTTCCCAAAATAAAATCAGCAGCATATCCTGCACCAACTCCCAACTTACATGAAGTTTCGGGTACAACATCACGCAAATTGGAAACAATTCCTGCTGTACCGGGTGAATGCTAGCTTCCAAAACGCACCAGCACAAATAGCTTTGAAAAATCTCGACATCCCGGATACCAGAAATTTTTATCTCGCGATCGCTCAAATACCCGCTGCTGCTGCGGTATCCTTGATGCTGGGAACTAGCTCGATCGTACACTGCACTAGCAATCTGAGTCGTGTGCTGCAACAAATGCTGAACGGCTAATAGAGCTTTTGAATTCAGGGGCTGATTCGCCGCAGCCTCGTTAATCTCTCCGTAGGGAATGTGCAGGTAGTCGTCTACAACTTTTAAGTAGGGCGCAAATTCCGCTCGCTCTGACTCCGAAAGACATCCTAACAAGATTTTGCTAGTGTATTGAAACTCCATTGTCACAAATCCCAGCACTAACGGATCAGTATTTGAATATTTTCGCCTCACTTTGATAATATCTTTTCCCACCAGGACTGACAAGCGGAAAACAGGTTCTCTATCCGCATAAGCGTCTATTGCTTTCTTATATAAGGTGCGAGAATCGGCGGCAATTTCTAAAGAATTAATTAAACTTGGATCGATCGCGTGCCGCTCTATTTGTTTCCCTAAAAGAGCTTCTACTCTACTCCAAGCTATCTCGCTGGCTAATTTCAGGGTATCTGTCAATTTGTCAACTATTGGGGCTCTATTTCCCTCAAAATTAGTTAAATCGAGGCTTGGGAGAATTTGGCGTTGCGCTTGGTTCTCTCGTGCCGCAACTGTACTGTAATATTTTTTTGCCCAGCTAACTGCGAAGGAAGAAACGCTGACACCTTTAGCTTTTGGGAGTTTGTCAGTGTCCAGTCCGGTAATACCTTGGGGCGCCTGACTTGCGCCCTGTTGAAGTTGGTCGGCTGCTGGTAAAGATTTTGAAGATATTTGTGAAATACCCGTCATGATAAACCTCGTTTTTTTATTAAGTCGCACCCGATCGACTCCCCTAATTTTTAACGTTGTTAACTACAATTTTCTGCATTTTTACGTTGACAGTCATTAGCCATTACGCTTAAAGCTATAAGCCATTTCGCTCGACTGCCTGCATCTTTTATAAGTTGCACGTTAATAACGTTATTTATTGTGCGATCGATCACCATCATTCTGTGATCGCGATCCTAATTTATTTTGTTGACCTATAAAGAGGACAGGAAATAAATTTAATTTGTCTTAAAATCTGATAATTAAAGTCAAGTCTGCCTCAAAAAAACTGCTGCTTGAAATACTTTATCTTTGTTGTGGAGCGCTTTGGTTTATCGCCCTAATTTCTTAATGAAGCTAGGCTAAAGCACGATCGAGCGGTGACTTTGGTTAATTTATACCCCTAGCTGAATTAGAAATGTATTGTGAGTCTGGCGATTGTTAGGAAGCCCTA
This sequence comes from Microcoleus sp. AT9b-C3, assembly GCF_036705485.1. Lineage (NCBI taxonomy): Bacteria > Bacillati > Cyanobacteriota > Cyanophyceae > Oscillatoriales > Microcoleaceae > Microcoleus > Microcoleus sp. AT9b-C3. The sequence continues at coordinate 26,580 of NZ_JAUBUR010000009.1, read as the reverse complement.
ACGAATTCAATGATCGGCTTTTCTAAATAAAAAATTAAATTTGAGATGAGAATCAGATTTATGTGCATTTCGTTAATGCCATTGCCAGGGCCGTTTTTTGCGATCAGTTGTTTAGCTTCCCCGTGAAGCGAAGCTATCCCGTAGGGAATCGCCGGCAATTGATCCTCGTCCATTCGAGCGACCACCTACCCTTCAAAACCAGAATTAGCGAGTGACTCGCCCGGTAGCGCGCACATTTTGCCAAATCCGGCGGGATCGAGTCCTCTGCCGGAGGCCCAAGCCTTTCCCGACAACGAGAGGATTAGGTTGATGCGGGCCCCACCGACGATCGATGCTCACAAACAGCACGACCAGTACGTCTTTAAGGCTATGGCTTCGGGTAGGATTAGTAGGACGAGAGGAAGTGGATAAAATGAGCGCTAGCAGCAATTCAACTGAAATTAAGTTCGGAACCGATGGGTGGCGAGGACTGATTGCCCATGACTTTACTTTTGCCAACGTGCGAAAAGTCACCCGGGCGATCGCCAGTTACCTAGAAACGGCTTACACCAAAGACCGCCCAGTTCTAGTCTCCTACGATACCCGCTTTCTGGCAGACGAGTTCGCCCGCACCGCGGCGGAAGTATTGGCAGATTTGGGATGGACTGTGAAAGTGGTCGATCGAGATTGCCCCACACCAGTCATCGCCTACAGCGCCAAGCATCTCAACTCCGCAGGAGCCCTGATGTTCACGGCTTCGCACAATCCCGCACCTTACTGCGGCATCAAATACATCCCCGACTACGCGGGCCCGGCAACCCCGGAAATTACCGATACAATTGTGGCAAATATTGCTGGTGCTTCAGATGCCCCAGCCAAAGGCAGCCACAACGATAAAATCTCCAGTTTTGACCCGAAACCCGAGTATCTGAAGTTTCTTTATACTTTGATCGATGTGGAGCGGATTCGCTCTGCTAAATTGAAGGTGAAGTACGACGCTCTCTACTCGACTTCTCGCGGCTATCTCGACGGCGTTTTGGAACACTGCGGCTGCGATGTCGAAAGTTTTCACACCTACCGCGACGTGCTGTTTGGTGGCGGAATGCCCGAACCCAAGGGCGAACAGTTGGTTGAGTTAGTAGAAGCTGTTAAGAAGGATTCGGCGGATTTGGGTTTAGCTACCGATGGCGACAGCGATCGCTTTGGTATTGTTGACGAGTTGGGAAATGTCTTGACTCCAAATACTGTGCTGTTGCTGCTGGCGCGTCACTTGGTTAAGAATAAAGGCTTGACTGGGGCGATCGTCCGTACAGTCGCAACTACCCACTTGCTGGACAATTTGGCCGCCAAGTACGGTTTAACAATTTACGAAACCGCAGTCGGTTTTAAATACATCGGCGAAAAAATGCGGGAAACTGCGGTGCTCATCGGTGGCGAAGAGTCTGGCGGTTTGAGCGTTTTGGGTCACATTCCCGAAAAAGACGGGATTTTGGCTGATATGCTAGTTGCTGAGGCGATCGCCTATGAAGGCAAACCGCTTTCTCAGCTAGTCGAAGAAGCCATTAAAGAAGCCGACGGTCCCCTGTACAACAAACGTTTGGACTTGCACCTAGAAGAAGCCCACAAAGCAGCCGTTTTGGAATCTTTTACCAAGAATCCCCCCACAGAAGTAGCAGGTATCGGCGTTAAGGAAATCGGCCGCAAAGACGGAATTAAACTTTATCTTGAAGACGGTGGCTGGGTACTGCTGCGGCCTTCGGGAACCGAACCCTTGATGCGCGTTTACATGGAAACCAATTCGGTGGAAAAAGAAAGCCAAGTTGCCCAACACATGGAAAAGGTAATTTCCCAGTTAGAACCTGTTTAAATTTCTACCTATTCCAAGGGGGGTTTTTCCCCTAGCGCTTAAGATTGTGAGGTGCGCTTGGCGCACCTTACCTATTTTTGATAACTCTCGCAAAGTCTCTGAACATTAATCATCGATATTGCTGGGTCAGTTATATATTTGCAATACACTTGGATTTGTTTAAGTTTGGGAAGTGTCAATTTATTTATGTTTGTTAAATTTTTAATAATTTAAAAATTTTTCTCTATTTTTTCCGTCTCTACTTGACTTTTCCCCTAATCTTATTGTACATTATTATATAATGGGGTGTTTGCCAAAATAAAAATTTTACACATATTTCAATTATAAAAAAAGTATACAAGTTAAATTAGTAGCCTGTCAACCAGTTTATGAAAACAATTCCTCTGCTCGCCATTAGTTTTTTAGTAGCAATTTTAGTAAGCGCGATCGGCATTATCTCAGTGCAAAACGCCGCCCCAGTCTCCTTAAACTTTATCTTTTTTCAATCGATACAACTGCCTGTAGGAGTAGTATTGGCAATGAGCCTGAGTGCCGGACTGATCGGAGGTGCGCTAATGCAACCGCTGTGGAACATTTCAGATTCCCAAAACTCACGTCCTAAATTTCAGGCAAATCCAGAAGAATCCGACACCGTACAATATTAAATAGATTTGATCCCTTAGAGGGAATATACCTGACCGTCAATTAGCAGCCGAGTAATTCCCTTAGCTCGCAAATAAGGCGCTGCTTTTTGCAGCATACTGCTGTCAGGAATCTTGAAAACTCTTTGATTGCGAGTAGCAAATCGGCGGGCCACTCGGTGATTGTCAAACACTGCCAGGGTTTTCTCGCGAATTTCCGCAGCCGGAATTTGACCCAGTTCGCCAAAAGCTTTTAGAGGTCTGGTGATTAACTCCGCTGCCCGATCAACCACTAAATAGCAAATTGTGGGCAGAGAGGCTTCGCTTAAAGGCAAAACTTGAATCAGTCCTGTACCCCGAAGTTCGTTAGCGAAGCCCTCGAAGAGGATCGACTCATCCGACGATAGTGAATCCAGGACACTGCCTTCAAACAGAGAGTCTTCATCCTCTACATCTTCGTCGAAGTCGTCATCTAAATCGTCTTCATCATCCTCATCCTCGTCGTCCTCGAAATCCCTAAAGTCTTCACCTGCCAGTAGCCCTTCTGCTGGCAGCATTGCCTTTAGTTCACCAGTCACAACAGCGCGCTGGCTGCGAGTGGCAATATTGGCTGCTTGGGCATCGGGCAAATCAGAAACATCTAAATCAGACTCTACATTCCCTCGAATTTCGAGTTCTGCAACTGGTTCAGGGACTGAGTTAGAACGCTTTCGGATTGTCGGTCTCGAATTTGAGGCTGACGGCAGGACAGGGGCTGACTCCGACAGGGGGACAGCTACAGGATCGGTTTCCCCATCTGCCGACGACTCAGTAGTCCTCTCTGTCGGTTCAGAAACACTTGTGCGACCGGACAAACGCTTTTGTTTTTGCTGGACTAGAAATTCGTATTCTGGCTCCGACAAAGCCCCCTGAATGATGCGCCTCACAGTCGAACTGCTCACCCCGTAGCGCTTTGCCAAAGTGATAGTATTCTCGTTTGACTGTCGGTACAGCCTGATGAGTTCCCGTTTGTCTGAATCGGAGAGTTTTGTAGGCGTCATGCCAAGTTTTCCAGCAAAAAGACGTGAAAAGACGCAGGCTAGCAGTCAGCGAACTGTGATTTTTCATCTTCGATTTCAAGCTCAGAGATGCCGACAAGGGAAAAAAAGCTTTCGCCTCCCCATCGCTTGCCAAAGCAACTCCAATCTCAAATCGCTACGCTGCGCGACGACTGCGCCTGCTCTGGCGAGAACGGGTTGAGATGTCATGTTCCAAGATAGCTCCAATCCCAAACAGGATGGCACTGAAAACAAAAAAGACTTCCAGCAAACTGCCACTTTGATAAGTACCCTCAGTCTGAGTATCGCGCCATTTAAAGTACATATCTGCGATGTAAAGCGAAAAAGTTGCAGCCGCAATCATCCTCCAAGATTGGGAAAAACGTCCTCCCCAAAACGCCAGCAGCAATGCAGTAGCAATAATCAGCAGAAAAACGTCCCCAACGATGTAAAACAAATTGATTGCATAGGCGTAAGGCGACAGTTGCTTGTCAAGTGCCATCACCCATCCGGGAGCTTTGATTTCTGCTTCTTCTTCTTCGGGTGCTGATGCTGCATCGGTCGCGGCTGCTTTTGCCTGTAACTTAGACGAATTTTCCAAAGCAGGCGCTCTTCCTGTGGCAGCGGTTGCTGGTGCAGATTCTGTCACTACTTCTTGAGTGGCTGCCGGAGCCATTCCTAGCTGAGCCCTCCAAGAGTCAGGTGCAGCAACCCAGATAGCTACCGCAATCCCGAAGGCTGCAATTCCCGCTAAGAAACCCCACTGCCAAATTTCTAAATTCAGCCGCTTGGAAGTCACAGCGACAACCATGCCCCCGATCAGTACCACATAGCTGGCCAGATAAAACGCATCTGCTGGAGACACGTCCGGGTCTAACCCAAAATAGAGTTCCCAAATCCCGAACAGCACGCCGGCTATGAAATAGAACAGCATCCCCAGACCTATGCCCAGCCAGACGTTGCGCCCACTGACCATGTGGGGGCTTTGCCAGTTTCTAAAACAGACTAAAGCCGCTCCGAAGTATGCTCCGCATTCAAAAATATAAGTGCCGATCCGGTACCAAAGAGGTAAACCCTCTTCTGCAGAGAGGGGGACGCTGAACAGCAAAAAGAACAGCAGCGCCATGACAGCCCAGACAAGGCCCGCAATCACTAGGGTCTGAGCTGACAGTAAAGATGAAGATGTAGATGACTTTTCTGAAGTGCTACTCATAGGGATTCCACGAGACCTAACTAGCGGTTGAACGCACCCCATCTCAATCTTTGATTAAAGATGAGGATTCTTTCGCCAAAAAACCTTAAAAAACCTCGATCTGACGCTTCCGGAATAACTGGCGTCCTCAGTGTGTCGTCGGGACTTTTGCCCTCGTACACTCTAGAAAGACTAAGCTAGAATAATATCTATTTACTAATTCAATAAATTAGTCGTTAGTCGATCTTGTACCCGGAAATATAATGATAGAAATACGGTATATGTCTCCACCCTTAAGGTTTTTACAGTACCCTATCTATCTCTGAAATTATACCCTCAAAGGTTGAGGGAGCTGTTTTTTTGCTTTCACTCTTCCCCACTCGTATCAATGATTGTGGGTGGGGAGTGCGATCGAAACTTAGTTAAATTGCCAGACCATAGGTGGCATCCAAACCGAATCAACAATTTGGTTGGTCAATACAAGTTGGCAATCCAACCTGTATATCGCGTACCCCCTACAGTGCAATTATCTAAGCTAAATTATCTCAGCCCAATTGTCTGAGCAATTGTCAAACATTTTCTATCCTGCGATCCACAATTTGTTGAGGGCTGATTGTTTCAGCCAATCTAGAAACTGAGTCCGATCCGGAGCTGGCATATCTTGCAGCACATCGCTGACTCCCTCAGCGAAGTCCGTATTGCCAAAATATGATTTCCCCAAACGGTGCAGTTCTTGCAATAAAGTTTTGAGATGTTGCTCTTGCCAAGCAGGCACCTTGTGATTTTGCAAGGGACTAACGGTTAGCCAATTTTTGATCGCATCAGGGGAGTCTGCCTGGGGGAAGTTTCCCTGCTGAAATACCTTGGCGATATCTTTCTGAAACGATGTGGCTTGCCTTGCGCCTAAGAGGTCTTCTACATCGAAGTAAACAGCTTGGAGCAGCAGCAGACAACCCTGCGCGAACAGCGGTGCTTTGGCTGCTTCATTACCTGCCGGTTCTTCACCGGCAAGCTGATCTAAACGGACTTTTCCCCAGACGCTATATCGATCCGGCTCTTCTAGCAGAACACAGGCTTTGCCTCGGTTGTCGGTTAAGTCCCGCCACAAGGCTCTGGCGTCTTCTGCTTGCTTGCCGTTGAAGGCGCTGATCAGGCGAAAAGTCTGCCCCTGATAATTGAGAATGGGAATTTGTTGATCCCGTTTTGGGTGTTGAAAATTGGTTATTTCAACATCCTGCCGTTTCAGAATAAACATGACACTGCGATTTGACTCCTGTCATGGCCGAGGTGCTGTGCTTTTGACACTCCCGATGCCTAAAGGCGAGGGGATTCTTGATTCAGCGAGTCCACTTAAATTAGCAGGATTGCTCCCGATCACCCAGAGATGGTTCTCTCCTCAAGCGTTGCGATACTTTTTTGCTAACAAATGTTAACAATTATCTAAGCTGAGATTGTCTCTCGGCCTTGGCGTATAAATCAATGCACGAAGGAAAGTCCCCCGCGCACAATTTACGACTGCTGTACTGGCAACGCTTGATTTTCGCGCTCGTGCCGAGCGGGCGATTGACTGTTTTGCTTTGATGCCGTAGAGGAAGCTTATATAGAGGCTCCGTACCATCAGGGATTTTCACCTGAGTCTTTCAATCCTAGTTCTACCACATTTTTATCAAATATCAAGTCGAGCAGAATGTTAGCCAACATAACTCAATATCAGCAAATTAGTCATTCTGGCTCAACTCATACCTCAAATCAGGAGACGATCTCTGGTTTTTCGGTAATGGGGTCAGCCTTTTAGGTTTTGCCACTAGGGGATGTTAACATAACCAATAGAAATCTGGGAAAAAGCACCTGTGACTCTTGTGCTGTCTGAGTTCCGTCTTAATTGGGAGAGAGAGCCGAGCGACCAAATAGCTGGGTTTCACCTCGACCTCTAAATACTTTACCCGAGTTCACGTCCTACCTAGTTTTGATGGTAAATTTACCATTGTGCTGTTTGCAGGTGAGTCCCTCCAGCTTTTGTCAGATAAAGTCTTGGAGGCACAGGCACTCTCATCATCTTGTTGGTTTTTTTCCCAATCCATCGGGCTGCACGCCATATTTTTGTAGCTCAAAGCGGTTTCTGCGTAAGTAATCACATAATTTACTTGCTCGATCGCACACTGCACCGATACAATAATCTTGTTAGCGATTTTTGAGTTGGGTGCGTAACTCAGTTGGATAGAGTAGCTGCCTTCTAAGCAGCGAGCCGCAGGTTCAAGTCCTGCCGTACCCGTTAACAAAACCTAATAACATCAATGCTTTGAGCCGTTCTTTACCGCAAAGGAGAGAGCGGCTCAAACCTTATTTGTTGTGCATTTGTTGTGCAAAACAAATGCACAACACCGCCTGCCAAACCCAGGCCAATCTTCCTGCTTCTGGGCGATCGACACTGCTACCCTTCTGAGTATATGCTTGCCACAGCCGATGTGGTATCATAAAAAGTCTACTGTGTCAATAGCCTAGATCCTGTGATGTTCAAACAGCACCAGCAGCAGGTTTTGGGCCGAGTAGCCCTCAGGGGTTATCCTTAGTAATCAGGCTAGTTTCCGATAGGTTTGGATATGTTCCCAACAACTCTATTTCATATTCCCCAAAATTTAATGCTATTACTCGACCGCAGCGCGATCGACCGATTAAAGCCCCTATTGGCGCAAGCAACCGGAATGCCTATAGTTGCATCGGAAAATACGGCAACAATTGCGCTCGTATTGGTTGCTCTGGGAATTCTGGGTTGGGGATTTTATCGCGCCAGACCTTTTGGCAAACTGGGAATTTTGGCTTGGTTGCAATCTGTTGCGTTAATGAGTCCCTGGCTGCTGTTCTTTGGTTTGTTCGCCGCCGGAATTTACCTCAATCTAGTTGCGGTATTGTTGCTGCTGGTGGCATCCACGGGATTATACATTTATCTGGGCCGGCAATTGCGTAAGGCTGCATCGGATGCAGTGCTGCCGCGGCCGGATGCTGCTGAGGTAAAGTCCCAAAGCGATGCTTTCTCCGCCCCAGACTCGCAGGGAACACCAGGCCCAGAAACCATTAAGATCGTGACATCTTCGCCTGCGAATAAGGAATCAGAAATAATTCCCGTTCCAGTTGAAGACCTCAAAACAATTAAAGGCATCTTTGGAATTGATACTTTCTTTGCCACAGAAACAATTCCCTATCAAGATGGGGTAATTCTCAAAGGCAATCTCCGGGGAGACCCAGAACAAGTACACTCACGTTTGACGGCAAGTTTGGAAGAAAAATTAAACGCTCGCTACCGCCTATTTTTAGTAGAAAATCAGGACGACAAGCCCGTAGTTATTATTTTGCCCAGCACCAATGACCCGCAGCCAACAACCGTGTCTCAAAAAATCCTAGCAGTCGTGCTGCTGCTGGCAACAATTGCTACTAGCTTAGAGACAGGCGGTTTACTGCTGGGTTTCGATTTCTTTAACTCGCCGGCTAGATATCTAGAAGTTCTGCCAATTGCAGCCGGAATTTGGGCGGTTTTAGGCTCTGGGGAAATTGCTCGCCGAGTGCTGGCAAATCGGTACAAGGTTGGCTTGAGTTGGCCGTTTTTTATACCAACTTTGCAGATAGGTTGTTTTGGAGCGATCGACCGTTTTGAGTCGCTGCTGCCCAACCGTAAAGTTTTGTTTGACATCGCTTTTGCGGGGTCAGCGGCTGGGGGAATAGTTTCTGTGCTAATGCTGGTAACGGGTTTGCTGCTGTCTCACCCCGGCAGTTTGTTTCAAATTCCCGCAGAATTTTTCAAGGGCTCGGTTTTGGTGGGAACTTTGGCAAAAGTGGTTTTGGGTTCGGGGTTGCAGCAGCAGATTGTTGACGTTCACCCGCTGGTAGTTATCGGTTGGTTGGGCTTGGTAATAACGGCGATTAATTTGATGCCGGCGGGACAGTTGGACGGGGGTAGAATCGTGCAAGCCATCTACGGTCGGAAAATAGCCAGTCGCACTACTTTGGCGACTTTTGTGGTGCTGGCGATCGTTTCTTTAGTTAATCCTTTGGCTCTGTATTGGGCGATCGTGATTCTGATTTTACAGCGGAATCTGGAGCGGCCGAGCCTCAACGAGCTGACTGAGCCTGACGACGCTCGCGCGGCTTTGGGTTTGCTAGCTTTGTTCTTGATGATTGCTGCCCTGTTGCCGTTGACTCCGGCTTTGGCTGGCCGTCTGGGAATCGGGAACTAACAGTAGCAGCGTGGCTTTGGTAATAGGCCCTTGGGTTGCGGTAAATTAGTGGAATATAGGAATTGAGCGATCGAACTGGCAACTGAAGGGCGATCGGGTTCCTAACTACTAATTTCCAATTAAAACCCCCGCCCAGGGCAATTTATCTACTACCAAAAGTTGATTTTTTTATATCCCAAAATTTGTTTAAACTTGATCGATTAAGTTTAAATAACTTATCTGAGCCTATAGGATAAAGTCATGGCTAATCAACTTCCTCCTGTATTGGTAACTTTTGATGCAGATGTTTTAATGACTGGCAGAACTCAAGTGTGGCAAGAATATGCCAAGGTGGGAACTTGCTATATCCCGGAAGTAGTGTACGACGAAATAGATCGTCTGACAGGGCAAGCGGTGGAAAAAGCTCAAGAGCAAGTAGCTAGAGAGTTTATGCGCTTTTTTGCCGACAGCGGCTGGATTGCAACTGACGCTCAGGAAACACACCGAGCTCTGGAACCTTCGATCAAAAATCAAAGCAAGCCAGCAATGCTGGTAGTGGCGACGGCTCAGTGCGTTTACGGTTTGGCGACCGAACACCCGGAGGCATTGGTGATTTTTGTGTCCAACAGCCAGCCTCTGCTGAAGCGGCTGGCTTCTGTAGGCGCTACGAATCTCTGCGGGATTACCGGGGCGATGCTGTTAAATTGGGCGAGGAAAGGGGAACGCCCGCCGGCGGCGACTCAGCAATTGCAAAGTTTGATGCGTACCCTCGCCGAACGCAAATCTACTCAGCGCCCTAACAGCAGAATTCAGGATGCTGCTGTTGGCCAAACGGGGGCTTCTGTTAGCAAGTTAACGGGAACCCGCGGCGCTTCTGAATTGAAGTCGGCCAGCAGTTTTACTAAAACTAATAAAACGGGTTTGACCCAGAAGCGCAGTGCGAGTTCGCGCCCCAAAACGCCTCGGCGCAGTCGCGAGGAGTCGAGAGATTACGAGCCGGCTGTATATCGCATGAAACATATTACACCTCCGAAAAAAAGGGACAGCGGTTTTCTCTCTACTGTGTTCAATTTTTTGGGAGCGTTATTTTTCTTGACGGTAGCGGTAGGTATTTTGTGGCGAGTGTTCGATGTTAGGGGTTTTAGAAAGACTTTTGTGCCGGCTCTACCACAGCCTGTGCAACAATTTGTTAAGTCGATCGATCCTAAGTGATCGACAATGCAACTCTTTTGACTATGCTGAACGGGAACGAAATAATTAGTGGATTAGCACTAGCTTTGGCGGGTTTTGCTTATGCTTTAGTCTTTTTTGTTCTTCTTCCCTTCAGACAGTACGATTATGCAGCACCACTTGGGGCAATAGCAATGGCGATCGCCCTTACTGTTGCAATGAATTGGCTACTATCTGCATCGTTGCTAACTGGCTGGAGTTGGGTGGCTGCATTATTTAGTTTTCAGGTAGCCCTCATGTTTTTTGGGAGCGTGTTTCTGGAAGATGGGCTGTACCTGCCAAATTTGTTGTTTTTTGGAACTATGAGCGTAGGATATGTGAGCGTTTATACCAGTTTTTCACAAAAAAAAACACTGGTCATTGTGGGTTTCTGTACTGTATTTTTCCTCGCTTCAATGTATTTATCTTTGATTGGTGGTTATGTGATCAAAGGCAAAAATCCGTTTCATGGTTCTTCTACCCAGATGCTGCCGCTGTTGAATCAAAGGGTAGAAATTATCACCGACAATCCCCAGCAATTGCACTTGAATGGCAAAACTGGCGAACTCACGCATATTGACCGTTATGAGGTGAGAGTGAAACTAGATTCTGGAGGAGGCGAAAGATTGATGTGGCCGTATGTCTATGTTTGGTGGCAGGATATTAAGGCAGCTAGCGAACAGAAATCGCAGTAATTTATATCTTTTTCGCTGGCCTCGGAATAATAAAATCCAGTCAACACTTAACACTCAACCATTCACTTTTTCGCTCCAGAGTTAACAGTCAACAATCATGAGGAGTGTAACCGGAATTGATATCATTCACTATTTAAAGCTGGTGCTGTTCCTTCTACAGGTCGAATAATGACCGGTTTAGTAGTAGATTGTTGTTGAAAAAGTGCCTTGAGTGCTAAGTCGAGATTTTCTGCCATGACGATGCGGTTTTCGTAGACAGCAATAACTCTGACTAAAGTGGGTAAACTATTGCGAGCAGCTTCTAAGTAAAGAGGTTCAACGTACAACAACGATTGTTCAATGGGAATTACTAATAAATTTCCTTGAATCGCTTTTGATCCCTCGCGATTCCAGAGAGAAATTTGTTCGGAAATAACTGGATCTTGGTTAATTAAAGCTTCAATTTGTTCCGGGCCATAAACTAATCGCTGTTTGGGAAACAGATACAGCAGCAATTTTCCGTAATTGCCACCATCCGAGCGCCCTGCAATCCAAGCAATTAAATTGTTGCGACTTACTGGTGTAAATGGGAGCAGCAAAATAAATTCTTCTTCTGTTTCCGTTGGCAGCTTCATAATCAAATAATACGGTGCTACGGGCTGCTGTTCGCTGCCATAAATTTCACGGGGAACTCGCCACAAATCCTCCCGATTGTAAAATACTTGCGGGTCTTCCATGTGATAAGTTAGCAAGCGTTCTGATTGAATGCTCAACAAATCAACTGGATATCGGATATGTGTGCGGAGAGCCGGAGGCATTTGGTCAAGGGGTTTGAAGAGTCCGGGAAAGATAGCCATCCAACTGTTGATAATTGGATCGGAGGGATAGGCTACGTAGAAGTCAACAGACCCGTTGTAGGCATCAATTACTACTTTGACCGAGTTACGGATGTAGTTAAATTCATGCTTTCCGGGGTCAGAATAGGGATAGCTATCGCTCGCTGTATAGGCATCGATAATCCAGTAAAGATAGTTGGGAGATTGCTCAGTAGCCGAGGGTGAAGGTTTAATCTCGTTGCCACTTCCCTCATTTTCTTTTTCTATATCATCATTGCTAAGATTGGCGTTTGCGGCTACTAAATACGGGTCAGAATCGTAGCGCAAAAAAGGAGCTATCGCCCGGACTCTTTTGTTGATATTTCGGCGGTACAGCAATTTAGTGTCTGGCGTAAAATTGCGCGTCAGCGCCATTTGCCAATTTTTGAGATAATTAGCAAACAGCCAGCGCCGCCACATAGAACCGATCGCAATTCCGCCCCTACCGCTGTAAGTATTGTAAACATTTTCTTCCCCGCTAGGATAGTCGAATTCTTGGACTTTTGTGGGCGCCATCGCGTCTGTATCGGTGATTTCGCCGTAGTAAATTCGCGGGTAGCCGATCGGAATACTGACCCGAACTCGATCGCTAGTGACTTCCAAAGCAGTCTGTCCTTCCTGGGCTGCAACTCCAATATCTTTGACAAAATAATCGGGTAAACCGCCGACACCGACTCTGTTTACGGGAGAAAGAGTAAAGCCGTAACCGTGAGTGTAAACTAGGTGTTCGTTCACCCAAGTTTGAGCATCGGGGGCAACTGCTGTGTAATCTAATTCCCGCGCTGCCAGAAACACTTGTTGGCTTTCCGAATCTCCCTTTTGTGCTTTTTCATTTTTGATTGTGTAGCGATCGATATCAGCATCAGGAAATGTATAATATGGTCTGATTTGCTGTAACTGTCGGGTGGTTTGCAGCAGCGGTCGCTTGTCCCACAGGCGGATGTTGCTAATAGTAAGTTGATTTTTTTCTAAGTCGGCATAAGTAAGTTTTCCTACGGGATCGAATGTTTTTATTTCGATTGTGTTGAGATCAAAGGCTTCTTTAGTAAAGGCAATGCTGCGCTGAATGAACGGCTGTTCTCGTGCTAGTTCGTTAGGTTGAACTATGAGTTGCTGCACAATTTGTGGCAGCAGCAAACCTCCCACAAGATTTAAAGTCACCCATGCTAAAATAATTTTTTTTAGTAGTTCATTTTTAATTTTGAATTGGTAAACCTGCCACAGCATCAAAAGTGCGATCGCCCCTGCCAAAATACTCAAAAATCCATAGACGGGTAGCCGCACCGTCACGTCAGCATAATTCGCCCCGTAAGTAACGTCTCCCCGCGCATACAGCAATGCGTAGCGCCCCAGCCAGTAGCGGAATGCAACGGCGAGCATTAAAGCTGCACCCAACCCGTACAAGTGCCGCTGCTGCGATCGAGAAAACCCCAAAAAGCTCCCTTGACTCAGGCTATTTCCTGACAGCAAATATGTTAAAGAACAAGATACTAAACTGTACAAAAATACAACTGTCAGACCGAATCCTAGCAAATCTAAGATGGGGAAAATAAATACATAAAAGCCAATATTTTGATTGAAAAGAGGGTCGGTTGTGTTAAAATTAATAGGGTGAAAATATTGTAAAACATTTGTCCAGCGACTGGCGGCAATAAGTCCGATCGCCAAACTGAGAAAAAGGGCGATCGCCCGCAGCCAAAAATTCGGCTTAATTACCACAGCTAACATTGTCCCCAACAGCAAGCCCAACTGCCACCAGTGAGAAAATAGCTGGATCACTATTTGCTTGATTGACTCAATTCCCAACTGCACGGGCGGTGGAGGTAAATTGTCAGTTATACCGAAATAGGTGATGCTGCTTGCAGCTAACAGCCCGCAGTGAATTACTGTCACAGTTACGATCGAACTCAATCCGAATATTGCTAACAGCAGCCAGGAAAAGGTAATTTGGGATTTAGCAATAGGTAATTCGTAATTCTTCTGGGTATTCTTCCCCGTTTTGTTCGCCCTCAGTGAAGCGAATAGCGCCCCTCCAACCGGTGATTTTCTTTCCTCTGCGGGATGTTGCAGGCGGCGGGCTAAAGCCAAATTTCCGAGCAAAAAGACAGAAGAAACAGCAATTGCGATCGTCCCCAGCAACCCTTGAGTTTTCAGCTTTAAGAGAAAAACCTGAAGATATCCAACTTCCTGAAACCAGAGAATTTCTGCAGCCATGCGGGAGGCAAACTCAAAAACCAGCCACAGCCCTACAATCCATAAAATTAATTGATAAATTCGCCTTCTTAAAGTCATAACAATGAGCTAGAAGTAGGGACTGTGCATTGCCCATCTCTGTCAACTTAACCCGAAATATCACTCTTAGACGTAAGTCCTAGGCTAATAGCTAAAGTCCTCGGTATGAAGAGTAATTAACTAATCAGTTCTTCAATCCTATGCAATAGGACTTGAGCTTGGAATCAGCGATTGAAACCCTGTCTGAATGAGAGTTTAATCCTAAGTTGACAGCAATGGACAAATGCCTAAGTCCCTACAAATATAATGTGCAATTAACGGAATGTGAATCAAAATTTGAATCGAAAAAACTTCAGCTAGCTGTACTGCTGATTGACATCCACATCCAAATTAAACAGTGTTTGCAAAGTTTGCATCGCTTGCCGCCGCGCCTCAATATCCTGCTGAGCGCGTAACTGTACCATCGGATCGTGCAAAATCTTATTCACAATCCCCCTTGTTAAAGATTCAATCACATCTTGATGTTTCTCGGAAAATTCCGAACCAAGACGCGATAAAGCTTTTTCTAACTCTTGTTCCCGAATCAATTCTATCTTATCCCGCAAACAGCTAATAGTAGGAACTGTTTCCAGACTGCGCCACCAGAGATCAAAAGCCTCTACTTCCTGTTCCAGCAAGCCCTGAGCTTCCATTGCCATTTTGCGGCGGCTTTCGTGATTTTGAGCTACCACTGCTTTCAAGTCGTCCACATTAAACGATCGCACATTAGCGAGTTCGTTCGCATCCGAGTCAATGTTGCGCGGCACAGAAATATCCACCAACATTAAAGGGCGATTCGGGTCTAAAACCGATTCCAATTTAGCTTTATTTAACAGTGGCTCGGTAGCTGCCGTACTGGTAAAAACCAAGTCAGAACTGGCAATTATCTGCATCATTTCCGAGAGCTGATACAGGTGCAATTCAGCATCTTTAAACTGACCGGCTAACTCCAGGGCGCCACGCACAGAGCGATTAACGATCGAAATATGGCTAGCTCCTTTTGAGAGCAAATGCTGCACCAAAAGCCGCGACATTTTGCCAGCACCGATAATTGCAATTTTGCTGCTTGCTAAATGCTGACCCTTCATTTGAGCCAATTCTGCCGCCGCCGAACTGATAGAAACTGCACCGGTACCGATGCTAGTTTCGGTGCGAACTCGCTTCCCTGCTGTGAGAGCTTGCTTGAATAAGCGCTCTAAAATTCTGCCTACACCTTTGTACTGCTGGGCGAGTTTGTGAGTTTGTTTCACCTGAGCCAAAATTTGTCCTTCTCCGAGCACCAAACTGTCGAGACCAGAAGCCACTCGCATCAAGTGCATCACCGCATCTTCGTGCAGCAAAATAAACAGGTGAGGGCGCAAAGACTGCAAAGGAACTTTACTGCATTCTGAAAGGAACTGAATAACCTCTCGTACACCAGGCTCCGACTCGCTGGTAACAATATAAATCTCTAAGCGGTTGCAAGTGCTGAGGATGGCAACCTCTTGAATGTGCGGGTAGCCGCGCAATTGGGCGATCGCCGCTTCAACTTTCTGTTCTGGAATGCTTAGTTTTTCGCGAACTTCGACCGGCGCTGTTTTGTGGCTGAGACCTACGACTGCAATATTCATATCTGTGATTTGTCACTATTTCTTTCTTAGTTGTTAACAGTCACCTGTTATTAGTTCTTAGTTTATCGCTAATTGCTAATCATCGGTGACTGTTAACCGTTAACTGTTAATTGTTAACATTTAACTGTTAACCACTAACTAATCACTAATTCAATTGCAAAGATTTCGGCTGGTCAAACATATGGATTGTATCCACAAACCGAGCAGTTTTCGACTGAGAAGAAATTACCAAACTTTCAGTGCGAGCGCCACCGCCAAAGAAGCGAACTCCATCCATCAGCGTTCCGGGAGTAATCCCGCAAGCTGCAAACAGAACTGTTTCTCCAGATGCCAACTCTTCAGCATTGTAAATCTTGTCTGGGTCTGTGATGCCCATCTCTTTAAGTCGAGCGATATTGCTTTCTTTGCTTTCACCGATCAAACCAGTTTTTACAACAGCCGGATCGTAAATTAACTGCCCTTGGAAGTGACCGCCCAAGCAGCGCATTGCTGCTGCGGAAATCACACCTTCGGGTGCTGCGCCAATACCCATAAGTGCGTGGATGTTGGAACCAGAAAACGCGCAAGAAATCGCTGCCGAAACGTCGCCGTCGCTGATCAGTCGAACTCTTGCACCCGCTTGCCGAATTTCATTAATTAAATCTTTGTGTCGGGGGCGATCCATGACCACCACCACCAAATCTTCAATACTGCGGCCGAGACAATCAGAGATAATTTTGAGGTTTTGAGTCGGCGTTTTGCGAATATCTACATGATTCTTAGCAGCCGCAGGAGCAGCCAATTTGTTCATGTAGAAATCCGGTGCCGCAAACAAACCACCTTTTTCAGAGATTGCCAAAACTGCCATCGAACCGTTTTGACCGTAAGCGACCAGGTTAGTACCTTCGCAGGGGTCAACAGCGATGTCAATTTCGATCAATTCATCTATGTTGCAGACATCTTTGGCATCTTCGCGGGTACAAATACCTACTTGTTCACCGATGTAAAGCATTGGTGCGTCATCGCGTTCGCCTTCGCCGATCACGATGCGGCCGCGCATATGAATTTTGTTCATGCGCTCCCGCATGGCTTCTACAGCCACTCTGTCGGCTTCATCTTTCTCGCCTTTGCCCATTAAGCGAGCGGAGGCGATGGCTGCCTGCTCAACTACTTCGATAATCTCTAAACCGATTACATTGTCCACGAACTAGATCCTCCCAACTGCTGATGCGTGCCTTGTGCTCTTTGCACTCCCAGCCATCAAGTTTATCAGAGGCGGGGATCTGTGCGAGCGCAAGCAGTTGCTTAGTTTGTGTTAACTTTTGCTTCTTTGAGAATCGGGCTGCAAAATCTGATCCCAACCAGTTCAAAGATCGATCGTCCCAATACTTAACTCTTGCTTGGAGGATCGCACGCTAGCCCCGTCTGATCCGTAACTCGCGGACTCCACAGGTTGCGGGGCAGCGAGGGGCTGTTTCAGGCAACTTGTCATCCCGAAGGCCGTTAAAGGTTTTATGATTAGTTTGCGATCGCACGATTTCTCAGAAACCTGGTTGCCAAACCGGATTTATCGTTACTAAACCCAACATTTTGGTAGAAACCCGGTTTCTGAAGGTAAGTCCTAATGACGATCGCAGATCAAATGGACAGCCCCAAATCGGGACGCAGTAGACTTTATCAGCGGGAAGGAATAAAAAATGATGATGAAAGCCCAAGATATTATGACCACAGATGTTGTTACCATTCGCGGTTCAGCAACTGTAGCTGAAGCGGTGGCGATGATGAACGATTTGTGTTTGCGCGCTTTAATTGTGGAACGTCGCCACGAACAAGACGCCTACGGCATTGTCACGGAAACGGATATTGTCTATAAAGTAGCAGCCTACGGAGTAGACCCGAAAAAAGTCCGCGTCTTCGAGATTATGACCAAACCGTGCATCACGGTGAATCCAGACTTGGGCGTGGAATACGTGGCTAGGTTGTTCGCGAATACCCGCATCCGCCGGGCGCCGGTGATTAAGGACGAGCTAGTGGGCATTATTTCGGTCACGGATATCTTGACAAAAAGCGATTTTCTTGAGAAGCCGAAGAGTATTTTATTTGACGAACAAATCGAACAGGCGATCGCGGATGCCAGAACTATCTGTGCCGAGAAAGGCGCTACCTCTAGAGAGTGCGCGGTAGCGTGGGATATTGTAGAGGAAATGCAGGCTGAGGCTTCTCACCAGCGATCGATTAAGCTTGAGAAAACGGCTTTTGACGAGTATTGCGAGGAAAATCCCGAGGCGGCTGAAGCGCGGATGTACGAGAGTTAATTTAGTCATTAGACATCTCCAGAAATTCTGATTTTTGAACGAAATTATTAGGGTTTCCGCCCTGTTTTTGGTAATTATTGGAGATGTCTATTAGTGATTAGTCATTAGTCATTGGTTCTTGGTCAGTTGATAGGAAAGCAGTTGGCAGTTGGAAGAAGCAAAAATTCTGCCTTCTACCTTCTGCCTTTAGAAGAAAGTCATCACAGTTAAGGTGACTAAGCAACTTAACTGAATCACTAAGCACAAAAGGCGAAATATTGGATTAATCCCAGCGATGTGAATGACTGAGTGTAGAAGCCGAAACACGATGTACGCAACAATCAGCAAATCTACCGCTGTTCCAGATACGCCCCGAACTGTAAGCAGGAAAACAACTCCCAGATATAAAGGCAGGTTTTCTACTAAATTTGACTGAACCCGAAATTGTCGCCACAGCAAGCTTTCATCGTTTGGTGTCCCAAAATCTTTGACCGATCCACCCGCCGATAGGTGCCTGATTCTGACTGCGAGGAGAAGGATAACCATAGCAATTGTCCAGAAAATGAAAATTGCTAAACCCCACAGAGGAAAGGTCATGTTAATCGAATTCATAAGCAAACCTCGTAAAACTTACTAATAGTTTAGGAAGCTCGCCCTCAAGAAATATAGAAAAAACTTGCGGGAGTTTTGGTAGATTATTGCGATCGCCCGGGCAGGAATTGTTTCGGTGTCATCCCCAGCAGGCGCTTGAAACATCGAGTCAAGTGACTTTGGTCGCAAAATCCTACCCGGAAAGCAATATCTGCGATACTAAGTTCGCTCTCTTGCAATAGGTACTTGGCTTTCTGGATGCGGCGCTGCAAGATATACTGGTGGGGTGTTAAGCCCATGCTTTGCTTGAACAGACGTAAAAAGTGATAAGGACTGATTTGGGCGATCGCAGCAAGTTTAATTAGCTTTATGTCTTCATGAAGATGTTCGTTGATATACTCCGTTATCTGTTGCAGCTTGGGTTTAGATAATCCATCCGTATAGCTAGAAAGCCGAGGTGGCGCGGTACAATAATTCCGCAACAGGTGAATGGCTAATGCGGTTTTGAGACTATCAATCAGCAAATAACCGCCGATTTTGCCAACTTCTAATTCTTGTCTCAAGGCGCCGAATATCCCTTGAATCAGGATATCTTGCTCTGTCATGTAATAAGGAATCAGTTCAATGCGATCGGGATTTACCAAATCTTGAGCGACTTGTTCCAAGAGTGCAGGGGCGATCGCCAAAATGGTAAACTGAGCTAAAGTATTCCAATTGCAGCGCTGGGAAATACCCGCCGGAATCACCGCAATGTCTCCCTGATTCCGCGCTTCTGTTTTCAGCTTACCATCCAACCATCGTTCTCCCGATCGCTCTCCCGACACCTCAAAAGCAGGGCAATAAGCAATAACGTGCCATGTACCTTGATGCTCTGGCGTGTCAAACTGCGGCTGTTGATGGTGTTCAAAATAGATCTTATCCCATCCTGAACTTTTCAGGACAGCGGGCTGAGGTAGCATAAAATCTGTTGCTTTCTCTTGGCTGAAATCGAGCAGCTTTACCTCTGGCTCTAGTCTTCTCATGTTGCGCTTAAATAGATTGAGAATTCTGTGATTTTGTAGGGTGCGTCGCTGTCAGATATTCGAGGAAATTTGTAGATTGACGAGTGGCGACGCACCTTACACTAGCGGTTTTCTCTCTTAACTGTTTGGCCCCATCATACAAAACACGTTCAGCTTGTTCCCCTCAAGATCGCGAAAATATCCCGCATAAAACCCCGGCAACACGCCTCTTGGCCCCGCAGGTCCTTCATCCTTAGCCCCAAGTTCGATCGCTTTGTTATAAACTAAGTTGACTTTTTCGGGACTGTCAACTTGAAGAGCTATCATTACTCCATTGCCAACAGTTGCTCTGTTACCATCAAATGGTTTTGTAATAGCAAGTGCTGGTCCATCGGGAGAAACACTCCATGCGATAAATCCGTCGAATTCCATGAATCGTCGAGCGCCAATTTCAGCAAGCAAAGCATCATAAAACTTTGCTGCACTTTCAATATCGTTGGTACCGAGTGTAACGTATCCGATCATATTTTTTGTCTTCTAACTGATGTTAAGATTTAAAAAATGCTTGAGCAAATAACAACTGAGTTAAAGTGATCCTTAGAAAACCAAAGCTACAGCTCAAACATCATTTTATATCATAACTCAAACTATCTCGGTTTTGTCCGCTGCAATGATTTATTGCCGATCGCTAATACATTCGGGACTGTCTCTACTTGGACTGTTGACGATCGCACTTACCGCCTTTGCTTTCATAGCTTCGGAAGCATACGGCTTTAACAAGGGCAAAACTTCCTGAGCATTTTTAACAGCAGGATCTAGCCACTGTTCCCAATCGCTGTCGGGGAGAATCACCGGCATTCGATCGTGCATCGGCTGCACTGTTTCGTTAGCCTCGGTAGTAATGATACTGCAAGATACAATGTTTTCTTTTTCTGGAGATTCCCAATTTTCCCACAAACCGGCAAAAGCAAAAGGTTCGCCGTCTGCCTTTTGAAAATAGTAAGGCTGTTTGTTCTTTCCCTGCTGCTGCCATTCGTAGAAACCGTCAGCGACTATCAAACATCGCCTGTGCTTGATGGCGCTGCGAAAAGCAGGTTTTTCCGCTACAGTTTCCGATCGCGCATTGATCATCTTGCTGCCCATTTTCATGTCTTTTGCCCAACTTGGAATCAAACCCCAGCGCATAAATTGAAACTGTCGCTGCATTTTTTCTTTTTCAACTGTTACTGTGGCAACTGATTGAGTTGGGGCGATATTGTATCGCGGTTGGATGTCGGGAACTTCCGACAGTTTGAAGAATTCGGCGATGATTTGACCTGAAGTAGTTAAAGTGAATCTGCCGCACATAGTTTTTAGTTTGTATTAACAAAGAGGTATAGCCTTTCTCAGAAAGATGAGGTACGACTGGTCATTGGGCATTGGCCAAACAGGGCATTGGCCAAACAGGGCATACCTCACTTTTTTGAGAACCGCTATAGATTGCGATTTACCATTGGGTGGGGGCGGGTTTTCGAGATATTGGTTTTAGGCAAAGATGGTTTGTAAAACCCGCCCCTACGAGACATTGCTCTAAATTATGGAACATTCGCAGACAACCATTCTGTGCGCAATTTTTCAATAGCTAATTCTTTGAATTTAGCTTCTACTTCAATCCAAGGAGCTTGATAATAGCACTCCGGCATTTCTGTAATCAAATCGCTGTGGCGCGGATCTGCAAAAAATTCTTTTCCGTTCGATATGTGGACTAATTGCCATTCAGGAATTGACCAAGAAGTGCGGGCTGCTGCGAGCATTTCGGCGACGTTTGGATCGTCGTAACTTTCTAAATGTTCGTGAATGACGTGGTGGTGCGCGTCAAAAACCATCGGTACGCCGGTATCGAGACAAACTTCTAAGAGTTCTGAGGAACTGTAGGCGTATTCGTCGTTTTCAAAGGTTAAGCGCGATCGAATAGATTCGGGTAAGTCGCGGATGACTGATTTGAGCTGCGAAGTGCGATCGCTCTTACCGCCGTGAATGTTCATCAGTGCGTAGGGCGATCGGGGCTGTCCCAACATATCTAAAATTAAAGCATGAGTGGCGAGAATTTTAATGCTGTTTTCAACGACATCAGGCTTGTCGGAACTGAGGACGACAAATTGATCGGGGTGGAGTACCAAACGGATGTTGAGGGAAATTGCGCGATCGCCTGTATTCCGCAATTCCTCAGTCATGGAGTGTAGCACTGCTTCCCCCAAATCTGTATCTGCAAAAGGGAACAGTGCAGAAGTCATCCGGTAGAGCTTAATCTGATTAGCAGAACAGAAGTCGATCGCTTTGTCAAGCCGTTTTAAGTTGTCTGTATAAAGCTCGCGCAATACTGTTTCTTGTTCTGTTTCCGAAAGCTGTAAAAGTCGCTTCCGCGTGACAGTGCGAAAGCGAACTGCATCGGATGTTGTAATGCAGACTAACCCCAATTCCGGCAATGTGTCTTTTTGAAATAGTTGATTAATCTCGCTCATTTATCAATAATTCCTAACTTGAATTTTATGTTAAACAGGTTCTATGTAGGGTGCGCAATGCGCACCCTACTGAACCTGCCCCAATAGTCCGCCAGGGATTTCAATCTCTGCCGGACTATTGGGACAGGTGCAAGATGTAATTAGTACAAACCTGAGTTGTTATTAAAAATGTAATGAACCGCGTCGCAGATAGCATATCGATGCCAATTTAATCGATATAACTATTGCTGTTCTTCGCTAGACTCAGCCTCTTCGTCCGGCCTCGCGGTGGCTACAGGATTTTCCATTGCTTCGTTATGGAACGGATAACCGGATGTTTCTTGATTTAGCGGGTCAGCGGGTTGGTCCTCAGGGGATGTAATTTGACCGTTAGTGTTGGTATTGGGTTTTGTGGAAGAGCCTTTATGGCTGGCGTGACCGCTACTCATCTTTTTTTCCTCAATTAGATTCATGGAACAATTTCTAGCTTAGACTTAGCTGCTGCGGGCGATCGCCTATCTTAGGTCAGAGATGTTGCTTAATAGTTGAGGATGCTATAGCCTTTCTCGGCAACAGTGCGGTAGATAGGAAAACCGCAGATGTCAGGCAGATAAACACAGATTAACGCAGATAATTTCAATATCTTTCTGCGAATGGCGATCGGATTTGGAATTTGTCGCCCGCGTACCTCACGAAAATTGAGAAAGGCTATATATCTCCTGATTTTGCCCATTTCTCCTTGACAATTAACTCCGCAAACGCCCGGATCGCATAATGCTAATAACTAACCACAAACCCAAAAAACTCGCCGCCCCAAACAAACCAGTGCTCAGAAAAGATAGCTGAGGAGTTTGTGCGTTAGAAGAAATAATTGCCGCCCCCACAATCAGCGAACCCACGACAATACTAAAAGAAAGTCTGTTCGCAGAATCCCCCAGAGTGCGACGCAGGGGGTCGAGTTCTTTTAGGGTCAAGTTCCACTTCAAAGTTTCCGAAGTAACTCGGTCTAAAAGCACTTCCACCTGTCGCGGAGATTGCAAAGATAAGCTTTTGAGATCCAGGGCAGTTCTCAGCAGAGCTTGGATCGGATCGTCTCCTAATAACTGACGCCGAAACATATCGGTCATCAGCGGTTTGACCTGCTCTACAATATTAAATCGGGGATTAAAAGAGCGCGCCAGTCCTTCCAAATTAGCTAGAGTTTTTGCATACAAACCGAGATTGCTGGGCAGTCGAATTTTATTTTTGCGGGTGATTTCCAGCACCTCATAAAAAATTTCCGACAAGTTCATTTGCGACAAGCTGACATTGTAATACTTGCGGAGCATTCGAGCCAAATCGTTTTCAAGAACAGCTAAACTTTTCGGTTGAGCAAATTCTGCCATTTCTAAAGTTAATTGAGCGCAGCGCTGAGCGTCTAAATCGACAATTGCCAGCAACATTTCGGTCAAATTTTGCTGAGTTCGCGGGTCTAATCTGCCGACCATGCCGCAGTCTAGCAAAGCTATCCGGCTATCTTTGAGATAAAATAAATTGCCGGGATGCGGGTCGGCGTGAAAGAATCCGTCGATGTACAATTGCTGGAAGAAAACGCGGCAAAGCAGGGTTGTAATTTCTTCACGTTCGGCATTTACATCTCCTTGGTGGCGAATTCCTTGCAAATCGCCTAACAAAATGGGGACTCCGTTCAGCCACTCCATTACTAAGAGTTTTTTTGTAGTCAACTCCCAGTTAATTTCTGGTAGGACAACTTGTGTGGGGTCAAACCATTTACTTTTAGATAAATTGCGGCGCAGTTCGTCTGTGTAGCTGGCTTCTTGAATGAAGTCTAGTTCTGCACGCAGGGCGATCGCAAATTCTTCAGCTAGGGCGACAATATCGTATTGTTGACCGAAGTCTGTTAGCATGACAAGTTCTGCCAAACCTCGGAGCACGGCGATGTCTTGTTCGATGACAATATCTATGCCGGGGCGCTGAACTTTGAGGGCGACTTCGCGGCCGTCTTTTAAAGTAGCTTTGTGGGTTTGCGCGATCGAACCTGCGGCGATCGCCTGAGTGTTAAATTTAGCGAAGGTATTTTCGAGAGATTGTGTGAGTTCCTGGCGGACGATTGCTTCTACTTGCGACCACGGTACAGGGGGTACTTCCGCTTGTAGCGTGGAGAGGATTTCGATGTAGGTGGCGGGTAAAAGGTCGGGACGGGTGCTCAGCAATTGTCCCAATTTGACAAATACTGGGCCTAATTCGACGAGGATGTTGCGGAGAACTGCTGGAGTTGGGAGACTGGGTGCGTCGGTTTTGCGGCCGGTTAGGAGGCTTTTCATGTAGTCCCAACCGTTGCGGAAGACGACCTCTAGAATTTCTCCTTTGCGAGAAGTGTTTTGAACTAGGCTAAACAAGGGGCCTCCGGGTCGATCGGGTTTAAGGGCTATATAACTACTAGGATAGCGCTGTTGACCGGGCTGACCAGTGTCTTGGGGAATAACTTGGCCGAAAGGGTGCGATTCCCTACGGGATAGCTTCGCTTCACGAATTTTGGGGTGTGGGAGTGGAGGGTAGTTAAGTTTTGCTGTTAAAGTAGCTTTCAATTATTTCCCTTAACAAAGCTTCTGAGCTAATTCCTTGTTGAATAGCAAGTGCCTTAATTCTTTGGATGTCAGAAGCCGAGATTTTAATTGGGGCAAAAGTTTCAGGAAATGCCCAGGCGCACTGTTTACACTCAAGTTGGCATCCTCGACAGGCTGTGCTTTTAAAGTTATTGCATTCGGCACATAATGGTTGCCAATTATCTTCTTCATTTCCTCCTCCTCTCAAGCGCGGAATTTATGATCTCGATCTAATCTGACAAGAGGCGGTTGTCTGCCACACACTGCACAGTGATCTTGATATTTAATCAAAATTTTCTGCCAAAAAGCCTCACTGAGTTTGATTCTCTGTTCCCGTTTTGGACTAATTTCAATGCTGAGTAGCTGATATCTTGTTTTGCTGCCGCTACCAAATCTAACTATTCCCAAAAATCCTTCTTCCCCTTGCAGCTCTCGTATGCGTCTAGGAGTATCTGCGTAAGGTTCTCCTCTAAAATTGTTAATAACTTGACGTAAATGTGATAGGGGAACTACTGGCCCTGGAATGCTGTGACCGGGAGGCCAAAGCGTCTCTAAAATTAATCTGTAATAATTTATATTGGCTGGCTTGGTGCTTGCAAAGCCAGCGCAAGCGTCTCCGAGCCACTGTTCGCGGTTGGCCCCCATCTCACTCATGGGAGTTTGCCTCATCTCCTCGCAAAAGCCATTCTGGAGATACTTGCAGCAGACGCGCGATCGCATCTAACTCAAAATCTTTAACACCACGCTTCTGACGCTCTATCTCTGAAATGTCAGACTGATCCAGCTTAATGTGAAAGTCTACATCCATGGCTGCGGCTAGATCGCTCTGCCCCCATCCGAGTTTTTCACGAGCCTGCTTGATTCGCGAGCCACTAATATTAGCTTCGCCCATCTGATAAAGATGTTTTTAAACTACGATTGAGGATGATATCTTGTGGTGTAGCAGCTTGGTAGACGAAAATCGTCTATCAAACTGATTAAGTCTACAATCTGTGTAAATAAAGAACTATCATTAAAATGCGAGTTGCGTCATTTTTTTCAGGTATTGGCGGTTTCGATCTAGGATTTGAAAAAGCGGGAATGAATGTCGTATTTCAATGCGAAATAGATAAATACTGCCAACAAATATTAAAACGTCACTGGCCTCAAGTACCGATTTATGAAGACATCAGAACCCTCACACATTCAACTATCCCTGCCGCTGATTTATGGTGTGCAGGATGGCCCTGCCAAGACCTTAGCAATGCCAACACAGAAAGAAAAGGACTTTCAGGAGAAAGAAGCGGACTTTTCTACAAATTTATGGAACTTGTTGCAGAAATTCAGCCAGCGTGGTTGGTCTTGGAAAATGTGCCGGGGCTGCTCTCGGCAGAGCAAGGAACCGCTCTTGAGGTCGTTATCGACACGTTGGAAGCGCACGGGTATTTGGGGGGATGGCTATCGTGTAACGCTCGACATACGGGCTTACCTCACGACCGAGACAGAGTGTTCTTTATTGCCAGTTTTAGATCGCAACGTGCCTGTAGAATCTTTACTGACAGCGGCGAATTGTCTGGGGATTCTGCGGCGCGAAAATCGAGGGAGAAGGAAACTCGATCGAGTGTTTGTGAAGGCATTATCGGAGACACTCCGCTTGTGGTACAACGTCGCGGCGGCTTCGGGTATACCTTGGCAAAAAGCGTCTGCCCCACGTTACGCGCCCAAACTGGAGGACATCAAGGAGGCCATTCAGACAGACCAATACTCTGTGGCGAGAAACTTGACTTGGACAGAATGGGAAAAACTGATGGGATTTCCTCCAGGATGGACGGTCGCCGAGGGAGACTCCTTGGTAATGCCGTTGTGCCAGGAATTGCCGAATGGATTGGACGAAAAATCTTAGAGATTGATTCGTAATTATAACAAACCGCTTTGATCGCGGAGAACGTATAGGAAGAAAATACAGAGAATAAAGAAGTTCGTAGTAAAAGCTTTAGTCTTTGCTTGGAATTTGGGTAACAAAGGACTTTAGTCCAATGGCACTGAAAAAGGCTTAATCACGTTCGCAGTTTAGCTTTCAAGACAGAGCGAGGTTCCTGCATTCGAGG
>NZ_JAUBUR010000045.1:29273-44681 GCF_036705485.1 Microcoleus sp. AT9b-C3 | reverse complement strand
TAAGCTCAACCTTTGTTTTATTAGGCTGATGATTAGAAGGCTTGCACCCTCTTCTTAGATGTCAAATGGGTTCTATAAGACATAATAGTTGCACCTTTCACTCCGTCGCTCTAATTTTATATTTAGATCGCGTTCGTTAAGCCAGGAAGCTATTCATAGCTTTGTCCCGATTTTGGTAGGTTTTTACGAACGGATGTTCCCAACAGATATGACCAATAATAACCTTTGTTCCCGATCCCAGCTCGCTCTGAATCTCCAACTGAGCGGCAATCTGCTCGACCCGCTGCCACATTCCAACCAGACCAAATCCGCGCTCCTTGCGGAGGATCGAACCCGCATCCGTCGTTGCGTACAGACAGGTACAGCCGATAGCATGGAGTAAACAATCAAGTGAGCGTGAGTTGTTAGCAGATTATCGGCTGTACCTCTGCTCGGCATTGCTCTGTCAAATCGTGCTGCTCTGAACAAAATCGTCCTAATGCTTTGCGATCTACCGAACGTCATATATCAATATCTGAGGTACGAACTCTAAAAACCGAGTTAACTTGATCGCAGTCTTGGGATTTGGTAATCGTACAATCTGCCGAACGTCATATATCGATATTTGAGGTACAGACTCTCACCGCAGAGTTGATTTTGATCGCAGTCTTGGGATTTGGTGATCGTACAATCTGCCGAACGTCATATATCGATATCTGAGGTACGGGTTGTAAACACAGAGTTAACTTTGATCGCAATCTTGGGATGGTGAGCTCGCCTAATCTACCGAAATGCACTCGGGAAACGTCATATATCGATATAGGAGGTACGATTCTCAAAACCGAGTTAACTTTGAGAATAGTCTTGGGATTTGGCGATAGACTAAGGTTTGAATTTCATATATTGATATATGAGGTACGAATCTAAAAACCGAGTTAACTTTGATCGCAGTCTTGGGATTTTGCGATAGTACAATCGGCCGAAATGCAATTCTGAGTCAAATCGCTGATAATATCTAAGCTCATATGGTCAACTAATTTAGTCAGAGCCACAGCAAGAGGCTTCTGCGACAGGGGAATTCGCTCAATCAACAGCCTTACCGCTTGCTCGTCTCCACAAGCGGCTGCTTTATAAAGCTTCTCAATCAACTCCCTCGGCAACACAGATAGCGACTCAGGAGTCAGTTGCTGGGCAGGCTCATCCTGCTCGAATTTCCTCGGCGACTCCTCTTCATAGATATAGCGAACACCCAAATGAAGCGCCATCTTCTCAAAAATTACTGCCTCTCGGAACGGTTTGGCAACAAAGTCATCGAAGCCGTTCGACATGGCGAGTTCCTGGGTTTTAACAAAAGCATTAGCGCTCAAAGCAATAATTTTAGTGTTAGAACCGTTCGGCCGTGCTCTAATTTTTTGAGCAGCTTGAAAGCCGTCTAGGACAGGCATCCTCAAATCCATCCAAATTAAATGCGGTTTGTACTTTTGCCACAACTTAACAGCTTCAATTCCGTTATCCGCGAACCACACAAGAAAGCCAGCCGACTTCAATATCTGAGTTAGCAGCAACCGATTTGCCGACTCATCGTCCGCTACCAGAATGCGATATATTTGTTGGTTGGATGCCAACCCCTTCACTCGTTTTTGTGGCAGTCTGTCATAAATTTCGCTCTGTGTTGCATGACTGACTTTAATGTGAAAACTAAAAACCGTTCCTTTCCCCACAGAACTTTTGACCTTAATCTCGCCACCCATCAGCTTCACGAAAGAGCTACTGATTGGCAATCCCAAGCCCGTTCCCGTTTGCGATTTCCTACCAGTTTCAGTTTGCACGAACGGCTTGAACAAACCGCTAATCTCTTCAGGGGCAATACCAGGGCCTGTATCCTTCACAGAAAACAGAAGAAAGAACTTGGATAGCGGTTTTTTAGCCATAGACTGAAGGCATTTTACAGTCAGCTTCACCCTACCCGTCTCAGTAAATTTAACAGCATTGCCCAACAGATTAATCAAAACTTGGCGCAGCTTGCTTTCATCAGTTCGGACGTATCGCGGTACATCTTTCCGGAGTTCAAAAACAAGCTGCACTCCTTTAGACTGAGTTTTGAGTTGGAACATCCGTTCTATGTCCGAGAGCAAACTGTAAAGGTCAAAAGCATTTGATTCGAGGGTAATTTGACCAGCTTCAATCTTAGACAGCGACAAAATATCGTTGATTAGTTTCAACAAATGCTCCCCGCTGCGATTGATAATATCTAAACTCGACTGCTGTTCCGGTGCAGTTTTTTTAGAGTTTACAAGGAGATGGGCAAAGCCGATAATCGCATTCAGAGGCGTTCTCAATTCGTGGCTCATATTCGCCAGAAAGGTACTTTTAGCGCGATTGGCACTTTCGGCTGCAATGAGAGCTTGTTTTAGTTCCTTTGTTGTCTGTGCAACTTGCCGCTTTAAATCGCCCGAATATTCTTCTAACCGCTGGCGAGATGCTTTTAACTGGGAATTCATGCGCTCGAAAGCACAGGCTAGGGCTTCGAGTTCGGCAACGCCACTACCTGAAACTGTTGAGTCGAAGTCGCCACCAGCTATCGCCTGTGTTGCCGAAATTAACCGCTGCAGCCGTTGTTCTATTCTTAGGGAAATGGACAGCAAAAGGCAGATAGAAAGAACCAAAGCCAGCAGCACGAGCAAAATAGTGTTGCGGGTGTTGGCCTGAACTTTTTGGGTGAAGTCGGTTTCGGGTACAACTGCCACAATCAGCCAATTTAAGCCTTTCGGGTTTTTAAAAGGTCTGACTTGTAGCAAGTATAGTGAGTTGCTGGCAGAAAAGTTAAGATTTTGGCTGCTGTTAATAGCAGCGAGGCTGCCATAATGTTTAAGCAAATACTCTGTTGAAAGCTGGATTACTTTTTGTTGCAGAGCTTGGGTGCTTTCTCGCTGCAGTCCGTCAACAGAAATAGACGGTTTTGGTTCAGTTACCTCGTTCCGAGCCACTAAACGTCCCGAACGGTCTAAGATAAAGGCTTGACAGTTAGGGCTAATGAGGAAATCGTGCAAGTTGAATTTTGAGGTTGGGGTAGAAAAAGCAGAATTTGTTTTTTGTTGACGGAATATTGTTTTTGCAGAGTCTGACCCATTTCTTTCCCCATTTGGTTTGATTGTGACTCCGGCTGTTTGAGTTGGGGAAAGTTGGTTTACCGAACCAGTTTGCATTTTCTTATAAGTCCCTTCTCCTTTCCCAACCCCAACCCCTTCTTTTAAGTAGTTGTCAAGGCGGTCAGAGATGCGGCTCGTTACTTCTCCCAATAGCTGTGCAACTAAGTCATTCATTGTCTGCCGCCCTGTTTGAAAAGAAAGCCATCCCGTTAGAGCTAGTAAGGTTGAAATTAGGAGAGCGTTGGGGACTGTAAGCACAACGCGCAGCGGGAGGGCAGACTTTTTTTGAACAGAGCTTTTTGGGCGGAACATTGGTTGAAAAAAGGGAGTGGGGAGAGAGGGAGAGAGGGAGAGGGGGAGAGAGGGAGAGAGGGAGAGGGAGAGAGTGAGAGAGTGGGAGATTAGAGGTGTGCAGTAAACAGCAAGCTGTTTGAATTTTCAGGTAGATGGCAGTTACATAATCCCTCATTTCTATTCAATTGGGTGAGTATATGTTAGATGTTGAAGCCCTCTAGTTTTTATCGGGTTGTTGCAAGTTTTCAAACTTCTCCCACTCTCCCACTCTCCCACTCTCCCACTCTCCCCCACTCCCCATTCCCGTTACCTATTCCCGCAGCTCCGGCTCCAATCAAAAAGCAGAGCGACTTTTAAGAAGCCGAGTAGTTCGGGCTGTTGGCGGTTGTCGCTGTTGAAATCTTGTTCCAGGGTAGTTCAGTTCTTCTCGTGCAATGCGGCTCAGCTCGACAATTACAGACAAGTCTACTCCGGCTCGTGCTGCAGCATCGGCAGCCGATAGATTCTGATTTCTTACCAGAGCTAAAAATTGTCGCACGCTGTAGACTACTGGGTCGTTGGCTGCTGTGTAGCCTTTTTGAATGGCAATCAGCAATCCTTTTTCGACATCTGATGCTGCGGGGGCGCGACTTCTATCAACGTTCACAGTCGGCTCCCTTCTTGGGTTTAGGGGAGCGATGCGAATTCCTAGGTGTTCTGGTTTTTTGTTGGTAGGAACGATGTTGAAGTTGTAAAGTCGCTGTTTTCCTTTTGAATCTACAGTTTTGATTGAAAGGTTAGTGATGGTAGCTGTGGTAGCTCCCGGAAAATTGAGCGCTTGAATGGGACGCAAGAAAACAGTTTTGGCTTGGCCGCTTGCCAATTGTGCCTCGGTGCTGAAAACTACTTTTGAGGGGTCGGCAATTAAAACGTAGGCGACAGCTTCATCGGTTGAGCTGAAGTCGATCGTACTCGCGCGACCGGGATAGACTAAAATATCGATCGTACTATTGACGGCAATATCTCGACCCACAGTTTGATAGCCTGTTACTCTTGATTGAGCAAAAGCACAGTCGGGGTAGCTTGCAGTAGCGAACACTGCTGTGAACAAAAGCCCTCCGAGGGAAAGCATTCTTGGGGATTGGATGCGATTCGTCATGGCAGTTATTCGTTGATGTGGAGAAAATTGTTGACAGTAGAAACGGGGATTTCCTTTACTAATCGCCGCAGTCGCGTTGGGGCGACTTAACCGTTTACCGACGGTTTGGTTATCGGTAAATGTTGAGAAAGCTGTTAACAGTAATAGAAACCGGGGTTCCTTTATTAACCACAGCTACATTGGGGCGGTTTAAAAGTTCTTCAGTTGCTCTATCTGAGCGGCTTTCCATCCGTTTTGCCAGGGGGCTGAAGAAGCCATCGAGGACGGCTGACCAAATTTGGGGGTCTCGACTTTCAACGGTGGTTGTACTGCCCCCAAACCTACCGCTAATACTGCTAGAGCTCCTGACTTTAGGCTCTGCGAACACTTGACCGACTCGTCCAACTCCCGACAGCACTGCGGTGAGGATATCCTGTCCGGCAACATCGGAACCTGGGTCGAAGTAGCCTGAAGCAATCAACGGCCCTCCGCCCTCTCCTGCAATCAAAATTGCGCCTTCTGGAATGGGCTGCTGTTTAATCTGACCGTTTCTATCTGAGTAGACGAGCGCTACAGCACTAGCTTGTACCATGCGATTGGTTTTGCTGACGGTGTTGGCTTTGACAATGACAACTGTGCCGGCAGGAAAAGCAATAGAGCCGTCAGTTGCCGTGAAGTCGGCTGTGAGGGTGACGGCAAATTTGTCGTAAAGCTGTTTGCCTGAGCCTTCATCCCACAACAGGGGAACCGAAACTATGCCGTTGGCTGTGGTTCCAAGGGGAACCTGAGCTGTTTGGGAGGTTGAGGAACTTTGGGGCGTGCGGTTGAGAATGCCTTTTGCCCCTGGGGAATTTACTTGTTCTAGGGTTGGGGAATTTGTTAAGGCAGAAGCCTCTGGAGCAGCTTCAGGGGAAAGGGTTTGAAATTCTGTATCGGCGGGCAAGGACGTTCGGCTCGCGCTCAGTCGAGCCTCCGTCTCGATTGAGTTATCAGTAGAATCGGAACTTGTTTGGGGGGAAAAGGAAGCCGGAGTTAATTGGTTAGTGGGGTTTTGGGAGTTGTCGGTGGTTTCGAGGCTGTCCTCTCCATAAGGAAACTCCGGGTGTAGCCTTTCCCCGCTGGCGTTATTTGGGTGGCTATATAGTTTTTCTGGGATTTGCTCGAAAGAAACGTATGAGGGTTGCGACTTTTGGTTGCCGATATTGACTGTTAGGAATTCAGTTGTGGGAGCTGGCTTTGTCAGAGCGGCGGCGGTAGCACTTGTTGTCGCTGGAGTGCTTGGTGTTGCACTCACGGCATTCGCTATTCGGTTAGGGTCAAAATTTCCCCTAATTTGTCCGAGTTGAGCGAGTTGGTTCCACCGCTCAAACGGGTCGATTTTTTCGGATGTTGGAGTTGGAATTAAAGGTGGGGGTACTAACGGTTTGAGTATGGGGGCCGGTGCGGGTGTTCTTGAGGGTACTCTTTGAGGTATGGGTGCGGGTACTGTTACCGTCCGCACTACTGTTCGGGGTGCGGGTAGGGGTTCGCGTAGAGGAGTAGGTGGCGGTGCAGCGCTCCGGGTAGCGACTAGACGCGGAGTTTGCGGAGTTCGTGGGGTTCTTGACGGTTTGGGCGACGGTTCTGTTTTGGGTTTTGCGGTTTTTTGCGGTTTTTCGGCTAACAGTTTTTGTTGGTCTTGGTAAGCTAATTTAGCCAGCAACTCCGGTTTTTCATCTTTAATGGTGCCAGAAGAGCTTTCTTTTGGTGTTGATTGTGCGATAGCTTCGCGAGGTGATTTAGGCTTGATAAATTGCCAAATCAGCAGTCCTAGCAATAGTATTCCACCAGTCAATAGCAGTATTGTCACTGCTCTAGGAACGCCTCTTTCTGAAACAGGCGGGGGCAGTGGGCTTTCCTCATCTTGAGCGAGTTGATATTGAGTTTCAAGTGTTAGGGGTGCATTGGGGTCGAAATTAGCAATGAAGTTTTCATCAATATCATCGTCAGAAGGGGAAGGGTTTGGAGAAGGGGAAATAGGGGAATTGATGTTATCGCCATCATTATTGGGGGTATATTCACTTGATGCAGTTGTATGATTCATATTGGCTGTAGTGGTACTATTATCAGGAGTGGTATTAATTGGATTTTCGGTTAATCCATTTCTTTTGTTAGTCATGGCTTTAGAGTTCAATGTGTTGTGTTTAACTGTACATAAAAAAGCAAAGAGAGAAGACTTCAAGCAAAGGGATGGAACCTACTAAATGTTTAAATTATTTAGTTGTTACGGTAGGTTTTTAAATTTACCCACTTGCCGGTTCGTCCCCTTTCCATGTCTCTTTCCTCTTCTATGGTTTGAATTCGACAATTCGGGAAATTTCTAATCCGGCTGCTCTCAAAGAGTGAATAGTCTTCTCTAATTCATTAGCGTTTTCTTTGAGAGGGGATTTGGGAATTTCTACGGCTTTGACGGTGAAAGTTCGATTAAACTGTTCTCGGCTTTCTCCAATGCCTTGCTCTAGCACTACGCGAGTAGCAATTACATCTATTTCCCAAACTCCTCTTTTTATTTCTCTGGGTTCTGAGATGTGAGAGATATAGACTCCTGATCGGGTTTTTCCTGAATAGATGGTGTTGGGAACGAGTTGGGCAAGTTCGACCAGGGAAGCTTTACCAAACTCTGATTCCATCATCAATGAACCCATCCAAGCAGTTGTGGGAACTTTGGCACTGCCTTTAACTTTAATGCCGGGGTCTGGGTCATTTGTGCCGGGAATTTTGCCTGACCAAGCCCAGGTTAAATTTACCCAACTGGATACAAAATTTTGGATGATTTTCGGCTCTCTGTAAAGTTCATCTTGTTCTGCAATTCGTGCTGCGGTTCCGTCTTTTAACTGGACAAAGGTAACTTTTCTTTGAGATAAGGCTCTCAAACTGACTGTATTTACTAAAACAGCAATTGTCAGGAGGAAAACAAAGCTTGTTAGCAGGACAAAGCACAAGGCTAAGGTGTTTTTAGATTCAGGGAGTAAGGGTTGTGATTGTGGAAATTTCATATTATCGAAGGGGATGGCGAGATGGGGGATAGAGAATAGGGAAATAGGGAGGGAATGGATTGGGAAACTGGGTTTGAGTAGTGAGTAACAACTCGGTTCGGTGAAGAAAAAGCTATCGGAATTTCCTTCCCCTAGATTAGTTTTCCGGCAATAACGCCGATCGCGTTACTGGCAATATCTGTAAGCTGTTTGGTGCTATTGGCGATCGCACTGTACAAAGCAGTTCCTCCACCCTTGGCTATTAACACGGCTAGAACGGGAGAAAACACAGCTAAAAAGAATAAAAAGGCGATATCTGTAACTAACTCTGCATCGGACTTGACAATCACTACAGCGACTAAGCCAACGACAATGTTGTAGCCCAATTGCACTCCAAATAAGGACATAAACCCTATTAGCCAAGCCCAGATTGGTTTTCCTTGTAGTGGCAGCAGCGACAAGCCCATTGCAATCGGCCCGAATAAAGCTGTTAGCAACAATGCTGCTTCTAAAATGTTGACAAATGCCCACTGTACCGATCTAAGAATTAAGCGAATGATGGGCAAGACAGTAGACCTAAAAACTTGTCCTGCAAAATCGCCATTTCCTATATCCTGAAAATTAGCAACATTGCCTAAGTTTTCGACAAATCGCTGCAAGCTTTTGAGAGGTCCTCCATTTTGCTGTTCGGCTGCCTGAAGGGTTTGTTGAGCTGGCTGTTTTTTGCTGTTCCAACATTCCACTAAAGCTGATCCAACTTTGCCCTGACATTCGCTGTAGAGTTTTTCAATTTCTTCTTTGCCAGCACTGGTGAGGTTAACGTCGCTTAGGGCAGTTCTGAAGGTCATTTCTCCTACTTGAATTTTCATGATTTCTTGAACTTGAGTGCTGCCTACAGCTTTGATAAATTTGACACTTTCAGCTAAGACTTTACCGTTGTTACTGAGAAAAATTACAATTACGAGTGGCCAGATAAACATGGCTACTAGCTCTGACCAAGACTGTTTTTCGATGATTTCTTTGCCACTGGTGACAGCGAGGTAAGTAACAGATATTCCCGCCAGAATTAGTCCTAGTTTGACTAAGGCAATCCAGAGAGAGGATTCTTGAGTGTTGAAGGTGTTAAACCAAACTAAATTCCACGATTCGACGGTTTTTTGAGAGACTTCTATGGCGTCAGATAGAGTGTCCAGGGCTTGTCCTGCTGTGCTAGTTTGGGCGATTAGTTGTGTCAGCATCGCGGTGTCTCCTTGTTGTGATTTTAGTCTTCGCTTGCCCCCAGGGTGATGCCTCCCGGCATTTGAAACAGTCCGGCTTGAGTAGAAGAAGCGGTAGCCGCCGCAGCATCCTGCCGTCTCTGGGCTGTGTTAATTTCGTTGAGTTCTTCAGCTTGTTGAGCGTTGAGAATGTTGGCAAAACTGCGATCGATTTGAGCTTGCTGGCCCTGCATGACTAAGGCACTTTGATTTTCTGCTGATAAGGCTGCTTGCTTAGCTGCGCTCGCACTTTGTTGAGATATGTTTCTCATAATGTTCTGGGTGACATCTTGACCTTCTGAATCAGCACCCAATTCCATTGAATTTTGGCTCTCGCGATTAGTTTGCTCTACGTTTTGTTGGACAATTTCTTTCATCTGAGCTTGCTTTTGTTGAGCTTCTTTACTGAGAGTGGCTTTATTGGCTTCACTTACAGCACTTTCTCTTTCTGCGAGTTCTGCGGTGTTCTCTTTGAGGCTGTAAGAATCTTGCGGTCTCTTCTCTAAAGCAGCGGATAGTTTTGTCCCTTCGCTTTCGGAGGTGTTGCCGTCCATTATGCTTTTAACTGCTTCTTTTAGGTCTGGAACTTTCAATTCTCCCAGGAATGAAGAGAGGGTTGACTCTATTTCACTGCTGAATTTTTCGACTTTATTTAACAAATTGTCCCAGATGCCAGAAATGCTGTCAGAGATGGTGGAGATGGTATCGGAAATTTCGCCTGTTATGTCGCTAATTGTGTTTTCTATACCTCCTATTTCTTTCTGGTTGATCAAGAAGTTATTAGCTGATTGCTGGATTTGGGTTTCTATTTGTTGATTGGGAACTGTGAAGCTGGAGCGGTTGAAAGTGTTGCTGTTAAGATTGTTTGAGGTGGGAAGCTGTGTTGCAGTCGGATTGCTGTCAGATGTTTGAGCTTTTGCTTCAACAGAATTTAGTATTAAGCTCAGCCAAATTGCAGGAATACCGAGGGCAAGTTTGACAAGAAATTTCGGTGATTTCATCGGTTTTTCTCCGTCTAGCTAGCAATAAGGTCTTGAGGGGATTTGTGTCCATTGATATCAGTGACTGCATTCTTGCCAATATTGGTTAATGAACGTCCTTCTTTAACGGCTTGTACATATTCCGAGGCAAATTGTTTGAGTGCTAGCAGTTGCCCTTTTAACGTATTGGGATATTGAGCCATCACTCGTGCGCGAGCCATCAATTCAGCTTGATTGTTAGCCACACTTGCTAATATCATTTCGCCGGGGTAGTATCGGCTTTGCCAGAAACGACCTCCTTTTTCAATTAGCCAATTGGAATAAAGCTCAGCCGCTCTGGGAAGGAAAGCTTCTGTGGCATTTTGGCTAATAATTTCAGCCGGATATCCCAAACGCTTGACCCAAGAAGTAGCTCCATTTGATGTCAACCTTCCGGTAATTCGATAAACCATGTTTTGCATAATCATAGTTCCCGCACTACAGTCGCAAATACTGTCGATATCTTGAGATAGCAAGAGCACTGAAATGCCATTCTTTCTACCCACGGCACAGAGTTCGCCTACTACTTCAGCAAATCCGTCTTTCTTAAACAAAATCGAAAGTTCGTCTCCGATAAATAGGCTTTTAGGATGAGAAAGTGCGTTGCGGATGCAAGCAGCGTGGGCGTTAATGGCCATTAAATACTGGTCTTGTTCGTTGCCCAGACCGCTAAGGGCAAAAAACTTAACAGCCGGTTCGGGTGAAAATGTACTCGGTCTGCCAATTGCTTTACCTAAAGGTGAGGCTAGTAATGCGTTGCATTGAGTGATAATTTGGTTGATGGCAATGCGGTCGAAGTCGGTAAAGTTTTGTAGGTTTAGTTGCTCTTTCGTGCAGAATTTTAGGAGGTTTTTGAGGGTTGGCATTTCTTGCCAAGCGGTCGATTTCCAGCCTTTTTCAAATGCCGTATTGTAGCGCTCGATAATGTCTGGGTCTTCCAGAAATTTTTTCAGAGTTAGCAGCAAAATGGCATCGACTCGCTGCGCTAGTTTGGGGTCGCGGACTTTGCCCATGCTGATAATAGTCAGCGCTTTTCTGATAAACTCTTTCCATTGGTCTAGTCTGCGCGATCGCTCTTCTCTGTCGAAACGCCTCAAATCCGGTATTTCGAGTAGATTCGAGCTGCCAGAGGTGATATCGTAGTACGCACCGTCGTCGCCTAACAGTTTCACTGCTGTCTCAAATGTACTGCCGCTTCCTGCGGAGATGTCCATACCGACTACTGGGATATTAGCGGCTATTGCATCGGCTGCAAATCGCCATCCCAAAACACTTTTACCGGAACCAGACTCGCCTGTTATGACAGCGCGGCTGGTTTGGTTGTGCATGAGGTCAACGTACACGGGTTTGCCGCCTTTGGTGATGAATTCAACTCCTTTTGAGTCGATGTCCCTTACAGTAGTTAACGGCAAAATACCGGGGACAGTTTCGGTGTCTAAGGTGAGGCGGCGTTCGTTAATTAGCGAACTGCTGTGCAACAGCCAGCTTACAGTAATGGGCAAAGTTTCTAGCCACAGTTGCCAAGCAATGTTGCGCTCTCTTAATACCTTGGCAGAGCCGAAGCTGTGGGAGAACATTTGGCAAGCGTGTGTTAGTTGCTCCGGTGTTGGTCGGTAGACTAAGAAGGTGACAGCAGCGTGAATTGCTCTTGCACCTTTGTACATTTTTTTCTGGGCTTCAAAGGATTCTTCCTGTTTGACTTCTGCTCCTACATCGCGACCTTGACCTTTTTCTAAAGCGCGTTTTTTGGCACTTTTAGATTGTTTAGCTTGCCTTGCTAAGTTGTCTTGAATAATAAAGTTGGGAGCGGCGCTAATTTCGACAACGGCTTCAGTATCGCGGACGTGGCTGTTGCTCATAATTTTCCAGAGCCATTGCAGTTGCTCTCTGGTATTGAGCCAGCCGCCTGGGCCCTCTTCCATTGTGAGCACGCCGCATTCTGCGTTTCTGCCGGGAAGCAAAATGCGTGAGCTAGCTTTTCTGTGTTCTGGGCAGCTCGAACGGCCGCTCATACCTTCAATTAAAATGGTGCAGGCGTGTTTGTGACTGTTGAGGGTTTCGGTTAGTTTGTAGTCGGACGCGGTTTCTTTTAAGGTGAGAAGTTGGGGAATAGGGGGTACGGGTGAGCTGTTGAATTTTTGCCACAACCATCCCCACAATGCTTGGGCATTCATGGGTTGAATTTCCAGTCCAATTTTGGTGTTTAGCAAGAGTTCCCACCGGATATAGCCTTGCTCGAAAGCATCGAGCAGTAGTTGTTTGTAAAAGCGTTCAGAGTAGATGCGCTGGTTGCCTGTAAATTGTGCAGCAATGCTGTTGGCTGTGTTGATAATTCCATTGATGAATTTACTCAGAGGGTCGTTGGATTTGGAGCCAGATTGAGCGTTGAATGTCCAAGTGCAGAAAATAGTTTGGTTCCACAGTTGTCGGGTGCCTGCTAAATTGAGTTCTTGAATGCGTTTCTGTTCGTTACGAACGAGTACAGAAATGGGTTTGAGGTGACAGTTGTCAGCCAATTCAGTTAACTGTTGCTGGCGAAGGCAATCGCTGCTGTAGCAGCCGGTGTGAAAGGTCATTTTTTCGCCTGGGGGAATATCTTTTAGCCCTTCTTCTAAGGCGGTGGCTGCATTGTTTACTTCATGGCGGTAGAGAATGTTGTGAAAGCCCGCCGTCTCGAATCCGAATACAATTTGGTATTGACTGCCTTCATTCAGTAAGTAACCAGAAACTTCTCGACCATCCTTTTTGATAGTGACTAAACACAGGAGGTTTTGGTAGTTTTGGAAGGGCATAAGTCGGCTGTTACCTCCTTGTTGATTGGGAGCAAGTTTGGGTTTAAGTTTGACTCGGACTTGTGAATCGCTGATTCGGTGGCGAATCGGGTTTGGTCGGTGTTGGGGAACGGGAGAAAGGTATAAAAGATTGCCGTTGTACCACTCGTTCCCCGGCGGAGGTCTAAACCTGTCTACAAAAAGGTGAGGTTTGTTACCTGTCAGGAGCCACCAGCTTACAATTAGCCAGAAAGTAGTGATGAAAAACCAAGGCATTCCTAAGCTGAATAAGCCGTTGGTGAGGATGTAGGAAATTACAGTGATTAGCATCCAGGGAATTAGCTGTTCCGCTGGAATGATGCCGATGCTGGCTTGTTTGCCGAGAATTTTGTTGACGGAAATAAAGTCTTTATCTGGGTCTTTGAGCATAATTTAAAGGGTTTAGATTTGACGTTGAGATGTGGGAAGACAAACCCTTCCCCTTTGGATAATTAAGCTCCACCTCCGCCACCGCCATTGCCAATGAAGAGGAAAGTTATTACGTCAATGGCAATTACAATGGCAAAAGCTAAGGCAACTTGAGTCACAATTGGTCGCCAGTCATTGCCTTGCTGCGCTTGGTTGTAAGCAAAAAGAGACGCGGCTGCTACTAACAAAAGGAAGGCTCCGCGAATTAAGTTGAAAATCAGTTCGATGACTTCGGCATCAATAGCTTCACCTCCTGCGGAAGCCGCTCCTTCTGCTAGCTCAGTCATAAATTCTTCTAAGCCGGAGAGGAAGATGGCGTTGGCGGGGGAATCGAGCACGGAGCACAGTGCAGTGGAGGTAATTATGGCAGTAGCAACGTGCCAAAATCGAATTTTGCAGCCGATATATCGCTCTACAATTGGAATTGCTTTAGCGGTGTGCCACAAACTCAAAAAGACTATGCTGGAGCAGCCTAAAGTTGCAATTAAGAGCGGGTCGTGAAGGCTGAAGTAGATGAGTGAGGCCAGGCAAATGCCGATGAAGGGAATGTCGCCCAGTTTGATTTTCTGTTGTTTTAACCAGCGTAATAATGAGTTTTGATTTCGTTCATGTCTTGTTTTGTCTAAGTAAGTAGCCATGTCACTTGCTCGCTAAATTTATTGCTTAAATGCTAATTTAAGCTGCATCTACTGCCTGCAAAATCACCAAAAACGGTGATTTTATACAGTGACAGTGACCCCCTCCAAATGGAGGGTGCAAGTTGTACAGACGGTCTACTTGAGAAGCATCTGCTAGTAAGCTCGGTAGCTCCTTCAATTTATAAATTCGGCTGCCTTGCGGTAGTTGCTTTAAGCGTTCTGCTAATTCACCCATCACTCCTCAACCCTTGCCAAACACTATTTGTCTCAAAGCCAGCCTGTGATTTTGGATGGCGGGTGAGCTCAAAGGTTAAGGCGATCGCTTTCGTAGATGGGGGATCTAACGAGTGTATTCTTGTTGACTGCATTACATCCCCTCCAAGCGCAGGAAATGTACTCGCCCTGATTCTTCACCCGCTACAATCGTCACCGCATCTGGTGCAACAGCACAGCATGTTAATGCACCATCTTCGGTAAAACAAGCAATTTCTTCCCCACTTGTCAAATCCCAAACTCTTACGGTTTTATCTGTAGAAGCAGAAACCGCTTTTCTCCCATCGGGAGTGATAGCTACTGCATTGACAAAATTGGTATGCCCACTAAGTGTTTTTAGTTCTTTTCCAGAATCTAAATCCCAAATTTTCAGGGTTTTATCTGTAGAAGCAGAAACTATCTGTTGCCCACTAGGAGTAATAGCCACTGCACTGACCGAATGGGTAAGCACTTTGATGGTTTTTAGTTCTTTCCCGAAATTCAAATCCCAAATTTTGATGGTCTTATCATCTGAAGCAGAAACCGCTTTCCTCCCATCGGGAGTAATAGCTACGGCATTTACAATCTTGGTATGCCCACTAAGAGTTTTTAGTTCTTTTCCAGAATCCCAATCCCAAAGTTTTAGGGTTTTATCCCATGAAGCAGAAACCGCTATTTTTCCATCAATAGTAATGGCAACTGCCTCTATTATATTGGTATGACCTCTAAAAGTTTTCCGTGTTTCTCCTGAATCCAATTGCAAAATTTTAAGATGTTCATCTAATAATGAAGCCACAATTGCTTGTTGCCCATCAGGAGTAATTGCCATTGACTGTACCATGCCAATATCTTCGCTGAGTGTTTTCAGTTCTTCTCCTGTAT
Source organism: Microcoleus sp. AT9b-C3 (assembly GCF_036705485.1). Classification (NCBI taxonomy): domain Bacteria; kingdom Bacillati; phylum Cyanobacteriota; class Cyanophyceae; order Oscillatoriales; family Microcoleaceae; genus Microcoleus; species Microcoleus sp. AT9b-C3. The sequence goes on along the minus strand of NZ_JAUBUR010000045.1, from coordinate 29,842 downwards.
CCAAATTCCAAATTTTTATAGTTTCATCCTGGGAAGCAGAAACGGCTTGTTGACCATTGGGAGTAATGACGACTGTCCGTACACTGCTAGTATGTCCCACAGGAGTCGTCAGTTGATGTCTTGAGTGCAAATCCCAAATTTTCAGAGTGTTATCTGGGGAAGCAGAAACGGCTTGTTTTCCATCAGGAGTAATAGCCACTGCCCATGCTAAGTCAGTATGTCCGCTGAGAGTTGCTAGTGGTTTTCCCGACTGCAAATCCCAAATAATGAGAGATTGATCCCATGAAGCAGAAACGGCTTGTTCTCCATTATGAGTGATGGCAACTGCCTGTACTGGAGCTGTATGCCCTCTAAGAGTTTTCAATACTTTTCGCGATTTCAAATCCCAGATTTTAAGAGTGTCATCCTCTGAAGCGGAAACGGCTTGTCGTCCATCAGGACTAATAGCAACCGACCATAGCGGCGCATCGTGTCCTCTGAGAGTTTTCCGTGGTATTCCTAGATGTAAATTCCAGACTTTTAGAGTGCCATCCTCTGAAGCGGAAACGGCTTGCTGCCCATTAGGAGTA
>NZ_JAUBUR010000045.1:0-29173 GCF_036705485.1 Microcoleus sp. AT9b-C3 | reverse complement strand
ATAGCGACGGCTCGTACCGGAGCCGTATGTCCTCTGAGAGTTTTCAGTAGTCTTCCAGACTGTAAATTCCAGATTTTTAGAGTTTTATCAACTGAAGCGGAAACGGCTTGCTGCCCATTAGGAGTAATAGCGACGGCTCGTACCGGAGCCGTATGTCCTCTGAGAGTTTTCAGTAGTCTTCCAGACTGTAAATTCCAGATTTTGAGAGTATTATCACTAGCACCAGAAACGGCTTTTTTTCCACTAGAAGTGATAGCTACTGCATTTACGTGCTGGGTATGTCCGGCGAGAGTTTTTAGTAGTGTTCCCGATTGCAAATCCCAGATAATGAGGGTTTGATCTGATGAAGCGGAAACTGCCTGTTTGCCATCGGGTGTGATGGCGACTGCATTTACCCAGTCGTTATGTCCGCCGAAAGTACGCAGCAAAGCTCCCCCTGGAGGAGTTAGGGTAGGTGTCAATGGGCGTAACCAAGGTGCAATTTGCCTTGCCTCAGCCTCTTCCAGCATTACCTTAATCTCTGGCACATCAAAAGGCATCAAATGCCCCCACAATCGTCCTGCCAGTTGCATCTTATTCTGCTCCAAAATATGCGCGGACAACCGCAGCGCACTTTGAATTATTCTCAGATTCTCACCCTTACTCTTAACCCACTCTTCAGAATTTAAGATGTTAGGAGTGAAAGCCAAGTCATAATCCTCAATCAGCGGTTGTGGCCCTAATTCAGAAATCTTGGCTTCAATGAAATCAAAATCTGTTAGCAGGATGTACAGGTTGGTTACTCGTGAAGAATCTGACAGGAGCTTTGGTAGAACCTGCAATTTATAAAGTCGGCTGGCTTGTGGTAGTTGCTTTAAGCGTTCTGCTAACTTACCCATCGCCGTACAAATCCTGCCATAAACTATCTGCCATCAGCGTTTTTATCTCCTTAATTGTTATCCCCGCTTTCTCTACAATTTCCTTGCGGTTTAGAAAACGGCGATAACTATCGTGATAAAGCCTGTAAGAGATTTGCTCGTATTGATATAGTTTGTGTAAAAACTGTTTCCATTTATTCAGTACATATTGCACGGTAAATTCAGCTTCTTGTTCTCCCGTATGTTTGACGATTTCAACAATATCTTCATAAGGAATAGGACTAGGGGTTTCCGACAGGATGTAGACAATTCTAAGCTTAGTGAGTGGCGGCGGGTCAGTGGTCATGCCCATGAGTTGCCAGTGATTCTCGTAGTATGCTTCTAAACCTTGGGGTAAGCTCTCAATGCTTGCATCTTGGTAAATCCCATCCTCAATTTCTACTAGCACGCAGCGCAAATACATAAAATTGTTCTCGCTCTTGTCGGCTAGTTGGGTGATGAAATTTTCGACTGTCAAGCCGTTACTTTCAATCCATTGGCCCAGTCGCTCATGCTCATTAACGTCCTGGTGAATGCGGGTCTTAATATCTTGTAAGCTAAGGTCAGCGTATTGCTTTGCCATCAGGTCAAACAGGTGCCTCGGCGTGTCCACCACAAAGAGAAGATCGACACCCCGCCGCCGTGACATTACGAAGTAAACATTTTTGGGCAAGTAGCGGGGCAGGTATAGGATGTTGGCACTTTTGTCCTGGCTCTCCAAGTCAACCTCATCCAGCGCATCGACAACAATTACCAGTCGTGCTCCAGGCTTGAGTTGTTCGCTGACTTCAGACAGTAATTTTTCCAAGAAAGCCTTGTTTTGATTGGCATCTGGCGGCAACTCCGAGTAGGGCAAGCGGTATTTGGCGATCAGTTGCGTGCAAACACTCTCTAGGAATTGGCTAGTGCGATTGATACTTCCCAGGCGATCGTTGAAATGGGCTACGCATTCATGTCGTCGGACGTACTCGGCAAGTATTGTACTTTTTCCCATGCCGGGGTCGCCTTCGATGGTGAAATAACCCTTGGGCTTGTTGCTCAGGAAATCCTCAATCTTATCGAAAACGTATTTACGACCTACGAAACCTTCTGTTTTAATGTCAATCAGCGATCGAAACTGTCTGCGCCAGTCCATTGCTGCTGCGATAAGAGCGGTTGCACCGACACTTGAATCATTTGACCTTTGTTTTTGAAGCCACTCAGGAAACTGTTTTTCCCACAACCACTTGAATGCTTGCTCCCAAGGGCTGTCACCTTTGCGGGGTTGACCTCGACCAGTTGGTTTTACAATAGGATAGCCATTTCTAGACAGCACATCGCATACAGCAGTCAAGTGATCTTGGAAATTCTGTTCCTGATTGATAATCTCCTCGTTTTTCCACAGATATTCTGCAAGTGCCTTACGCTTCTTATTCGCATTGTTCTCATCAAAACGACTTAAGAAAACATCTCGCTGCTTCCCAAAAAAACCGTAGCGGTTAGCCAGTTCCCCTAGAAACATAAGCTTTAATTGTTGTGAGTCATCCTGGGAGTCCATATCACACCCGCAATAGGGAGAGTATATTAAGTTCTTGCCAGTCATTTTAGCATAGCAATTCATTCTGCTAATTTCGACGGAAATTCGGTTGGGATCAAAAACTCTATTAAATTCTATTTCTTCTCTATTTTAAACTCATTTAATTGACAGGTTTTCTTGATTAATCTAGATTCAGCAGTCAATTATCTACCAAAAAAGTAGAGTTCACATAAAAAATATGAACGTACAACTTTCTCTTTTTCCCGAAGAATCAGGACAAGATTTCTCAATTTATTCAAATCGAAAACCTAAGACGACTCGCAAATCAACGTCTACCAAACTCCCCAAGGAAACAAAAACGATTCAACCCGCCAAAAAACGTTCAAAACCTTATATCTGGGTGACTTGGCTTTCTAGCTTGATGGGCGAAGAAAAGCAGTGTAAACATACAGCATGGTCTTCGGCTCACTACCAGTTTCCCAAACGACCCAGTGATTTTGACTCCTCTGCACATGACGAGATGGTAATCCAACGGGCAATGAAACATCAAGCCCAAGGATCTGCTGTGTACGTTGAGGATGATAACTCATTCACAATTAACGGCAAGACTTGCGATATCGGTGGCAAGCCAGACATTGTGGTGATTGAGAACGGTCAGCTTATCATCGAGGACTGTAAATCGGGCAAATGTAAAGCTGCACACCGGATGCAAGTGCTGATTTATATGCTGCTGTTTCCTCTCTCGCCACAAGGTCAACGTCTCTGCCAAAGTCATCCCCCCGCAGGACGGCTGGTGTATCCCGATGACATAGTGGAAATTTACCCATCAGAGGTTGACAGTCAATTCAAGGAGTTCTTCCGCCAAACTGTTGCTATCATCAGCGGTGCTACTCCCCCACCTCAAGTGCCAAGCCATTGGGAATGCCGCTATTGCAATGTTCCTGGTGGATACTGTCCGGCACGAATCGACTTAGATGCAGATACAGGCAATCACGACTTCTTTTAGGTTGCTTTCTTACCATGACCCCTTGAGCTAAGAGAGCAATTAATTAAACATCAATTTAATTGATTTGTGTTGCTCCTTGGGTCGGGTTCCCTGGAGGATTGAATAGGAATTAGTAGCAGCGTAGCATAGAGTTGAATCTCTGCTGTTCAGGATTTGAGGCCCTGCTTCACAGGTGCTGCCAGCCGTCCTGTGAAAGCTGTTGTCAGCGCCAGTGGCCTTCCGGAGCGAGCGTGCCTCTTCTTGGGGGGCGCGATCGCGCACCCCGCATTCCTTAAGTTGACACGCCTCGGCAGTGCCGTGTCCTTGCGAGATTGTTCGATCGGTGAGCCTACATCATAAACCTGCAATCTGCTGTATTTCAAATCTCCATCTCGGCTTCAGTTTTTCTAGCTTCCTGCTTGTTGGAGTTATGGTTTTGAGCGAGTTGTTGTTGGGAGAGGAGATTTTCTACTTCTTCGGGTGGAATGTCGCACAGGAGTACCTCAACATTACCTTTTTGGAGGCTGGCCTCAAAAACTATCTCACTGTGAGAGTTAAAGCCTTTGACAGTACCCTTCGACTTGGATTTATCGCTGAATTCGACTTCAAAGTCGAGGCGCGAACCTTGGGAATCAATAAAGCTCACCTCTTCCTGACCGCTTTTTTGTACCATTTCAGCTAAGCGTTCTTGGTTGAGAGCCTGTTGAAAAATCTTTAAGCGGTCGAGTTCTTCTTTTTCTTCAGGTTTCAGGAAGTCGTTTGTAACTTCCCATTCTCCCGTTTTATCCTGTACTGCTGAAAACAGTTCCTCGCCTTCCTTAGTTTTTAAGCTGACAGCGGTAGAGAAGTCAAAATTTGTTACATAAAGTTTGGTTTGTCCAAAATCAACCCCGTCTTCTAATGCAATGCCTTCCGCATTTGCTTCTTCTTCAGCTAAGCTGTAAATTTTTGCCAGTGTTGCTGCAAGTTGGGAGTCCTGAGTAAGATTTTGGGCTGTCACAGTGATTTTTTTAGCAGTAGCGCTAGCGCTGCTGCTAGCTGGGATTGTTGATTCTAATGAAATTTTTTCACCTATTTCTGTCGCGTTTTGTACGAATTGGTCGCTGAAGGATGGAGTTGAGCTGTCGGGCGGTTCTAATTTTGCATCGCCAGCTTGAACGCCTGTCTCGCTTTTTTGAAGAGAAAGTTTGTTCTCTAAAGCTTCTATTCGTTGTTCTAGGGTATCGAGTCGCTTTTCAAGTCGGTTGAGTGCTTCATTTATTTGTACGAGCTGTTCTTCAAAACTCGCTTCTGTGTCAATCTTAATAGAAGCCGTTTTTTCAGAAGTGTTGTCTCTCATACTGCCGGAAATTGTATCAACTTTTCCGTGGACTTTGCTAACAGCTTTAGCTAAGAGCATACCGGGTGTTGACACAAATTCGGCATCCGGTTCAGCTAAGATGTTTTGTTCCGGTTCTGGCTCTGGTTCAGCTACTGGTGAAGCTTCGGATTCGACCATTGCATCTGCAACTGAATCCGCTTCAACCAAGTTGGTAACTCGCTGCGAGAGTGAGTCAGCCCGCTGGCTTTGAGCTTTGAGCCTTTTGACAATATCGGCAACTTGGCGCTCTTTTCCAGCCCCAAGAGCAGCGTCTATAATTTGAGAAGCTGCTTTTTTGCCAATCAGAGTAGCGAGAACCGCAACTTGAGCGCTCATGCCGCTGACAGTTGTACCTTCTACCTCACTTCCAGAAATGGCTGTTCTACCGCTAACTTGTACAGCAGCATCGAGGATACTATCGATGTTCTGGTCGTTTGATTTTTTGCCTTGAGGTCGCTGTTGGCTAGTTCGGGTTTTTGAAGGTGTGCGTGCTAAGGATTCCGCAGCTTCTACCGCTTCATCTGTCTGAAGTTTTCTTTTGGTTTGGGATTTAGCTGATAATTCTTCGTCTTCCAAATCTTCTCGTTCAGAGTTTTGAAGGTGGCTTTTAGTTTGAGGCTTAGCTTTAGGTTGAGGTTCTTTGAGTTCAAACTCATCTAACTCACTTAGTTGATTTCTCGGAGAGCGGTTTAAGGCTTTAGATTTAACCAGTGGTTCCTCCGACTCCAACTCCTCTAGGTCATCTTTTGGAGGTCTAGTTTTGGTTTTAGAGTTGGGTGATGGCTCGTCATCCTCCCAACTTTCAATTTCATTTTTTTGTGATTTGGTATTGGCTTTAAATTTCGAGCGCTGCGAGGGTTCATCATCCTCTAATTCATCTAGTAAATCGTCTTTTTTAGACTTGGTTGCCGCTTTAGATTTAGACTTGGGGGAGGGTTGCTCATCATCCAATTCATCTAGTAAATTGTCTTTTTTAGACCTTGTTCTAGTTCGAGGCGAATCGAGTAATGCTTCAATTCCTGTTTTAGTAAATCGGTTGTCGTCCGGCTCTCCCAAGTGCTCCATCATGTACTTTCCTGTGGTAGAGCCGTACTCGGGTCGATCGCTCAAACTGAGGACGAGTCCGTTGTGCTTGACCTCTACGCTAATGCCAGGTTTGCCATCAGCTTCCGTTAGTTCTTCAATTGCATCGGCAAAATCTTCTACGCTGGTGAGTCCATTTTCCTGGCAGTAATCTAAAGCTTTCTCGCAGCGATTTCTTAGGTAGTTGAGGATTTTCTTGCCCTCGGCTGTGTTAGGGGTGATGTAGTTTCCCTGGCTTCGGCTTCGGGATGCTGTTTTTGTAGCCATAATCTTTGTAGCGGGGTGAGTGGATATTTCCCATGAAATTCGAGCAGTGTGGCTAGTGACTTCACTCTAAAGTGCGGTTTTGGGGAGTTAAAGTGACCCCCTCCAATCGGAGGGGGAAGGCATTCATTAAGCGGAAGCAAAAGAAGTGTCATATTATGTCCGTCAAAATACGTATAAAACCGCCGGCTTCAATGTGTGTTGTACAAATGTCCTCAAGGAAAGTCAAAGTCGAATGTGTCTTTTTTTGCATCATTCGACTTCTTGCTCAGACAAGCAAGACACATTTAGGCAACACGCATTGAAAAGGTTTGCGCTTTTTCTATGATTCGCATGAGCGGGTATTGGTAAATTCGCCACAGCAAAGTAGTAGAATTGCAATTACGATCTAGTTAGCGGACATAATATAACTTCCTAAATTAGGTTAAAGTTGTGCGTCTGCAACTCTATTGTTTGAGGATGGGGCTGCTAATTCAGCATCGATTTTTAAGAGGTATTTGAGAAAGTGAGCGCTGCTGTTTTCAGAAAGCTTTTTAATGATTTGACCTGTTTTCAAGTCAGCAGCTAATACCGGATTATCAGCTTCATCTCAGACTAAACACCTAAGATTATTGCGATTATTGCTAATAAAAGCTGTCCAGTTTCCCACAGGGATTTTAGTTGCTCCAGTTTGGTTATATGCTTCAGAAATCGCATCTTTCAGCAATTGTGAGAGGTGGGCGGGGCTGGCAGCAATGTCTTGGGGTTGAGATGGCGGTTTGTTTTGGGTAGGGGTTGGCGATACAAGCGATCGCCCTTGACGAGGGGTTGGGGATACAGATTGCGATCGCCCTTGACGAGGGGTTGGGGATACGAATGGCGCTCGCCCTTGACAAGGAGTTGGGGATACGGATGACGCTCGCCCTTGAGAAGAAGTTGGCGCGACTTCTGCAAGTTCCTCCACTGATTCAATGAGTCGCACGGAACTAGGGTCGATCTTTAAGATTAGAGCACTACCTTTAGGCGAGGGTTCAATAGTGGCCTCAAAGGTAGTGCCGATCGGCAATTTAGGTGAATTAGCAGAGAACATGGCTAATTCTTGTCCGTCAAGGAGGACAATAGGGCTACCGTCGCGCCTCGAACCGCTACCGCTAACAGAACCCACCTCAAAAGTCAATGTTTTGTGCCTCCATTTAGGACTGCTAAAGTCAACATCTTTCAAGTCATTGTACTTCTGCCCAATCAGTTCAGCTCTGTCAAACTGAAAGGTTTGCAATTGCTGGCAAATTTCATCTGTAAACAAATTGAGAACCAATGCTGCTTTAGGTGTTTGGTTTTGGGACTCAAGCCAAGTATAATCAGCAGGAGCTACAATGCGGGAACTGACATCTTTGGTGCGGCCCAGACCATCACGGTAGGTTAAGTCCAAACTGTCGATGTCGTTGGCATTTTCGCAAAACTTATTCTCAAGAATTCCCACCAGTTTTTCGCTTGGTTCAATTAAGGCAAAATTGACCATTGGCAGGCTCGGATGCAAAGTTGCTTCATATTTAATGCCTTTGCTGTCTAACAATTCTTTCCAATGTCCAGCTAAGTCTTTGCCAACTGGCTGTCGCTTCTTATCCCTGACAGTCTTATTGCTACCGTCCAGTTCAAATTCCTCGAAAGGGACGCTCAGAATGTAAGTGTCTTTTGGCATTGCTTCGTGCAGTCGCTCGTACTCAGGTTCAAGGTTGAATTCAATCAGCAGTTGGCGAGAAAGTTCCTTACAAGCTTTGCGAGGAACTTCTAAGTTGGGATTTGCGGTTTCGACGTGCCACATTGCACTAGCAACAGAAAACCGTTCTTCAGCGTTGGGAAAAGCTTCGGTCACATCGGCTCTTAAGCTCTCGTATAACTTGCTGACGGCTTCTTTAATTGCCTTAGAATCGCCGCCGCACTCCAAGTGAATTTCACCCATCCTTTCTCGATAGCGTTCCTTAATATCTTGCGCCCACCTGACATAATGTTTCTCCCATTTTTCTCGCTCATCTAAGTCAGAAGGAGACTCAAACAAGTAGCGAAATTCGTCGCGGTGACGGCTTTTTAGACGAGTCGGTTCCCACTCAGGGTTAACAGCCTCCCTAGCAATGCAATTGATAGCGGTGCCGTCTCCTATAGGTAATGGCACGGTTTTGTAAAGCCTGGGGTCGTCTTTGTAGTCAAATAAGTAGCTTGGGTGCTGTTCTGACCACTGCTTAGCCTTGGACAGCAGGGTGGGGTGGTGGTCTTCTGTACGAGTAGCACTTTTGGGACTGTCCACTTCAATTTGCAGGGCATCAAACAGCTTTCCAAGAAGCTGCCGCTTCTGTTGATTGAATAAACTTTCTGGCTGTCCCGGTTCTGCTGCTGACGATTGCACTCTCCCGATTAAGGTAGCCACCCAGCCGATTTTATTTTGGGCGATCGCTACGGCAATTTGCCGCAATTTGGTATACTTGCGATCGCCATCACTATCGGTAGCTTTATTGTAGTCAACTTTCTCTCGCTTCTCAACTGCATCGTACTCATTCTCTTGATTAGCGTGCCTAGTTTCAGAGGCGACATTCGGCATTCGGGAAGCAGGCGTAATCACTAATTGATCGCCGTCAAAATCGCATTGATGATGCTGCATGGCTTGGTCAGAGCGAATAAAAACGCACCCTTTGTACTGCGTTAATTCAGGCTGGCTTTTGTTGTCTACTGTGTAGCGGCGGATGTTATCTTTACTGACAATTGGGTATCGGGTAACGATAACTTCTGTGCCGTGTCGCAAGTGGGGGGCAACAATTGTACCGGGTTTGAGGTTTTCACAAGGTTGAGCCATTGCTGAACCGTGATGAATTGCTCCTTTAATTGCTAAGTCTTTCCACTTTTTAGCCAGTTGTTCTTGCATGAAATCGACGACTTTGGGAAAGTCGAGGAGTTGGCCGAGTTTGTCGTTCCTCAAAATTGAAATTAGCCGGGATTCGTTGCGCTGGGCTTTTTCATCTGCTTCATCTTCTAATCCGCTGCTGTCTTCGTGAAGGCTAGATTGAAAAGCAGCTTTTTTGTCGTGCTGCTCCACTAAGTATTTGGCAAGTTGCAGCCGGTTATTTTGCAAGTCAGCTAGCTTTTGGGCTTCCGCTTTAGTTGGTGTGGCTATGTCAGCCCCAATAGCTGCTTCGGAATACCAAATCGAAAATTGCCAGGAATTTTCGTATTCAGTTACTTTGGCGTTGCCTCGATTTCCTAGTATAGCTTTGGGAAATTCGTAGTCGCCACAGGGGATAAGTTCAGCTAATTGCAATGCGGCAACTCCTTTGATAGAGGAGCGATCCATGATGATATCATAACCCAAGTCGGAGGTTAAATTAGCATCAGGCAACAGCGTTCCTTTGGCAAGAAAGCTAATTTCTGGAGTGTGGCAGTCTTCTTGTTCCCATTCCTGCATCCAGGCAAATCTGAATTGAAAAGGTCGGTTGTCATTACCTCCCAATTGTTGGGCTAGTGCCGGTGAAATTTTGCCGTGACAGTCTCCGGTTTGCCACTTATGAGCTTTCGCTTTTTCACTCTTGTCATCGCTTTGAGAATCAACAATTTTGACTCGCAAGGTTTCGCCGTCAAGGGAGCTATCTAACAATTTGGCTCCTTGGTTGCAACTGCTAACTAGCAGTGAGCCGTAGCGACAGGCGTGGTCGGGTTGGGTTTTGAATACGCTCAACAGTTTGGTTGAGAGTTCAATGTCTGCAAAGTACACATTTTTGCCGGAGCTGAAAGCAACTCTTCTGGTAATACCATCTCCGAAGTCGATGTTTTTGAGAGGGTCGAAGCTGCTATCATTTGGGTCTGGTTTAACGATGGTTAGGGATGCTAATTCTTCAGGTTCAAAAAGCAGTTCAAGCAGGGAGTTACGCAGCACTTCTGATTCAGCTTGGTACCGCCCCTTTACTCTACCGTCAGTCAAGGACATATCAAAGACTGGGATTTTTAGTCCTTCCCCAGCTACCCATTCTGTGGAACGATATTCTGGGGTAAGTTTTCTTCTACTCATTGATTAGCTCCTGAATTCGAGTTTTTACATTGTTAGGACTTACGCACGGCAATAGTCCAGATTTTGACAAGGTTGTTCCTTCACAAATTCCTGCTACCGAGTGATAGTCACCCCCTCCAATTGGAGGGGTTTAGAAGAAAGAAGTAGCGTGTTACAATCAGAATGACAATCCCAATGTGGAGAAAAAAAGTGAAAGTAGTTCGCACAACTGTCAAGAACTCACCGTCAACCTGAAGGGTATAACGGGAGCTGGTAAACAGCTCTAACTTGACCAGACTGAGGTTTTTGCAACCTACGTTATTTGAATCATGAAACCTACAAATACGTGCCAGTTTGTAGCTCTTTCGTACAGTTTTAAACAGGCGTAATTGAGTTAAGCCAGTGAGCTGTACCTAACAAGTTCAAATAACATTGTCGAGGCCAACTTTACCAGTAATGAGAGGCTCAAAGTAATGCGAGTTTTCGTGCTAGATCGAAACCTGAAACCTCTTGACCCCTGCCATCAAGCGCGGGCGAGAGAACTACTGAAAAAAGGGAGGGCTAAAGTATTTAAACGTTACCCTTTCACCATCGTGCTGCAAGACAGAACTCTTGAAGAATCTACAACTCACCCGCACCGCATTAAAATCGACCCCGGCAGCAAAACGACTGGTCTTGCTGTCGTTCAAGAGCCAACTGGGCGCGTTACAAATGCTCTGGAAATAACTCACAGAGGGCAGCAGATTAAAGACTCCCTTGAGTCTCGCAGATCCTTAAGAAGAGGTCGCCGCAACCGTAAAACTCGTTACCGCAAACCTCGTTTCTTAAACCGAACCCGCAAACAGGGCTGGCTGCCACCGTCTCTTGAGAGTCGAATTGCCAACATTGAAACTTGGGTGGAGCGAATTAGGAAAGTTTGTCCTGTTACCGCTATTTCTCAGGAGTTGGTGAGATTTGATTTGCAGCAGGTGCAAAACCCAGAAATTAGCGGCGTAGAGTACCAGCGAGGCGAATTATTTGGATTTGAAGTCAAAGAGTATTTGTTGGTAAAATGGGGCAGGAAATGCGCTTACTGCGGCATTGAAAATGTTCCGTTTGAGATCGAACACATCCAGGCTCGAAGCAAAGGTGGTTCTAACCGAGTTAGCAATCTCTGCCTGAGTTGCCATTCGTGCAATCAAGCTAAGGGCAACAAATCGGTTGTTGAGTTCTTAAAGAAAAAGCCGGAGGTTCTCAAACGAGTTTTAGCTCGAGCTTCATCGCCGCTCAAGGATGCCGCAGCAGTCAATGCTACCCGATGGGAGTTGTATAGAAGACTTCAGTCTGCAGGCTTACCAGTAGAGGTAGGTTCTGGTGGTCGGACAAAATTCAACCGCCAGACTAGGGGCATTGAAAAGACACATTGGGCTGATGCGGCTTGTGTAGGAGCATCTACACCAGAAAAGCTTTTGCTTAAAGGAGTCAAGCCTTTAATTGTTAAAGCTAAAGGACACGGAACCAGACAGCGATGCCGATCTGATAAATACGGATTCCCAAAAGCTCACGCTCCTAAAGCCAAATACTTTCAGGGCTTTAGGACTGGAGATATCGTTAAAGCTGATATTTCTTCAGGGAAATTCGCGGGTTTATATACAGGGCGAATTGCTATCCGGTTTAGACCTAGTTTTGTTTTACAACTACCGGAAAGGAAATTTGACGTACACCCTAAATACCTTCAAACCATTCACAAGGCTGACGGATATGAATATCAATCCTGAAAATAAGAATTCACGCTCGGGCAATTTATTAATTAGCGATAATTCCCCTCCCGCTAACCCTATCAGGTATAACGGGAGTCCCTTTGTCGCATCGGGAATGGAAAGCCAACGGGATTATTTCTCTGATAGCGATAGCGATGCACTTGTTCGCGTTGCTTTTGGAGAAGGTGAAAACAGTCAGCAATTGGGAGGTTTGAACCTCGCTGCTAACGGGGTTATTAAAGGTAGAGCGTCAAACTTATTCAACGTCACCGAAGAAGAAGTTGAGAACCCTCAATACTGGATTGATTTGTAAGATATCTCGACCCAAATTAAGTTGTCGCTCTTACAAAACAAGCGTTTTCTACTCTAATTCGGAAATTTTTAATTCGGAGGTGTCTAATTCGGAGAGCTTTAACAATTCAGGTGTCAGACCCAGGCATTTCTGACACCTGAAAAGATGGCTAACGCCGTTTTTTGGACGGCGTTTTATCCGAAGAACGACTCTCAAGCGTCTGGTTGGCTTGAAGAGAGTGCAAATTGTTACCTGGAAGCAAGCTGTAAACCACTTTGCGCTTGCGGAAAACCCTAGTGCCATCTACAGGCATTCCTTGTTTCCAAGCGTCTGAAATCGCCTTTTTGTCGGCAGAAATTACGGTTTTTGTTTCGACTCGGCGATAGGGTTCTGGCAGTTGAGATGGGTCAATCAAAACTTCACAAGTAGGCGGATTTTCCTTGACAGTAATGCGGCGGTGTTTGCCAATAATTTCGGAAGTTAACACGCCGCACTCGTTGAAGTAGAGAACGGTTTGGTCTAACCGCTCTCTCCACCCCTGGAGTTTGTTGAGAGCTCTTGAATGCAGCTCTATCAAATACTGCATCCGGGCTGTAATTCCTGCAATTTCGGCATCAATTTGGTCGGCTAAGTCGGCATGGGCATCTACAGCAAGTTCCTGGGTTTCTTGGGTTTGCCAAAGGGATTGCAGCAGTTGGTCGATTTCTTCTGAGCTTTCTGCTGATTCTAGTTGATGCCAAACTTGAGCCGCAGTTATTGAACTTTGAGCAAGCGTCGCTGTGGCTAAATTCATGCTTAGTATCCTCCGTTGATGCAGGTGTGATAATAATCGCGGCGTTCTTCGAGTTGAGTAAGCGCAGCCATTGTTGCCGGGTCGGATTTAAGAGAGATTTGTTTGTCGTTTTGAATCTTGCTACCTGGTTGAGAATGAGTTAAATTTTGTGAGTTAGACTGAGTGATTTTTTGCATACAATTCAAAAAACTTTCTTAAAAATAGCGCGACCGCGCTCTTAAAAAAAGGAGTATTTAAAGTTATGAATTATCCTATAGTTTTTTCCCCAAAAGTGGTAATGCAATTCTGCCATCAATATCCTTTGCCAGAGGCAAGTTCTAGTTGTGCCACCTCATCCCAACTTCAAGAAACTCAACAATTCGAGCAACCTGTTGTTTTGCTGACTCCGCCTCAACCACCTGTGGTGTTACCTGTCAAGTTGCTGTGGTTAATTTGGGTGTTTTGGCTCTATGGTGCGATCGCACTTCCGCTATTAGCTATTTCTTGGGGTTGGCTGTGGTGGGAAATGCTGTTGGTAGTAGCTGCTTATTCATGTTTAATTGCGGCTGCTTATAGTTATGTGTTTGGTTGTCGCCAAAAGCTGGTATCCAGGTATAAGCAGCAAGTTCTTGATTACCATCAACAAAATATATTATCCCATCAATATTTATCCTCGAATAAACAGCAAGAATTTTCTAGTTTTAAGGTGGAAAAAGAAGGGTTGCAGACAGGTTTAAAAAGCGCAAAATTTGAGTTAGATTCCAGAAATCGATTGCTCAAGGATTTGATGTCACTTCGGGTTAGTCCTAATGGCATATCTCAAGCTCAGCAAGGAGTGAGTGAACAACGCTTTTTGCAATACTTACAGCAATATTTCGAGGAAGTTGTCCAAGCAGCAGAGTTTAAAATTCCGTCATCTCAGAGAAGCTATTCAGCAGATTTTACTGTAATTCACACTCCATCTGGGATAGGAATTGATGTCGAGATTGATGAACCTTATGCTGGCAAATCTAAGAAGCCCACTCACTGCTGCGATGCTGACAGCGATATGCGCCGCAATCAATTATTCTTAGAGTGGAATTGGATTGTGGTTAGGTTTACTGAAAAGCAGGTGGTTCAGGCTCCTTTGAGCTGTTGCAAATTCCTGGCTCAGGCGATTGCGGAAGTAACGGGCGATCGCTCTTATTTAAGGCAACTGGAAACTGAACCCGATTTGCTGAGCGTCAAACCTTGGACAACTAGAGAGGCAAGGGCTATGGCTAAAAGCAACTATCGCCTTACTTATTTATCTGGATTTGGCGTCGGTTCTGCTTGCAATCGGGTTTCAAAGTTTTGATGCGAGCGCACGCAATATCCGAGTTATTGACGGCGATAAATGTTTATAATTAATACAAAGGAGATAAAATAGATATGCTATCATTTGAAGAGGGGTTAATTGAAAGTCAACAGCTCAACCAAAGACTTATGCAAACAATTCATTTGCTTGTAAAATAAAAGGGAACGCAGGAGTTATTCAAACAACAAGCCCCACAAGTTTTAGGCACTTTGCGCCAAGCTGCGATTATTCAGAGTACCGAATATTCTCACCGCATTGAACGCATTATTGTGTCCCTAGAGCGGTTATTCAGAGTACCGAATATTCTAACCGCATTGAACGCATTATTGTGCCACTAGAACTGATTAAGAAATTAGTAACAGAAAAAACAACGCCCCGCGATCGTTCAGAACAAGAAATTGCGGGTTATCGGGACGTGCTAACTACAATTCACACCAATTATACCCACATTCCTTTTAGTACAGGGGTTATTTTACCTCTTCCCAAGGATGGCATGAAGGGCAGCATAACTTATTACCAGGCGTGGGAGTATTTCTTGGGAGTCATGCTGCTATCAGCTTATCGGGAGTTTGAGCAGTGGGTAGGATATGTTACATCCGCAAAAGGAACTAAAACGGCGATCGTATTGGATGCAATTAACAATTTGCCTCAAGAATTCTCGATTAGGGAATTGCAGGAACGGTGTCCAACAGTGGGAATTGATTTGATTTGCCGTCTATGGCGCCGGGAAAGGGATACTGGGCGTTTGGAATGTTGGGGACGAGGGGTTGAGGCACATTGGCGAAAGCAATAGATACAGGAATTACACACAAGCAACTGGGTGTTAAGTTCAAGTACGAAATCTAACACCCAGTTGCCAAAATTATGCAAGCTGACGAAAGTGGTTAAGTATTAAAAAAAGTAGCCTTCAAAAAAGCTAAACTTTTTAACACTTAAGGGTAATCTATCCGATCGCAAATTCACTTAATTGTCGCATATTAGGGGGGTCAAAACCAAGTATGATGTCTTGTTTGGGAACTCCTAATTCTACAAGTTCGTTGGCAATACCCACCTCGGTTCCATCCTGCTGAATCCAAATTTTATTGTCGATAATATCCACGTGCAAAACCGGGCCATAAATTCGCCGCTGATTACGCCAGCCCACATATACTAATTGATAATGATCGCGCTCGGTATCAAAGATAGTTTGAGCCTGAATGCGCTCATCCCAAACCAGGCTAGCGTGTTGGGAGAGCAGATTTTGGATGTGCTGCCTATAAAGGTCTACATTTGCCATTGTGCGATCGCCTCCTGCTCTATATCGTAAACAATTAAATGAATTTGGTTTTGTTGAATTAAAGACTGAATAAACCCCATTGTAAAAAAACTATCGTAGACATTGCTGGGTACTGCTAGGTATAAAAGGCGGTCAGTTTCTTGTTGTTGCAAAGCTGCTCGATAACTAATGAATTGTCCTAATGCTGTGTAAAACTGGAAAATTTTGGAGGGGCCAATAAAGCTTTTGATTTCAACGGCAATTTTTTGTCCGTCTTTTTCGGCCGCAACCACCCTTTCGGCACCCAAGTCGATGTAAAGTTCTAGAGTTCCTGCTTGTAAAGTGTATGGATCGTGAGTAATCTGCCATCCATCTTTCTGGAGAGCGATTTTAACGACTTCGTGAAAGACATCTTTAGCAGACATAGCTGTACTGACTCGTTGTGTTTAATATCTTCGATAGTTTTATTTCAAGTATATACGCTATTCATCTGAAAGCGATGTTCTCGGGCAGCGCCACAAAACTTTGCCCCTCGGCTCGGCCTTTTTATATCAGAAGAAGCTTTTCGTCCAAATATGATTGTGCAGCCGACGTAGTGTTCGCTGGACGCCTCGAACATATCGGCTTGCTCTTAGTGCAGGAGATACACGTATCCTGCCATGAGAGTTTGCCATTTTTGAATGTGGTTTTAATGTTTGTTATTGGCTGCCGGAGAAACAAACTTGTCTCTCCGGCATCATTTAATTACCAGTCGATTTTTAGCTCGTAGTTTTTGTTGCTGCCGTTGCTGCTACCAGTGCTGCTGTCTTTGTTGCTGGCGTTGTTGCTATGGTTGCTGCTTTCTTCAGTCAGTGAATGGGAAGTTTAAGACCAGCATTTCTTGCTCAATAATTGCCTTTCTGTGTTGGACTTTTTTGTCTCTCACAAGTCGCAGAGCGTAGATTATTTGGTCGAGCGTTTGATAGTTTGTTTGTTGAAAATTTAGTACAAGTGTTGTTTCCCTGCCCATGATGTACAGTTCGTTTTCTGTTGGGTGGACACAGGTTAAATTATTGAAGTAATAGGTGTAGGTTTGCGATAGTTCCATTTTTTTGTCCGATGCTTTATTTTTGGGCGCGATAGCGCTTATAAATTTGTTTTTTTCGTAAAATTTAGTACGAACAAACGTATAAATAATTTATTTTTACCAAAGTAGGCTCACCAAAAATTTTGGCAAGCCAGTCTCAATATATTTAGCAAATCCCGCCAAAATAGTCGCTCAATATATTGAAAAATTTGTAATAATTAATTACAGACTATCAGTAATTAATCTCGCTATTAGGAAAAGTTTGAGATAATGCTTTTATTAAATAAGAGTTATTTTTTTAGAGGCAATAACTAATCCAGCTCAATGTCTTGAATGTGCTGTTTATGCTGTTGGTTATTTTGTTTATGAGCTTGCTGTTCTTGCTCAATTAATTGTATCCAGATATCATTCCAACTTGACTGTGGATTAGCAAATTCTGCATTCGGTAGCAACGAGAGCGCATTTCGAGCGAGGTGAGAATCTTCTGCTATCGCTATAATAACGCTATCGAGTTCGTGTAAGAATTGTAGAGGCAGTTGTGAAGCTCGTTCAATTCCTAGGTAAAGTGTCGCTGGTGCTGTTGTAGAGTTATCCTGTTCAATAAGCAAAATTGAAAGGGCTTCTATTGGGTTACAAGCAATCACAGCTCGCTCAATTTCTCCAGTAGTGGCTACCCAGAAAGCAGCTTCAGATGACAGGGGATGGGTTGTAGTAAAGTTGCCTCTTTCATCGAGAACAAAAGCGAACCGGGCTTCCCCCTCAAGCGTCCGTCCTGTAAAAACAGCCTTTTCTGAGCCGGCATACAGCCAAGAATGAGAGTACAATAAATCGAGTAACTCTAAAGGTAAACTGTACTCGACTGCGAGATGCGAACGCACTTTTTGCCACTGAGTTTCATTCCTTTCTGGCAGGATTGACAGTTGTAACTCTAACTCATTTGCTGTTGCAGGAATTGCAGGCGCGGTTGCTGGTAGCTCAAATTGTGACAACTCTAACTCATTTACTGTTGCAGGTGGGCTTGCTACTAACTCAGATTGTGACAACTCTAATTTATTTGGTGTTGCTGTTGCACTCGTTGCAGGTGCGGTTGTTTCTAGCTCAGATTGTGACAACTCTAACTCATTTGCTGTTGCACTCGTTGCAGGTGCGGTTGCTGCGAGCTCAGATTGTGACGACTCTAACTCATTTGCTGTTGCACTCGTTGCAGGTGCGGTTGCTGCGAGCTCAGATTGTGACAACTCTAACTCATTTTCCTCTGCCTCGCTGGGGGCGATAGCTAAGTGTTGTGGCTGCATTAAAGCCTCAATTAGGGCGTTATCTCGCCCTTGGTCATAGCTAACGCCTCGATGCTTCTGCAATCCTGAAAAAGTGTAGGCTTTACCCAACTGAGTGCCACTTAAAGCGACTCCATCTAAATTGTAAGAAATGCCTTTACTGAAGCCAGTTCGAGTCAATCCGACTTGCACCTCTACGCCTTGTTGCTGCAACCGCTCAACGAATTCTGGCATACTTGGGTTGTCTTGGGTGACTTCATCAATTAGGTCTTGCAATTGCACCCTGACGCTCTTGTTTCCCTTGCTTTTTAATTGCCTGTGTTCTCCTGTAGTCTGAGCTCGCTTGTCTGTTTCCCAACTGGGTGTAACAGTTTCCAGGCTGTAGTTCCGTTCGAGTTGGCGAATAGTTTGTTGGCTTTTGTAATAGTCCCAGCTATCGTCAACAACACCTCCATCTAGGCAAATGCGACTGGCGACGATGTGGATGTGGTCGTGTTCTGTATCGCTGTGCTTGACAACGGCGTACTGGTTGTTGTCAAATTCCATCGCTTTCATGTAGTTGGCTGCGAGCGCCAGCCAGCGCTGGTCATTTTCTTCAGAATCTTCTAGTTTTTCGGTGCTATCGACAGATAAAGTGGCGTGAAAAACTGCTACTTTCAGGTTAGGTCTTAGTTGTCGGGCGATGGCAAATTCAGCAGCGAGTTCTTCAGGAGTTTGTCCGCACATAGTACCGCCAATTAGAGCGGCGTCTTTTTTGCCCAGCACGTAGTTCAGGCAGCCCCGAAAGCCTGTACCTTTGATTTGTTTGCCAATCATAACCGAAAAGCCGTCAGTTGCACAGAATCGATTGCTCAGGCGGTAAAGCCCAGGCTTGTTAATAATTAGCGTACTGTAGATTTGGCGAGGTTTGCAACTATTGTTTTAATTGCACCCCCGTTTTCTCGAATGAGTTGCTGTACGCTTTCTAAGAGTCCTGTATTGACAACAACTGGTTCTCCCAATGCCACAGCACTATTGCAAGCTTTAGCAATCTGATTGAGGTTGTTTCCTGCAATTCTCAATTGGGCATCAATCTTGCATAACACTTGATAGGCTTTTAAGTCAAATGCAGCTAGAGGGCGTGGCATGGTTCTCCTCAAAGCTGCACGGCGCATGAAGTCGCTCATGCTCAAATTGACTTGCTCTGCTTTTGCTTTAATTTGATTGTAGTCAGAGTCAGACAATCTTATTTCCAGCCGACTGGAAAGTCTCTGATTTGGCTGGTTTGACTGATTTGACTGATTTGGCTGACTTTGAGGCAAATTTTTGAGCTTCATAGCCATGATAATAGTTGAGTTTATCTCATTTTATAAATATATAACTACTTTCAAATTCACCCCAAAAGAGCAAAATAGGGGCGTAAAGTGACCCCCGCCATTTGAGGATAACTGGTTGCGATCGCGAATCAATAACTGACAATCTATCCATTTGCTTAAAGTGTTTGCTCGACAGGCGAGGGCGTTGTCAGCTCTTTTATTCCTTTCATTTCTTATAGCTGTATAATATTCAGCTTAATTTGTATTACAGTTAGCTACATTTGTCATTAAAGCTTAAGAAAGTCTTAAACCTGACCTGGCGGCTAGAAGTCCGCATTCATGAGGTGCATTGTTTTTATTTAAAAGTAATAAATAAAGCTTTGTACGGACAAAACCATTGCTTGCTACCGATTGAGAATCGCCAAAACCAACCTCAACAAGCAAAGACACGAACAGCACAAAAAGGCAGCAATTTGACCGAAAAATTCAGGCATTTGCAGGATATTTTCGGGTAAATACAGGTAAAGTGCACCCCCTGCAAATGCCTGTAATCTCACTGATTTTATACTGCAAACGCCTGACTTTATACTGCAAATGCCTGACTTTAGCTGACGCAAAAATTAGCTAATTTTTTAGCGTTTTTAACAAAGACTGGATTGATTTAATAATCAAGTTACAGTATCTAAGTTGAATTAAGAATCAAGTTAAGCAAGTGCGAGAAAATTGGCAGGTAGCTAAAATTTATGAAGCGATTTTGTAGCATAGCAGCCGTTATGCCAGCAATCAACTTGAGGCTGGGCTGTCTGGTTTTTGCACTCCGTTGAGGCTGAAAACGAGTGTAAGGCTGACCTTGATAATAAGGCAAAATGTTGTTGTCAGACAAAGCTTGACAGTCGGGTTCAATTTTGTTGTCTGGCTAACTCTGACAATCTATCGGGTAAAATGTTAGAGTCTGGCAGAGATTGACAGTCGGGTAAAAATTTACCCCCTGACCACGAGAGCCCTTGGTTTTTTAGGGAGTAACGGCGATAGCCGGATGCACTGCAAGGTTTGCTAGATTGAGAATCCACAATTCTTGTGCGGGAAAGCCAAATTTAGCTGCATCAAGATTGGGAATGCTGCCTGACGAACTCTACTGATAAACCCAGGGCTTATCCCACTTGCTCTGCATTCAATCCCATTCCTAACACCCCAAGAATTATCAAAAAGTGCTTGTTGGGTTCTAGAGGCTCGTTCTGCACCTGTCAGCAGCAAATTGTCCTCGGTGTCCCACCACCGCAGCCATAGCATTGTCTGGTTTTGAGAGCTGCCCTGCCACAGTCCTAACTCTACGCCGATTGGCGCGATCGCATGCAGGGCCGCGCGAGTTCGGAACCCACGGCTGCTAAAATCTATTGTTCCGGTTGTAAACCTCCAGCCTGCCGCTGCCGAGCTCATAGATGCGACCATACCATCTAATGCTACTTTTGACTTAGGCTTCAACCAAGATATCAAGGCGCTAGATGAATGCGCGATCGCACGAGTACCAATACCTGGTTAGTTTATGAGAAGGACTTAAAATAATTCTTTGTAGTGGTAATGGGACAGCCACCCACACCAACTTTAGTTTCTCAGTTTCTTCAGTTGGACAGACAAGCGTGCGATCGCTCTCGTCATCCAGTACAAGCAAGCTCTGGTAAAAAAGGAGCTGAAGGAGGCGACGGTCAATCGGAGGCAGGCTGCGATTAAGTCTCAGGCCTCAATATTAATTTATAAGACAGGGGTAAAGACAAGAGCATCGCGTAGGTGTTGTCGACGATCGCTACCCAATCAGAGCGATCGCGATCGCAGAGACTGCATCAGTTTGGAAATCTGCGGATCGAGCGTGGTGGAAATGATGGGATCTTCCCCATAGAGGTGCATGAGAAACTTCAGCAGGCTCGACAGAAGTTCGTCCAGCGGTGGCCCATTAGCAAGCGATCGCCACACGATGATCTCAAATTCTGCTTGCAGGCGATAGGATAACTCCTCGAACTCGCCCAGAAGCGGATCTCCTCCGTTCAGATTTTGATGGGTTGGAATCCATAGATTACGCCAATGGGGTAAAGGACAGAGTAAGTCTTTCCTCGAAATACCAGGCATTTCTTTAATCAAAGCTTAATTTAGCGTTTCGGTCGTGTCGCGAGATTGGCAAATGATGTGATCGTTACCTGAAGCATATCAGGTTTAACTGCTTTTGCTGTAGACCTTCCTTGATTCAGCAAAATACACAGCCGTTTTGCTGTAGATGTATCCCAAATTGGTGGATCTACAGCAAGAGATTCGTTCATTCACCCTAAATGGGAGGATCTACAGTAATACTCTATACAATAAATTGTTATTTGGCTCCATACAGAGATATTCCACTCGTAGTTGAAGGCTGCCTGTTTGCAATTCGTCAGATTAGGCAAGAATCTCTGGAACGTAGTTCTTGAGAGCGATCAATGAGTTAAAAAGCTAATATAAAGAGGTTAATCCAAAGAAGAAGCACTGAAGATAAATGCTAGAGCCAGAAAAACAGCAAAGTAGCCCCTTTTCCACGGGGGGAGGTGGAGGAAATTTTGAAACACGAGTTCAAGCAGCTTTTACTGTTCTTATGCTTTCGGGCAGGCTTGCGCCTTGCATACCACCTTTTCCAATTATAAAAATTAAGCTTCAAGGGCGCTACGCTGGCTTTAATACTGATGATTTCATTGTGTTTTCCAAACAGCCAGAAACAGAGAAAGAAGCAAGGTTGATGGCTCAAATCAAGCATGAAATCACCATCACAGAAAAAGATCAAACTTTCGCTGAAGTCATTAAAAGTACCTGGAAGGATTTCAATGACGAAAGTTTCAATCCTAACACTGATGCTCTCGCTCTTATCACAGGTCCTCTAAGCGCAACTGACACAAACGATGTGCGACCTATTCTGGAGTGGGCAAGGCACGCTGAACATGAAGAAGAATTTTTTATTAAAATTAACACTGCCCACTTTAGTAGTGATGCAAAAAGAAAAAAGTTGGCAGCGTTCCAGACGCAGTTGAAGAGGGCTAATGGTGAAACTGATCTTTCTAATAAGCAGTTATGGGAGTTTTTAAAAGTCTTTTATCTCATTGGCTACGATTTGGATACAGAATCAGGAAGCACCTTATCATTACTTCATTCTCTAATTGCCCAATATACAAATGAATCCGCACCGTCTTTGTGGACAAGAATTGTTGATGCTGTTCAAATTTTTAATCAAAATGCAGGAACAATCACTTTAGAGACTCTGCCAGAAGATATTCGGACTGCATTTAGTACTGTTAGTTCCTCCAGTTGGGAATCAGATATTACCAAGCTCAAGGCACATGGCAATTACATTTTAGGTGGTATAAGGACTACTGTTGGTTGTGTTCATGTTGAACAACCAGATGTATTCTCTGAACTGCTCAGTTTGACAGAGACCTCCAACTTCGTTTTTGTTTGCGGAGAGCGTGGTTCTGGGAAATCTAGCCTGATACGAGGGTTTTCAGACTACATAAGTAAAAGTGCTCCTATATTCTGTCTACGCACCGAGGATTTAGACCAGCCCCATCTCGATAATGTTTTTTCAGCAATGGGCTTAAGAAGTTCACTTCGTGATTTAGAAGCGGGTTTCGCTCTAATGCCTAAAAAGTACTTAATCCTTGAGTCGCTGGAAAAGCTTCTTGAGTTAGAGAAAATGACAGCATTTAAAGACTTGCTTCATTTACTGAGCAAGCATCAAGGTTGGATTGTGATGGCTACTGGTCGTAACTATGCGTATCAACAAATAACATTTAACTATCTTCAACCTTTTGGAGTTAACTTTCAAACACTTACATTAAACGGTTTTAGTAATGATCAAGTTCAGAATCTCTGTGAACGACTTGAACCCTTACAAAAAATTTCTGAAAATCCGAAGTTGAAACCCTTGCTAAAATCGCCGTTTTTTGCAGATTTAGCATACAGGGTTCTTCAAACTGGGACGGAATTTACGTCTCAGGATGGTGAGAAGGAGTTCCGCATTGCAGTCTGGCAAAATGTAATTGCCAAAGAACAAAATCGAGTAAATGGAATGCCGCTTAAGCGAAAGCAAACCTTCATCAATATCGCAGTCAGTCGAGCTAAGCAAATGGTCTCTGGGGTTCCTGAAGCTGATTTCGATAGTGATGCTATATTCAAGCTCGAAGAAGATAACTTAGTTCGTCGCGATTCCACGAATAATCTTGTTAGTCCATCGCATGATGTTCTAGAGGACTGGGCACTTGACCAATATATTGAGGATGCTTATCGAAGGTATTCAGGTAAAATACAAGGCTTCCTTGATGCAATCGGTCATGAACCCGCAATAAACCGTGCATTTCGCTTGTGGCTTCATCAAAAGTTAAGGTACTGTGAGAATGTTAATAATTTTGTGCGCTCTGTTATTACTAGTCAAGATATTCAGAACTATTGGCAGGATGAAACTATTGCTGCGATACTTCAAGGCGATAATCCAGATGAATTCCTCAGTTCTTTAAAAGCTCAGCTTTTTTTAGACGATGGAGAACTTTTGAAACGTTTTTGCTTCATTCTCCGAATAGCTTGCCAAACACCAGATCAAACATTCACTTCCAAACTCAAAGAAAGTGATGATAAAGCTTTAGTTGACGCCTTACTTCTTAAACCCTATGGTCAGGGCTGGAAAGCCATGATTTGTTTTCTATTTGAGAATAAAAATTTTTTATTTGAGAGTTTAATACCGCATGTAACAGCAGTCCTAAATAGTTGGTCTTCTCTATTAAATTTATATGAAGACCTACCATTGCCAGCTCGTGAAGTAGGGTTACTAGCTCTTCACCTCTTAGCTCTTCTTAAGGAATCATACAGAAATGATGGCGACAGGAAAAAACTGCTTAGCATTATCATAAAAACTATTCCGGCGATACAGGAAGAATTTTCAAGTCTTTTAAACACTGATGTTTTTGCAGATCAAGCTAAGGGTTTTGCAGAACAGCAAGAAGTTTTACCTAGTAATGTCGATAAGAACAAAGAGCTCGAAGAACGTTTACAAGCTATGGGAACTAGCCTAGAAGAGCTTTTGCAACCTATTTTTATTGATGATTTTGATGACGGTTTCAGGCGATCGCGCCGACCACATTATGTTGAAGAATTTTGCAAAATGGCGTTTCAGGGAGTTGAAGCCGCTTTCTTTTGTAAGTATGACCCAGATACACTAATCAAGTTGGCACACTTTGAGTGGTTATTTAAGAAATCCAAGAAAGAGCATAGTTACCGTTACAGCAGCGCCGTAGGGGTAAATCATTACTTTCGTCTCCACAAAGATCGATATGAGTTTTCTCCTGCCAGTGGAGCTAAAGGTCCATTCCAACATCTTTTACGTTTCCACCCAAGAAAAGGCTTAGACTTCATTTTGGAACTACTTAACATTGCAGCAGAAGAATATGCTTATTCCGACTTGGATGCACCAGACCGCTACTCATCGACACAACGCGATCCTTCAAAGCCCATATTTGAACCGTTGACTATCCAGTTAAACGATGGGGAAAAAATTCAGCAGCATTACTCTGGACGCCTTTGGGCTGCATATCGTGGATATTCTGTAACTCCTTATTTGTTGCAGTCTGCTCTCATGGCGCTTGAGAACTGGCTAATCGCATACGCAGAGTATTCTGAATCAGATCAACTAGAATGGCTATTTGACTACATTTTACAAAATAGTAATTCCGTCATGCCTACAGCAGTTTTGGCTTCTGTAGCAACAGGTTTTCCTGCAAAAGTTGGGAAATTTGCATTACCACTTCTACGTAATGCTGAGCTTTATCATATGGATCGAAGTCGGATTATTCATGAACGAGGTGGCAATGAAATTGATTGGCATCGTTCTAGTTTTGATGCGCTCTCTCAACTTTATTCAGAAGAGAGACGTACTGCTGCCCTGCGTCCGTGGCGGACGGAACATTTAGAGACGTTGATTGTACGCCTTCAGTTTTCCGAGTGGAGAGATGAAGCACTTACCGCTATTGATTTGATCCGTGCATCTGAGTCTCAGGATGAAACGACACGGTTTCTCTTACATAGGATTGATAGTCGTAGTTGGAAACCTGTAGAGGATAAAGAGAATAACAGAATTATTTTCGAGCCTGAAGATTTAGAACCTGACCTAAAGGATATTCAGCAGCAAGCTCAAGAAAGGTTGCTAATGCAAAACCGCTTCTCTGCACTTTATGTTTGGTCAAGGAAAACCTTTGAACATGAACCGCTAGAGAAGGAATACTATGCAACGTTGCATGAGGCTCTCGCTGAAGCCAAAGAGTTATTTGATGAACTCCAGTCTGGTGCTGTTGATGATCTGGCAGCAATGCATTTTGGTGATGTTGTCACTGCTGCTGTTATTTTTATTCGAGATTATTCAAGTAAACTGACTAAAGAAGATGCTTTGTGGTGTGCTGAATTAATAATTCAAGCAGTTAGAGCGAATGCAGATTCAGATAATGCATCTGCAATTGCAGATGCGACAGATCATGACGGTGCATTTGCTGCGGCATCTGTTCTTCCAATCTTGTTGGATTTTTTTTCTAATGAGCAGGAGAAGCTTCTCGTTAAAAAGTTAATTGCTATTGCACTAACACACGTTAATGAAAATGTTAGACACAAAGCAGCGGAGGGTATCAGAAATTATCTTTGGCAAAGAGATCCTGAGTTTGCCCAGAAATGCTTTATTGGGGCACTTGAGTATGCCCGTTTTGAGCAAGACCAAGATAACCGATTCGCGAAGAGACGAATATATAGCCTAGAAGGTGCTGATAAAGAAGCTGAAATTACTAAATTGCAAGAAAGGAAAGATGGATTCCGCGAACGATTTGCACGCGGTGAAATTCCTAGCGAGTTTGAAGAAATAACCCTTCAAACCTATAGCCATTGGTATCTTTTAAGCCCATGTTTGATAATACCAGATAGCTCAACAGAACTTAGCCACATTAAATTGCTATCGAATATGCTGGCTCTCTTTTTTGAATCTGAGCAGCAAGAATACACTCACAATTCTAGAAGAGAGAAGGAAATCGAAATCGACTATAAAATTCGGCTTAGCTTTTTGAAAAGGTTTGCCAGACATATATTTCATTTACATGATTCCAGCTTCCCACCCTATATTGAACATTTGAGGGAGGCTTGTAACATAGCACCCAATTTCATAGATTATTTGATTTTAGAAGTCGCTTTAATTGCTGAAAGAGCAAATAAGAAAGAAGTTTATTGGCAATTATGGAAAGAATTATCGCAGAAAGTGCAAGAGTTAGCTATTGAGCTTGCTGTCAGTGAATCTATATCTACGCATCAGGATAGAAGACAAAAGTTAATTCGTAATATGTTACACGCTGATACGCCCTGGCAAAAAGTTGATTATGAAAATCAAGATATTGTACTTGGCAAAGACTTGCTACTTGAATTCGTTATGAATGCTGGAAGTAATCCAGATGTGTTTGAAGGATTAGCGTCACTTATCTATCACTTTCGCTCAATTTTCTTTGAACCGGGGATACACATTTTATCAAAGCATCAAAGAGAACAAGGGGGAACTCGTTTATTTTCAGGAGTGAATACTGCGTTCTACTTGGAAAGAGCTATTCAGTATTTTCTACAGATTGATCAAACGGGACCTTTGTCAAGAAATTTGCATGAGTCATGTTTGCTGCTGCTCAATGCAATTGTCGAAACTGCTTCCTCAAGAGCGTATTACCTTCGAGAGCATCTTATTCGCTCTTGTAAAATATTGTGAGTCTAATTTGAGTTTTACAAGGGAAACGTTTGATGTAGAAATTAGCAATGATAATGGTTATAATCTTATTATCCAACTTTTCTTAATTTTTAGCTTATGCAATGTCCCAAGTGCGACTCTCAATACGTTGTAAAAAATGGTCATACTCACACTGGCAAACAAAATTTTCAATGTCGAGATTGTGGCAGACAATTTGTCATGAATCCCAGGCATCAACCTATTTCTAAATCAACCAGAGAATTGAGAGATAGGCTATTACTAGAGAAAATATCTTTGGCAGGAAGCGTACGAGCTACAGGAGTTTCTGAACGGTGGCTACAGTCCTATGTCAATCAGAAATTAGGAGCCGTCAAAAGAGAAGTGCAAGTAACCTAAAAAAAAAAGTAAGCTAATAATTCAATGGGATGAAATGTCGTCATTTGTTGGTTTCAAGGGTAACAAGCAGTGGATTTGGTTCGCCATTGATGTATTGACTAAAGAAATTGTAGGAGTATATATTGGTAAAAGAGATGAAACTGGTGCCAGGGGATTGTGGGATTCTTTACCAAAAATCTATCGTCAATGTGCTGTCAGCTATACAGACTTTTGGAGTGCTTACGGAATAGTTTTTCCTAAAAAAAAGACACAAAGCGGTATCCAAGAATAGTGGCAAAACGAACTATATAGAAATATTTAATAATACGATGAGACAAAGAATATCGCGGTTGGTAAGGAAAACTCTTTCGTTTTCTAAAAAACTCTCCAATCATCTGGGATCTATTTGGTATTTTATTCATGAGTATAACCCCAGTTTATCTATAGAGCAAAAAGTTTGATTATCATTACTATGCATGACTAACCGACTTTTAACTCCTCTAAGGTTGAACTGGAATTAGTAATTTCGGTTGAAGCTTCGTTCTCCGTATGTTCCGGTTGGGCAATGTGTTCGCTCCCCTGTTTTGGGTAGATTAAAGTATCTTCTCGGCTTGGAACAACTGTTCGCTTGCGGTTGGAGCAAATTTTGTCGAGGATGCTGTCACTCATTGTACTTTTTGTTGTAAAAGAGACTCGATTTTAGCGAACAGAATTTCAAAGGGATATTCTAAGTCTGGATGTCCTAATCTGCTAAGAGTTTGGCGTTTGTTAATGGCTTTTTTGTACTGTTCGGACTCTCGGATTGAAGGGAGAATTAATTCGTTTTCAACTTCGTCTTTCATTCCTTCTATGGCGAGGCGGCTCTCTAGAGTTTGAGTGTTGCCAATCCAACGGTCGCGGAAGGGCAGCACTCCAAGTACGGTAGCGTTAGTTGCTCGGACATCTCTCATGGAGTTGAGCAAGTCGAGTGTCCGCACTAGGGAACCCTAGCCTTTGACGGAAGCTTCGGCCGGTACGATTACGGTGTCGGCGACGCCGATTGCGGTTAGGCAAATCTGCGAGCGCTGCGGGGGTGCGTCAATGATACAAAATTTAAAGGCTTTGGCAACTGGTTCGAGGCGGCGCAGCAACAGGGTAGCGCCGACGCCGCTGCTGGATAGGTAGTCGGCGGCGGCGTCTAGACCGTCGTCGGAGGGAATTAGAAACAAGTTGTCGCTACCTTCGACGGGATAGAGGCCGTCTTCGATGGGTACAGATTTTTTGAGAACTTCCAGCAATGTGGGCTGGTTGGGTTGCAGTTCTAGCCCCAGGTAAGTCGTCAGAGAGAATGGGAAATATTGCGCCAGATGGCTTTTCCGTTGTAAGTGCCTCGGCCCCATCACACAAAAAGCTCACCAAAAGGTGGAAGAGCTAAGGGTGGAAGCGAAACTTTGTCGAATGCAGTGTGAACTCATTGGCTTCTCAATGCTAGTTTTCTGACTTCGCTGCACTAATTTATAGATAGATGCCGTCGCCTGTGATTCGCTAAAGGTCATAATTCACCCCATTCTCAGCTAACCAACGCTTACGTTCCTCGAAATCTGGCAAAATCTGCTCGACTCTATTCCAAAACGCATGATTATGGTGCGGTTCAATCACATGCACCATTTCGTGAATCGCCAGATACTCAATCATCACTCGCGGTAGCATCGCCACTCGCCAATGAAAATATAAATCTCCCTTGTGCCCGCAGGAACCCCAGCGATAGCCTAAATCTCGCACTTGCACGGAACGGGGAGAAGCTCCGAGGCGATCGCCCAAAGCAGCAATTTGTGTATCTATAGTCATTTCAAATAAATGTGAGACAAATGCAAGATGATGTAAAATGAAGAAAAATGGTTAACTCGGAGCTGAA
>NZ_JAUBUR010000102.1:0-2264 GCF_036705485.1 Microcoleus sp. AT9b-C3 | reverse complement strand
ATCACGACCTTCTCATCCGCATAGCGGATGCCCTTGCCCTTGTAGGGCTCGGGCGGACGCACGGCACGCACTTCCGAGGCGATCTGACCCACACGCTGGCGATCGGCACCTTTGATGACGATCTCGGTCGGCGCAGGCGTTTCCACCTTGATGCCGGCCGGCATGTCGATGACCACGGGGTGCGAGAAACCCACCGTGAGGTTGAGCTTGGCGCCCTGCGCCTGGGCCTTGAAGCCCACGCCGACCAGGTTCAGCTTCTTCTCGAAACCCTTGCTGACGCCGGTGACCATGTTGTTCACCAGCTGACGCATGGTGCCCGACATGGCATTGGCCTCGCGCGACTCGTCGACGGGGGTGAAGCTCACCTTGCCGCCTTCGAGCTCGACCTTGACCAGCGCGTTCAGCGCCTGGCTCAGGGCGCCGTTGGCACCCTTGACGTTGACCAGACCGTCCTTGACAGCCACTTCGACCCCAGCGGGGACGACGACCGGCAGTTTTCCAATACGTGACATTCAATTACTCCTTGAAGCCCGCATCAGGCGACGTAGCACAGGACTTCGCCGCCCACGCCGGTGGCGCGGGCCTTGCGGTCGGTCATCACGCCGCGCGGCGTGGTCACGATCGCCACGCCCAGGCCGTTCTGGACCTGGGGAATGGCGTTGCGGCCACGGTAGACGCGCAGGCCAGGGCGGCTCACACGCTCGATGCGCTCGATGACGGGACGACCGGCGTAGTACTTCAGGGCGATTTCGAGTTCGCTCTTGCCGCCTTCGTTGACAACCTTGAAGCCGTCGATGTAACCCTCGTCCTTCAGGACCTGGGCAATCGCCGTCTTCACTTTGGACGCCGGCATCGACACGGTGGCCTTCTCGACCATCTGCGCGTTGCGGATGCGGGTCAACATGTCGGCGATGGGATCACTCATGCTCATGTGGGGATCTCCTGAGGCTTACCAGCTGGCTTTGGTGATGCCGGGAATCTCACCGGCAAACGCCATCTCGCGCACCTTGGCGCGGGCCAGGCCGAAATGGTTGAAGGTGCCGCGCGGACGACCGGTGATCTCGCAGCGGTTGCGCTGGCGGGTCGGGTTCGCGTTGCGGGGCAGCTTCTGGAGCGCCAGGCGCGCGGCATCGCGCTCTTCGTCGCTCTTCTTGGCATCACCAGCGGTGGCCTTGAGTTCGTTGTATTTCTTGGCGAACTTGGCGGCGAGCTTCTCGCGCTTCAGTTCACGTTGGAGCAGTGCTTGTTTGGCCATGCGCCACCTCAGTTCTTGAAGGGGAATTTGAAACCAGCCAGCAGTGCCTTGCACTCCTCGTCGGTCTTGGCGGTCGTCGTGATGCTGATGTTCAGACCACGCAGGGCATCGACTTTGTCGTACTCGATCTCGGGGAAGATGATCTGTTCCTTGACGCCGACGTTGTAGTTGCCACGGCCGTCGAACGAGCGACCCGAGATGCCGCGGAAGTCGCGCACACGGGGCAGCGCCACGGTGACGAAGCGGTCCAGGAATTCGTACATGCGGGCGCCACGCAGCGTGACCATGCAGCCGATGGCCTGCTGCTCACGGATCTTGAAGCCGGCGATGGCCTTGCGGGCCTTGGTGACCACGGGCTTCTGGCCAGCGATCTTGGTGAGGTCGCCCACGGCATTGTCCATCACCTTCTTGTCGGCCACGGCCTCGCTCACGCCCATGTTCAGCGTGATCTTGGTGATGCGGGGCACCTCCATCACGGACTTGTAGCCGAACTTCTTGGACAGCTCGGGGACCACCTTCTCGCGGTAGTGTTGTTGCAGTCGTGCCATGGTCATGCCACCTTGATTTCTTCGCCGTTGGACTTGAAGACGCGCACGTTCTTGCCGTCCACAGCCTTCACACCCACGCGGTCGGCCTTGCCGGTCGTCGGGTTGAAGATCGCCACGTTGGACTGGTCGATGGGCATGGTCTTCTCGACGATGCCGCCCGTCACGCCCTTCATGGGGTTGGGCTTGGCGTGCTTCTTGACGATGTTGACGCCCTCGACCACGACGCGCTGTTCGTCGGCGCGGGAGAGCACCTTGCCGCGTTTGCCCTTGTCGCGGCCGGCGATCACGATGACTTCGTCACCGGTACGGATCTTGTTCATGGGATGTTCCTCAGAGGACCTCGGGGGCCAGCGACACGATCTTCATGAACTTCTCGGTGCGCAATTCGCGCGTGACCGGGCCGAAGATGCGGGTGCCGATGGGCTCGAGCTTGGCGTTGAGCAACACCGCGGCGTTGCCGT
>NZ_JAUBUR010000101.1:0-2322 GCF_036705485.1 Microcoleus sp. AT9b-C3 | reverse complement strand
AATTAGAGTCGATGCCTGTGTTACCACAGGACACCTCTCCTTCAGAACGCGGACGTGCAGCTTTCACTGCATCCGGCTCCTAGTCTGACACCTAATAAGTCGGGTTTAACCCGCTGTTCGGACTCTCACCTGACCATGAACGGTCTGATGCTGGTGACATTCACGATGTAGAACTTCCAAATTTATAGGTTTCCAATTGTCATGGTTGCCGTCGATATGGTGTAGTTCTGCAATATCACCTGACATGAACGATAGATTACATTCTGTACATTTGTGATTCTGTTTCTTGAGAAGTCGTGCCGTTATCCCATCGTAGTGAGCATTCTCTCGTTTTGACCAGTAAACAAAATCGCCATCATAGGGTGATTTATCTCCCTTGACAATGACAAACTTGCAGGCTGACCAACTAACCGCAGGAATTGCTCTTTTTATAACCTTATTGGTTTGATAACGGTTGTATCTTCCTTGTTTCCGAATGAATTTCCATAACCAATAGCGCAGTGACCACAGGTTGTGTTGACTCAGATCGCAGAATCTATGGTAATTTCTCCACCCTCTTACCACCGAACCACACTTGTTGATGCGATGTTCGAGAGTGAAACGACTATCTTTTATCACTTCTTTAACTTTTGCCTTAATGCTAATTGTAGCTTTTTGACTTGGTGTTGAAATGAATTTACCATTGGGTTTAACTGAGAAGTGCCACCCAAGGAAGTCGAAACCATCTGTACTATGTACGACTTTGGTTTTGGCTTCTTTAACTTTTAATCCTCTTGTTTCCAAGAATTTATCAATGTGTGCTCGGAGGGGTTCAGGGTCGTCTTCTGGTTTCAGAATAAACACAAGGTCATCCGCATAACGAAAGCCAGTAATAGTGTCTATGTATCTGCCACCATTTCTGATTTTTAATCTGACCTCATGACCAACATTTTCTAATCCGTGAAGGACTATATTTGCTAGTAATGGGCTGAAAACTCCCCCTTGGGGGGTACCGGATTCTGATGAAGGAAATTCTCCTCTGACTCCAGCTTTTATTGCCCGAAATACCCCTTGTTTTGCTGCCTTTGGTAGTTGGACTGATTGCATTAAGAATTTGTGGTCAATCTTGTCGAAACATTTTTCAATATCCAATTCCAAAATTCTTTTTTCTAACCCATTACTGCTAGAGTTTAGATTATTGAATAATTGTCTCTGGATATCATGGCAGCTTCGGCTAGGTCTAAACCCATAAGAATGAGCGTTGAACGTAGCTTCTGCTGCGGGTTCCAAGGCATATTTGATGAGACATTGATATGCTCTGTCGCTAATGGTCGGGATTCCTAGTCCTCTTTTAGTTCCGTCTACTTTGGGGATGTACACTCGCTTTAGGGGCTGATGTTTCCATTGCTTCCAGTTCTTAACTAACACTTCAAATAGTGCTAGTCTTTGTGAGGGTTCGAGGGCTTTCTTTCCGTCCACCCCTGCGGTTTTCCGTCCAGTATTTAACTGTGTCACTTGCCGAATAGCAAGCAATTTCGCTGCTCTGGAGCTTAATAAAAGTTTCTGAAGCTTACGCACTAGGAGTACGTTACCGTTCTTCTGAGCCTTGAATATTCTCACTTGTAGGCGAAACACAATTTTCCGCAGCTTGCGCCAAGGAATTGATTTCCATTTATCAACTGGATTTAACTCCGTTGCCATAACATTCTCTACGCCTGAATGAACATTTTCTATGTAAACCGTACCCAGTTGTCCAAGAGTCCTGATTTCTTGAATTTTTGAGTACATCTTACCAACTCTACCCGCTAACCCTTATTTAAGGAGTCCACAATTTGAAAAGTTAATCTTCTAAAATTGAAGGTTGAAAGAGCAGTTTTATTCGTTCCTCTGTTGAGTTATTTTGTAGTTTTAGGTTCTCTCATTTCGCCCACGATTTCCCAGAATTGCATTTATCCAGTTCAAAATAATGCGGGTATTTTCACACTTTAAGTGTTATGTTGTGTCGTTGTTCGACCTTGATTTCGGTCGTTCACGCTCAGACGCTTTTTCCGAGAGTTCAACTAATGTTTAACCTTGACTACTTACCTATACGAGTTGCTCCCATCTCAGGTTTGTTATTCTCGTTCTGTCCCCAGCTTCATTTTTAGAGTTTGTTCTCTATCCATGTGGGCAGTTTTGGCATCACGCCATTCCTAGCGGGTAAGACTTGTCAAATTTGAGTTTGACGCACTCACACTCAACTGAAGTTACCTTTACTATCTTTTAGGGCTTGCACCCAAGGCGGCGTAAAGGCTCTAATCCCCTAACCCATACAGGCTAGTTTCATAGAAACGAACCGCACGA
>NZ_JAUBUR010000100.1:0-2426 GCF_036705485.1 Microcoleus sp. AT9b-C3 | reverse complement strand
GTTAGAGTCGATAGGGGCATTTCTACCCCTACCTCTCCTTCAGAACGGAACGTGAAGCTTTCGCTTCATTCCGCTCCTTGATATCTTCATCCTTTTTTTAAGGATACAACTCAAAACGGATTTTTACAATAATTCCTGTATAGGGAACCGTCATTTTCCGTTTTTGTGTCGTGACAGTGCTTATGCAGAAGTTGAAGGTTTTTATATTCATCCTTACCGCCTAGGGAGCGGGGTTGGATATGGTCAACTTCTACAATGTCTGTAGGTGTGAGGTACAGACCACAGTGGGTACATTTACCTTTTTGTATCTTAAGAAGTGTTGCCACTCTTGTTGGTGTTTCAGGGTATTCTCCACGTCTTTTGCTCCAATAAATCCAGTCACCGTCGTAAGGTGTTGAATTGCCTTTTACCTTGATGTGCCTTATTATTGGCGTTTTTTGATGTTGGGCTAATTCTAAGCCTTCTTCTGTACTGAAACACCAATTTCGGTCATCTACTGTTCTCCAGTATTTGTCTTTATTGATGCTACCTTTTCCCCTCGTTCTTGCCCAGGCTCGTAATTTGTCGTAGGTAAGATTATCGACTTTTGTGAAGGTTTTCTTACTTACTACTGTTGAGTAATAGTTTGACCATCCCTTAATTATTGGATTCAGCCGACTAATTAATGCAGCTTGAGGGGCGGTTTTATGCGTATCTATTACTTCTTCAATTTTTACAAGATGAGCTTTAACTTTAGACTGGGACGGAGTGATTAATGTATTGAAACCGAGTGGTATTCCTTGTGTACTTTTAGCACTTCGGTAGTTCCCTACCTTATATTGCTGTACGTGAAATCCTAAAAACTCAAACCCAACATTTCCATTATATTTGTTGAGGGTGTGGGTTAATTTTGTTTTACTTGGCTTCAATTCTAAGCCAAAGTCGTTCAACCATTCCGCAATTATCTTTTGACAGGTTATTATTACTTCAATGTTTTTGTGAATAATCACAAAATCATCAGCATATCGGATTAAACTGATTTCTCTTCGTTGGTTAATGGAATTTCCTACAAATTGTTTAACCCGTTCTTCCATTCCATGAAGGGCTATGTTAGCCAATAGCGGGGAAATGACCCCTCCTTGTGGCGTACCTTCAGTGGTCGTAAAAAGTTCACCTTGGTCTAATACCCCACTTTTAAGCCACGACTTAATTTGTCTTCGGAGTCGCGGATAGGTATTGATTTTGTCAAGTAATGCTTTGTGATTAATGCGGTCAAAGCATTTGGCAATATCAGCGTCCAGCACATATTTGGCTTTGTATCTGATACTGTTAAAGATAGCTTCTATTGCATCGTGACACGACCTACCTGGTCTAAAACCATATGAGTTTGGCTCGAATCTTGCCTCCCATTCTGGCTCAAGCGCTGCTTTCACAACTGCTTGTAAGGCGCGGTCGTACATTGTGGGTATTCCTAATGGTCTAAACTCACTGGTTCCTGGTTTTGGTATCCTTACCCGACGAGTCGGTTGTGATTTACCAGTTGCTTTGAGTTGACTTACTAGCTTAATTCGTTGCCTTGGGGATAGTAATTTAATACCGTCCACACCTGCTGTACGCTTACCAGTATTGTCTTGCGTGACTCGTCGTACCGCTAAAACCTTATTAGACCATGAATTAATCAAGGTCTTCTGAAGCTTCCGAACTGCTTTAACATCGCCACGCTCACTTGCTCGATAGATACGTTTTTGCAACTTAAATGTCAATCTTTCAGCTCTTCGCCAATTGATTTGATTCCATTCCACCGTCAGGTTGTCCTGCGTTTTAGACTTATTCATTGCTAATGAGTTCCTATCTTTGAAGCTACCGTGCATCTGTCTGCATATCTCTGTCATTACAACAGAGCATTAGCTTCTGACACAATCCCTCTCTCATATATTATTCGTTAGCTACTTACTGGTAAACGACCTGTTTCCAGAAATATATGGGAGTTACTTCGTTCCAAATACACATTGATTGAGTTTTTAGTGTGATGCTATCCACCGGGTTTATGGGCGGTGCTTATAGGTCAAACAAAAAATTGCCTATGCCCTATCCTTGCCTTTTGGCTTGGTCTTAATCAGTCTTTACCGTGTTTTCCAACGGGTTTATTCTAGATTGAGCCGTTAGACCATCTAAAATAACGATGGTTCAGACACATCTTTGCTTTCGCTACACATGAACTCTTGCTCGACAGTTACCAGTTTCGGCTACCAGTAGTCTGCCTTTTATCCCCGCTTTACCTTGTCAGTTGCTACTTAACACGATAGGGGATATGCTTTTACCGCTGCACTTGCGGACTGGGACTTGGGATGACCCGCACCCAAATATGTATTTAGTTGTTATGGCTTTTGGAGCCATACTAGCCATCCTTGAGTATTGTTACTCATTTTGACTAAACGAATCGCACT
>NZ_JAUBUR010000044.1:0-49693 GCF_036705485.1 Microcoleus sp. AT9b-C3 | reverse complement strand
CAGGAACCTCGCTCTGTCTTGAAAGCTAAACTGCGAACGTGATTAAGCCTTTTTCAGTGCCATTGGACTAAAGTCCTCACTACAAACTTATAACATTTTAAGATTTATAGCAACCGCCACAGCCGGCGCGGACATAAATAACCTCATGAATAGAGCCGATACCCGTCAAGCATAAATGGTTTGATTCCCGTACTGTCAACTGTCAACTGTCAACTGTCAACTGCTTTAAGAGATATCGGAATCTGCAAAATTAACTCGGTTCCTCGGCCCGGAGCAGAAATACAACTGATTTGACCTCGATGTTTTTCCACTACAATATCGTGACTGATTGCCAACCCTAATCCAGTACCGCGGCCTACAGGCTTCGTAGTAAAAAATGGGTCAAATATCTGGTGGCGCACTTCCTCACTCATCCCACAACCGTTATCGGCAATGTTAATCACAACGGATTGAGTGTTTTGAGTGGCTAATATTGAATCGTGATTGTGCAGCGCAGCTTCTGACTCAAAACCTACTGAAGTGCTGATGGTAATTTTGCGGGGAGACGATTGATTTTCCAGGGCATCAATAGCATTAGTTAGCAGGTTCATG
Organism: Microcoleus sp. AT9b-C3; assembly: GCF_036705485.1. Lineage (NCBI taxonomy): Bacteria > Bacillati > Cyanobacteriota > Cyanophyceae > Oscillatoriales > Microcoleaceae > Microcoleus > Microcoleus sp. AT9b-C3. The sequence continues at coordinate 49,102 of NZ_JAUBUR010000044.1, read as the reverse complement.
AATACTTGATTTAACTCACTGGCGTAACAGGGGACTCTGGGCAGTTGGCTGTAGTGTTTAATGACCTCAATCTCACCAGCTTTGTGTGAGCCCTTCAGTCGGTGTTGCAAAATAACTAAAGTATTGTCAATGCCTTCATTAATATCGACTCGCTTGTACTTTTGTTCGCCAAGGTGGGAGAATTTCCGCAAAGACATCACAATTTCACTAATCCGAGAAGCACCCTCTGTCATCGAATTCAGCAGTTTTGGATAATCCTCTGCGATGAATTCGGGTTGAATCTCATCCAATTCGCCGATAATTTCTGCAACTGGGTGGGGGTAGTAATGTCGGTACAATTCAACGAGGCGAAGCAAATCTCGCGCATAGTCGGCCGCTAGAGCAATATTGCCGTAGATAAAGCTGACGGGATTGTTGATTTCGTGAGCAATTCCTGCCGCTAGCTGACCTAAAGAAGCCATTTTTTCCTTCTGTACTAACTGAGCTTGAGTTTTCTTTAGTTCAGTGACGGTTTGTTCGAGTTCCTTGGCATAGGATTGTGTTTGCTGGAACAACTGGCGCTGCACGAGTTGATTTGAAACGCGGGCCAAAACTTCTAGTTCGTGAAACGGTTTTGTGATATAATCTATACCACCAACTTCAAAGGCTTTGACTTTATCAAACACTTCATTTAAAGCACTGATAAAAATAACTGGAATGTCCTTGGTTGTGGGAGAAGCTTTCAATGCTTGGCAGACTTTGTAGCCGTCCATACCGGGCATCATGATGTCGAGCAAAATCAAGTCAGGAGGAGTTAACTCGATCGACCGCAGCGCTAGTTTGCCGTCGGGTGCGGTGCGTGTTTTGTACCCTTGCTGCGAGAGTATTTGAGCTAAAAGTTGCAAATTAGCCGGAATATCATCAACAATTAAAATATTCCCTTTTATGACGGGAGTTGATTCGTAATTCATATCTAGTGCTGTAAAATAACCTTTATAGGTTTGTAGTGAGTACGATCGCCCGATCGCGTTTTAGGAGGACGATCGTACTCACTACAAACCTATCTCATATCCTTATTATTTTGGTTCGGGATGGATGAGAGCTAGTATTTGATTGAACTGAAACTCGTTAGCCAATGTGGCTAGAGCGCTAGCTAAAGCGTCATTGCGATCGCGAATTTGCTCAATGTGGCTCAGAATTAACTCTAAATCGCACTCAATTGTGGCTTTCTCTAAAGCTGCCAGCCAGTCTGTGGGTAAAGCTGCCAGACTCTCTGGAGTCGGAGCCTCAATTTGAGTTGAATCGGGAACACTCTCCGGTTCACCGTAAATGTAACGCACTCCCAGATGTTTGTGCAGGGTCGCAAAAATTTCTGTATCTCGAAAGGGTTTGTGGATAAAGTCATCGCAATCATCTGATACAGTAACGGTTGGCGCTTCCTCGGCGTTACTGGCACTCACGGCAATAATTGCCGTAGCTTGACCTTTAACGGTGGCTTTAATGCGTTTGGTCGCTTCATGTCCATCCATCACGGGCATCCACATATCCATAAAAATTAAGTGTGGCTCAAAACTCGACCACATTTCAATAGCTTCCATGCCGTTGGTGGCTTCTTGGAGTTCAAAGTTAAAGGCAGCGAGGAGTTCGATCAGCAGTTGGCGGTTGTCCGATCGATCGTCCACAATCAAAATACGATAGCGTGGCTGGTTGCGTTCCAGCGCTATCACCCGACGCAGTGGCTGTACGGGTTGAGTCGCCGGGGCATCAACGGCGCTGACGGCGAGATCAAACGCGAAGGTGGTGCCGCGTCCTACTTCACTGCGTACAGTAATCACGCCGCCCATCAGCTTGATAAACTGTTGGCTGATAGCCAGTCCCAAGCCTGTTCCTTGCTGAGATTTTGTTCCTGTTTTGGTTTGCACAAAGGCTTGAAAAAGTTTATCTAACTCATCAGCAGCTATGCCGGAGCCAGTGTCTTCTATTTCAAAATGTAATTGGTAATTACTGATTAGTAATTCCCGATCTTCACCCTCCTTAACCGCACTTACTCTTACCCTAATTTCTCCTTCTTTCGTAAACTTAATGGCGTTCGAGAGGAGATTGATTAAAACTTGGCGCAACTTAAGTTGATCTGTTTGCACATATTCGGGAACTTCGCTCGAGCACTCAAATATTAACTGCAATTGTTGCTCCCTTGCCTGCAGTTGAAACATCTCTTCCAAATCGTTCAACAGGCTGCTTAATTGAAAGTCTGTTGGGTTGATTGTAATGCGTCCCGCCTCTATTTTGGCTAAATCTAATATTTGATTAATTAGAGCGAGCAAGTGTTCTCCGCTGCGGTTGATAATGCGGATATTTTCCTGTTGTTCGCGAGTGAGGTTGGTAGAGCGCTGCATCAATTGGGAGAATCCCAGAATTGCGTTGAGCGGGGTGCGGAGTTCGTGGCTCATATTTGCTAGGAAAGTGCTTTTGGCAAGGTTGGCAGCTTCTGCGGCCCAGGCGGCTTGTTGAAGCTGTACTGCTTGCTGTTGAGTGGCTTCGAGCAATTGAGCTTGTTGTAAGGCGACTCCCAATTGAGTGCTAATTTGCAGCCCAATATTGATTTCTGCTTCGCGCCAAGTGCGGGGGCCAGAATTTTGATAGCTGGCGAGCAAACCCCAAAGTTGACTGCCACAAAATATGGGGAAAATAACGTAGGCTTGAGCTTGAAATTGTTTTAAAAGTTCTAGGTAACAAGGACTCAACCCAGCGCTGTATATGTCTTCAATTATGCGGTAAGGAACGCCTATAGCGTACATACCGCCTTGATGTTTTTGTAGATAGGTATCCAGCACTGGTGTACCGCCGGCTTGCATAGTTTTCACGGTACAGCGAGAGTCTTCGACGAGAGTGTTTGGCACATTAAAATCGTCGGGTTGTTGCATCAGAGATATCCAGCCGGCAGCCATTGACTCGGCAACAAATTCCCCACTCCAATCAGGATTAAAGCGATAGATACCGACACGATCGCATTTTAGGGTTTGTCGCAGTTCAGAGGTTGTGGTTTTGAAGATGGTGTCAATATCTAAGGATTGACGGATGCGATCGATCGATCGGGCGATGGCTTGTTCTCCCTGGGCGCTTTCTCGCAAAGCTGACTCGGCTTGTTTGCGATCGCTAATATCCAAAACAGTGCCGAACAAACGGATCAACTGCCCTTTTTCATCATAAACCGGTTTCCCTCGAACTTCAATGTAACTGAGCGAGCCATCTCTTCGGATCAGCCGCAGATCAATTTCAAAGCTTTGCCCCGACATAGCTTGCTGGCGCACCATTGCCAGATAGCGAGATCGATCTTCTGGATGAAAACGTTCGATTAATTGTTCGGTTGGCAGCGGTTTTTGAGTCGGATCGAGCTCATAAATGCGATATAGTTCCTCACTCCAAGTAGTTCTTTTTGTGGCGATATCGTGTTCCCAACTGCCAATACGGGCAATTTTTTGGGCTTCCAGCAGTCGGGCTTCCGCCAACTGGCGATCGCTAATGTCGCGCGCTACCCAAACTGCAGAGCTATCCGACAGCGGCGAAATTTTAGCAGCAAACCAAACTTCTTGGTTATTAATCTGCAGACAGTAATCAAAACTAATAGTTTGTTGAGCTTCCAATGCCTGTATAACTTGAGCGAAATAAATCTCCGCGTTTTCCTCATCAAAAAATTGTTCGATGATGGAGTCGATCTGATTCGTGTGATAGTTGTATTGAAAAATCCCTTTTGTAGGTATAATTTGGATAGTTTCTTCTTGCACATCAAAAAGCAATACAATATCTGTAATAGACTCAAATATTTTCACAAATTGCTCAGTAGAAGTGTAAAGTTTTTGTTCGAGCAATTTGCGATCGGAAATTTCAGATTGTAAGAGTTCCTTAGCACCAGCTAAGGCGTAGCTACGTTCGGCAACTTCGGTTTCTAAAGTGCGATTGTAGTCGCTTAAGATTTTTTCAGAATGTTTGCGCGGTGCGATGTTATAAAAAGCATTGATAGCATAAATAATGTTTCCGCCTTCGTCGAAAAGGGGTGTGGCGCGCACCTCAAAAGGAATAAATTTCCCATCTCGATAAAGTTCTATATCTTCAAGGAATACTGTTTCGCCGCGCAGTGCTCGGAATGCAGGCAGTTCTTGAGTTGGATACGGCTGGTTTTGGCGGTACATTTGATAAACTTCTACTGCTTCTTCTAGAGTCGAATCGGGGATAGTTTCTACGCCGAGCCAATGCTTGGCAGTTTGGTTGAAGTAAACGACTTTACCGGAGGCATCGTGGATAGATACTCCCGCCGGTATGGCTTCGAGAAATTGCTGGAGTTGGCTCTCTCTTTGCGCTAAAGCTTCATTTAAAGATTTTTGGTCTGCAAAAGCCTGTTGCAGTTGCGCTGCCATAAAATTGAAGGAATTGGCGAGATCTCCGACTTCATCCCAGCGTCTAATTTCTAAAGGTTGATCCCATTTTCCTTTTGCCACATTTTTGGTAGCGGTATTCAAACGCATAATTGGCTTTGTTACCCAACGGGAAGTCAACAATCCGATCGCGATCGCCAGCGGCAGTGTACCGGCCAATAACCACAATGTATTGCGCGTATTTGCTTGAATCGGCCCCACGAAATCAGACTCTGGCACCACCACCACAATCAACCAATCCAAACCACGGACATCTCGGTAGGGAGTGACGCGGACAAACTGCCTATCGCCCTTGTTCGCCAGGGTAAATTTCTCGGTTGTTTGCAACGTACGGAAGTTGCCAAAGCGGTTGGCGAGTTGTCTAGCAATATCTCGCGTTCGGGAATCCTTGCTGTTGGTGGCTAGTAATGGCGCCGGTTGCTTTTTTGCGGGCGTCACCAAGGGGGTTTCTAGTGTGGATGTGGCAATCAGATTGCCCGATCGATCCATAATAAAAGTTTGTCCTGAAGCCGAGAATTGCAGCCTAGCCAAAAAGCTATTGATTGCCGAGGGCCCATTATTATCCGTGAGGCGATCGCTAATCCGTTCTCCTACTTGTTCGATTAACTGATGCGCTACATCTTCGACTGATTCCTGACTACTTTTGAAAGAAAGATAGCCCACTAGCCCAACTATACTTACCGTTTGCAAAACTAACGGAACAATCAGAACCGTTCGCAGCGGCAGCTTGCTGAAAAATTTGGCGGTTAGGCGGTTGAAGTGATAAATGGGCATGGGCGTAAACCAATTGCGCTGATAATCGTATTTTAACTGCTGTAGCGTGCCTTTCCCGGCAATTGGCGCGCCCTAAAAACTGGGAAAATTGCCGCCTGGTTCAATACAGCCAACTACCAGCGAAGATTGGACGCGGATGGGAAAATTTGCTTCTGTTAGTTCTGTTTCTAGCTGTTGGAAATTTGATTCATTTTTACTTGCAAAAACAGTTATTAATTTTTTAAGTGCTTTGTGTTTATAGGCAATCATCTTGTTAATGAAAAGCCAGCGGGGGCGGGTTTATGAGATTGTAGATTAGGGGAAATTATTATTGGTGAAGCCGCCCCTAAAAGATTTAACATCATACAAATCCGAATCAAACGGAAATGATATTATTTGTGGGTTCATCGAACCCGATCGCCCTAATGCAAATTTTTTAACTTGGCTAAAACGGTGGCAAAGAGAGCGGGTTCGATCGGCTTTGTTAAGTGTTCGTTGTAACCAGTGGCGATCGCCTGATCGCGGTCTTCTTCGCTAGCATAAGCTGTCAGCGCCACGGCCGGCAAGCGCTTGATTTTGTCTGATTCGGACGATCGCACTTTGCCGATCAGCGAGTAGCCGTCCTCAACGGGCATACCGATATCACTAACTAAAATATCCGGCGGCGACTGCTGTAAAATGTCGATCGCCTCCGCAGCCGAAGCAACCGCAGTCGCAGTCGCCCCGCACTGTTCCAGGGCAACAATCAAAAACTCGCGGTTGTCGGGCTCGTCGTCAACTACCAACACCTTTAAACCAGTCAAAATACCCGGAGGCGTTGGATTGGATTTCCTTTCTCCTCTCAACTGGGACTGCTTACTCCGAGGCTGTTTGAATGGCAGTGTCACCGTAAATGTCGCACCCTGGTCTTTACCGGGACTTTGCGCAGTCACAGTGCCCCCGTGGAGTTGCACCAAGTGCTCGACGATCGCCAATCCCAGTCCCAAACCGCCCTCAGCCTTAGTTTTCGAGGCGTCTGCTTGTCGGAAGCGATCGAACACGTAGGGCAGAAAATCAGCAGGAATGCCCTTTCCGGTATCGCTGACAGTAATTTGCACGTAATTGGGTGATGAGGAATCGCTAACAGCCACCGCAGACAAGCGCAGTTGGACATTTCCCCCCGAAGGCGTAAACTTCACGGCGTTAATCAGCAAATTCCACACTACCTGCTGCAACCTCTGGGCGTCGCCCCACATCAAGCCGACTGCGGGGTCAAGTTCTAACGAAACGGTGACAGACTTGGCCTCGGCTGCCAAACGAACTGAATTATGAGCCGCCTCGATCGTCCTTACCATGTAGAACCAGCCGGGTTTCAGGGCCAGCTTGCCTTGAATAATCCGGGAAACGTCGAGCAAATCTTCCACTAGCTGGATCTGCACCTTCGACTGACGCTCGATGGCTTCCAAACCCGAAGCTAATTTATCTTGGTTGTAGGGGTGGGCGCGCAGGATCTGTGCCCACCCCTGAATCACATTTATAGGCGTTCGCAATTCGTGGGAAAGAGAGTCTAGAAACTCGTCTTTCCGGCGGCTGATCGCTTCTGCTTCCGCCCGGGCGGCCTGTTCGCGATCGAGCAACTGAGCGCGTTGGGCCTCGACTTGCTTGCGATCGCTAATGTCGGCGATGATCGACATACAGTTGATATTGCCGTTGCTGTCGCGGACTGGAGTTGCCCACAAACTGATGTCGATCGAGCTGCCGTCTTTCCTTTGGCGGTGGGTTTCCATGCCGGCGATCGCATTTCCTTCGCGAATTTTTTTCAAATTAGCCGTGAATTCCTCCCGCTTGTCTGCGGGAAGGCAGGGCACAAATTGACCTACGGCTTCTGATTCATGCCAGCCAAAAATCCTCTCGGCGGCTGGGTTCCACATTTTCACAGTGCCGTCGTCGCAGTCCAAAAGGGTAATTGCTAGGGGACAAGCCTGAATCAAGGCTTCTAAAGTTTGATGGATGTGCGATCGCGCTGCTTCTGCTTGTTTGCGAGCGGTGATATCGACGTTCACCCCGATCATCCGCAAAGGCAAACCGATCTCGTCCTGAAACACCTTAGCCCTGCAAGCAATCCAGCCCACGCTTTTGTCCGGGCGGCAGATGCGGAACTCTATGTTTAATTCCTCCCCGGACACCGCCGCAGCTTTTACCTGCTGTTGAGTCAAAGCGCGATCGTCTGGATGCACCATTTCCACCCAACTTTGATAGCTGTCGATACCGCCGATCGGCAGCCCGTACAAAGCCTCTAACTCCGGCGTACACGCGATATCGCCAGTTTGGACGTTCCATTCAAAAGTTCCGATTTTGCCTGCTTGCTGAGCGATTTGCAGCCGTTCTTGATTGTGTTTGAGTTCGGCCTCCACCCGCGAGATTTCGGTCAAGTCGATGTAGAATGCGACGATCGTCTCTGGTTCGCGATCGTCCGGGGACAGAGTGGTTCCGCCCATCAGAATCGGCACGCGGCTGCCATCTTTGCGGATGTACTCTTTCTTGAAAGGAGTTGCGACTCCCTTAGCCCGCAGTTCCCCGACCGCCTGGGCGTCTAGGTGCAGGTATTCGGGGGGGGTCATAATGTCCCACCGCATTTGACCCGATAGCAACTCTGAGCGGGTGTAGCCGACCATGTTGAGCAGGGATTGGTTGGCGTAGGCGATGCGGCCGCTAAAATCGCCGATCGCGACTCCAAAAATATTTGACTCGAACAGCCGCCGGAATATGGCTTCGCTTTGCTGCATTACCCGTTTTGCTTGTTTGCGATCGGTAATTTCGGCAATCACGGTGCTGACTCCCAGCAGTGTTCCTGATTCATCGCTCACTGGGTAAAAGCTGATTTGCCAATCCCGCAAAACTCCCGGCTGTTGCTTGGTTTCGGCCTTAACTTCCAAGTCGAGCACGGGGGTTTGCGTCGCCAGCACTTGACGGTAAATCCGCTCTACCATATCGGCCATTTCGGGAATTACTTCTCTAACGGTGCGCCCGATGTGATCCGCGATCGATCGGCCGTTGATCGCAGCGAGGCATTCGTTCAGGCGGATGTAGCGCAAATTGGTATCGATAAAGCACAGCCCAACCGGTGTTGTCTTGTAAACTAAGTCGAGTTCTGCTAGTTGGCGGCGAATGCGTATTTCGTTTTCTCGAAGTTGATTTTGGGCTTGTTTGCGATCGGTGATATCGAGTACGAAGAATGCTCCTTTGTCTTTGCATCCTGGGAAGTTTCCGCCACCGACTAAAACTGGGAACCGCGTGCCGTCTTTGCGGAGATATTCTTTTTCAAAAGGTGTGCAACTTCCTTCTGCTTCGACTTGCGCGATGGCGACGCGATCGAGTTCTAGATATTCCGGCGCGGTAAGTTCGAGCCAGCGAATCTGTCCCGAAACTAAGTCTTCCCTTGTATATCCGATCATTTCCAGTAAGGCGTCGTTAGCGTCCGTAACTTCCCCGCTGACATCCCAGAAACCGATGCCGATCATGTTAGATTCTACCACGCTGCGGCAGCGCATTTCGCTTTCCCGCAAAGCTAATTCGGTTTGTTTTTCTGCGGTAATATCTGTGATAATTAGGCCGACTCCGATTATTTCTGCCCTTTCATTTTTTACTGGGTAGTAGTTGGCGAGCCAGTAGCCCAAATATCCCGGTTTCCCATCAGGTTCGCCGCTCATTTCTAAGTTTAAAACAGGCTGACCCGTTGCTAAAACTTGCTGAATTATCGGCGCAAATTTGGCTGCATGTTCTGGCAACAATTGCCGGAAGTCTTGGCCGAGATGCTGTTCTATAGGCAAACCGTTGAGTTCTGCTAAAACTTGATTGATACGAATGAAGCGCATTTCGCTATCCAGAAAGCAAATCGCTAGGGGAGATGCTTCTAATAGCGAGTCAATTAAGGCGAAGGATTGCGATGTTTGACATAGTGCTTCCTGTGCTTCTGTGTAAAGTCGGGCGTTGTCTAGGGCGATCGCCACGCGATATGCTAAATCTTCTAGCATTGCCAAGTCTTCTGCACTGTAGCGGCGGCCAAACTTTGACGTAAAGCAAGTGATGGAACCCATTACCCGCCCGCGGGCTTTCAGGGGTACGCAAGCGTGAGATCCGATATTGAGCGATCGCAATATTTCCATTTCTGCGGCATTTTCCGCTCCTGCTGCTAGAATCTCCTCATCCACTTCGGTAATTAGTTCGGATTTCCCGCTGCGGATTACCAGCGGATAGCCGTTAACAGCATTGTCGGCGCTCAAACTTCTGATTCTCAAGTTATTCAGAGTATCAACTATAGAGGCTTCTGCGTGAGCCGCAGCGACTCGGCGCACTTTTGAGTCGGTTTCGGTCAAATGAATGCAGCACCCGTCGGCGATCGAATTTATTGCTAATTCTGCTACCTTTTGCAGCACCGTTTCCCCGTCAAACGCATCGGCCAGCATTTTGCTGACTTCTGCTAAAAATGCCGAGCGCTGCTGTTCTATTTCCGCTTTTTCCCTTGCTGTTTGCTCGATTGTTAACTGCAATCTTTGAGCTTCTGCAAGTTTTATTTCTGTGATATCGCGGGCGACAATTAAGGCGGATTCTGGTACGCCATTTTTGTCCAATTCTGGAACTACGCGGGATTGATAACTTCGGATGCCGTTGATTGAAAAAGCCTGAAATTCGACAATTTCTTCTCGACCTGTTTCTAACACTTTGTGCAGGGTTTCATCCCACTTCTGGCACAGTTCCGGCGGCACTCCTATTTCTTGACTGGTTTTACCCAAAAAGAATGAAAGTGGTTTTCCTTGGGTTCTTGCAACTGCTTTATTGACATAAATATAACGCAGATCTTTGTCAGTGCGGATAATTACATCTGGCGTATTTTCTAGCAGCGTTCTCAGTTGCTGTTCGCTACTTGCCAAAGCTGCTTGCGCTTGTTGTCTTTCCGTGACATCTCTCACCGTGCCCACGTATCCGATGAGTTCGCCGGAGTCGGAGAACATCGGCGAGGAACAAACGTTAATCCAGCGCACAATCCCCTGTGGTGTTTGCAGGCGATACTCGATCGCATATTCCCCACCTTGCCGAGTATAATCCAGCCATCGGGCCAATACGCGAGATCTGTCTTCCGGGTGAATGCACTTCTCCCAACCGTCTCCTAAAAGTTCTGTCAAACTCAAGCCGCAAATAGCCTGACAGCGAGGGTTGGCATAGGTGTAGCGCCCCTCACAATCTGCCATAAAAATGCCGACAGGCGAACAGGAACTTAAACAGCGAAATCGTTCTTCTTGAGCTTGCAGCGCTTCTTTAGCTACTGTTAGTTCTGCTGTGCGTTGTTTGACGCGGTTTTCTAGCTTAGTGTAGGATAAAGCCAGGGCTATTTCTGCGGCTTTGCGCTCAGTAATATCAATGCCAGTCCCTATCACGTATTCCACCAAACCCTCGCCATCTATGGTCACAGTATTAGACCAAGAAATTAAGCGCTTCTCGCCGCTTTTAGAGCGCCAATTGTTTTGATATTCGCTGTTATAATTTTCGACTTTGAGGTTGGTAAAAACTGTTTTAACAGGCTCTATTTCTTCGGAAATTAAGAACAAATCCCAAACATATTTATTGATTACTTCTGCTTCCGAGTAGCCTGTAGTTTTTTCGCAAGCTTGGTTAAACCGGACAATCCGTCCTTGGCTGTCGAGAACTACAATCAAGCAAGCCGTCGTGTCAATTACTTTGGAAAAAATATTACGTTCTATTTTTAGTTCTTTTTCTGCGGACTTTAAGCCAGCATACCAAGCGATAACCGCCGCGACCAAAAGTAAGATTGCGGGAGTTGCCTGGAAGGAAAACAGTAACAGAGTTGTCAGCAGTAAAGCCGTGCCGGCACTAAATGTAGCAATACTGTAAGATTTAATGGGTAAGGGCAAGACCTCAAACTGGCTCATTTTTGTTGACCTGTAGCGATGGCGCGATCGCACTATAGCTTATGTCGATGAAACAACCTTGTTAAAACTTAGTTAAAACTAAGTATTTATTTTTTCTATACAAAACCACATTTGTGGGTCGCGTGCCATCTTCCCAGAGACAGATTGGCAGGGGGATTTATGCTGAATCAACTGCTATCATAGATCCAGGGACAAATTAGATTATCTAATTTTTGGGAGCAATAAGCTAGTGAATGACAAGCTGGCAAAAATTATTGGGTTATTTTTCGCAGCCGCCATCCTCTTTGGATTCGTCGGTTACGCGCTGCAAAATCCCAACTTCGCCAGCAACTGTGCGATATCGATCGGCTTCCCCAATCTTACCACCCTGGCCGCCGGGGCGATCGACAACAAACGATCGCAAATCTATCTCAACGGAACTTGGCAATTTGTCCCCGCCGTTGGCAACCCCCAAAACCCCCCCGTCTCCCCAAGTTGGGGTTCCATCCAAGTACCCGGAGACTGGCAAAAAGAAAACAACGAATCCGTACCCGGAATCATCACTCGCGGCAGTGGCAAAGATTGGGAAAACTTCAACAGTAAACAACTATCAAAAGCTTGGTATCAGAGAAATATAGACATTCCCGGCGACTGGACAAACCGCCGAATTTTTCTCGACTTAGCCAGAGTCAGCACCGATGCAGTCATCTTTGTCAACGGCATTAACTGCGGTGAAATCCCCTGGCCCTACGGCACTATTGAAATTACCAAAGTAGCAAAACCAGGTCAAAACACCCTATCTATTTTAGTGGTGGCAGTATCCGATGAAAAGGAAAAAGCCGTCATCATGGGCCCCACAGAAATCTACACAGAAAAATCCCAGTTGCAATCGCGGGGAATCATCGGCGAGGTACGACTTCTGAGCCTTTCCCCCGGCCCGCTGATTAGCGACGTATTCGTCCAAACTTCCACCCGAAAAAAGCAAGTTAAATTAGATGTAGAACTCAAAGACGTTACCCAAAACGGTCAAGTTGAATTAATCGCGGAAATGCTCGACGAAAAAGGCAAAGTACAACAAAAATTCACCGCAAATGCCAAGGTTCAAGCTAAACCCATTCAAACCCTACAAGTTCAGTGGAATTGGCAAAAGCCCCGTCTTTGGGATGTCGGGCAACCAAACCTTTACACCCTGCAATTAGAAGTAAAAGGCAGCGGCATAGACACGCAATACCACCAACCTTTTGGCTTCCGCGAATTTTGGATAGAAGGTCGCAAATTTTTCTTAAACGGAACCGAATTGCGGCTGCGACCCATCTTGCACTCCGAGTCTTGGCAAGGCGGGACATTAGAAGTTGCTGATAGCCTAATTGACAGCTATGTCAAAGCCGGTTTTAACATAACAGAAATGTGGCCTTGGAATCACGACGAACGGGGTAAGTGGCACTTCCGAGAGTTATTTTCCGAAAGAGCAGACCTCAAAGGTTTTCCCATTATGGCTCCCGCTTTAGACATTAGTCCTATTGCTTGGAACGGCAAGTGGAGGAATCCCCTATGGAAAAACCGCTGGAAAGACCGAATGGTGACTGAAATGCGTCGCTACCGCAATCATCCATCAGTATTAATGTGGGCGACAAGTCCTAATTTTTTCGGCAACGCTGACGACCTAAATCCGCGTCGCATCGGCAAAAGCAAAGTAGAAGGAACTCTCGGTTCCTCGGAAAACCAGCGTTTGCGGGCCAACACTCCCCTAGGAAATGACGCTATAGCTGCGATTAAATCGGCAGACCCAACCAGACGTGTGATGGTACACCAAGGCGCCAACTTCGGCGATGTTTATGCGCTAAATTCTTATTTAAATATGATTCCCTTGCAAGAACGGGAAGAGTGGATTTCTGAGTGGAGTAAAACTGGCGAAAGCCCCTACATGGCAGTCGAGTTTGGGACTCCTTTGCACGCAACGATGATGCGGGCACGCAAAGGTTTCGGTCAGGCGATTCTCAGCGAACCTTGGATGACTGAGTTTACGGCAATTTATTTGGGCAAGCAGGCTTACGAGTTGGAAACGGCCGCTTATAAATCTAAAATTCGCGAGCAGTTTGTCAGGGGTCAGGAGTATCAAAGCTGGCATTTTAAAAAAGAGTTGGATTTTGCACCAGCTTTTCAAAAGTTGCAGCAGTTATTCAGTACCAATACTTGGCGGAGTTGGCGGACTTTGGGAATGTCTGGGGGGATGATTCCTTGGAATGACGGGCATGGTTGGGAAGTTTCCGAAGCGGGCAGAAAAAAGGTGGATATTGGGGCATTTCAACCCGGTCGCCGTGGAGTTTATTTGAAGCAAGTCTCGAATAATCTTTTGAATTATTTGCAGCCCGAAGCTTACACTGTTCATCCTGGGGGCGAGGCAATTATGAATAATAATAGCTCGACTTTGGCTTGGATTGCTGGTGCTAGCCCGGTTTTTACTGCGAAAGATCACAATTTGTTTGTGGGCGGAAAACTGGCCAAGCAAGTAGTGTTAATTAACGATACGCGGGCGGCGCAAGAATTTTCGTTTGAGTGGCGAGTTGTGGTGGGGGGGAAAGAAGTAAAAAAAGGCGATAACAAAGGGATAATTGCTCCGGCAGGTACGCTATTTTTCCCAATAGACGTAAATTTGCCAAATACCGTTTCTAGCAAGGCTGACGGCGAAATACGCTTGACTGCGCGGGTGGGCGAGCGATCGCATTCTGATACATTTGCTTTCCGGGTTTTTCCCAAGCAAGCCAAAAGCAAAGATACGCTGACAATCTTCGATCCAGCGGGCAAAACCTCGGCTATGTTAAAACAGTTAGGTTATCAGCTTGTACCGTGGAATGGTTCGCAAGTTTCATCGCTATTAATTATCGGTAGGGAAGCGTTTTCTAGCGGGGAAAAATTGCCGGGAAGTTTAGAAATTTTTGTCCGAAACGGTGGCAAAGCAATTGTGTTTCCTCAGCCCAGGGAATGGCTGCAAAATACGGGTTTCCGGGTTGCTGCCCACGTCAGCCGCCGCGCTTATCCAGTTGACAGCAACCATCCGGCAATTAGCGGTTTAGACAGTGAAGATTTGCGGGATTGGGTGGGGGAAAGCACGCTGGTTGAAGCTTATCCAGATACGATCAAAACTGGCCCTAATTTGAGTCCGGCAAATAAACCTTGGTACGGCTGGCGTTGGGGAAATCGCGGCGGTGTCAGTAGCGCTTCTATTGAGAAACCGCACCGCAGCGGTTGGCGTCCCATTTTGGAATCTGAGTTTGATTTAGCTTATTCGCCGCTGATGGAATTGGATTACGGAAAAGGGCGGCTGATTTTAAACGAGTTGGATTTGGAAGACCATTATTCTGTAGATGCTGGGGCGGCGCAGTTAGTGCAACAAATTGTGAGTTACGGGATGAATTCTCCGGTACTTGGAAAACCGGATAAAGTGGTTTTAATTGGGGGAGATGGAGATGCCCAAAAGTTGGACAGTTTGGGGGTAATTTATCAGCGCGGTAGTTCGCTTTCTAATGATGTTGCTTTGGTCATTGTGGGGAGAGAAGCGAATCTGAAAGATGCAGATTTGCGCGGTTATTTGAATGCTGGCGGGAAGGCGTTTTTCTTGCCGCGTCAAGTGCCTGCTGCGGGTTTGGGTGTGGGTTTGCAGCAAGCGCAGGAGTTCGGGGGTTCGCTGGCGGTTCCGAGTTGGGATGAGGTGAAGGGGGTTAGCGCTTCAGATTTGCGATCGCGCTCTTTTTATGATACTTGGTTGATTAAGTCTGGGGGAGAAATCGGTGCTGACGGTTTGTTAAGTCGGGTAAAAGTTGGCAAGGGTGTGGCGATTTTCTCTCAGATAGAACCGGACAGTTTGAATGCTGATACTAAGACTTATTTGCGTTTTACTCGCTGGCGGCAAACCAGGGCAAATGCTCAGATTTTGGCTAATTTAGGGGCGAGTTTTAAGGCGGATGGAGATATTTTTAACGGTGGGAGTCGGGATTTTTATCACTGGGATTACAAGGCGGATTTTGAGAAGGGGGACGATCCTTATCGGTATTATCGATGGTAGACTTACCACTCTATTTTTACTGGATAGTTCGCTAGTATGGAATCGCCACTCACCAGCACAGCGTCTTCTACAATCGCTTGAGAAATTAACAGCCTATCGAACGGATCTTTGTGATGGTTGGGTAGGCTATCCAAGGTGAAAAGATGAGTTAAATTAATAGGTAAGACTTCTATATTATTAGTCTGTTGCTGACTTTCTATAAGTTCTGGTAAAGGCAGATTGAGACTCAGCTTCCCCAGTTGGAGCTTGATTTGCATTTCCCAAATGCTGCCCATGCTTAAAAGCAAAATATTTTCTGGGTTTTGGCACAATGCCAAAGCCTTTGGTGAAAGCTTTTGGGGGGAACTATCCCACCAAATGAATGTATGAGTATCCAGCAGTAATTTCATAGATTCCCTGTCCAAAATTCGTCTGGTAACGGTTCATCAAAATCATTACTTGTCCAGATTGCTCCTGCGTGCAATCCTGCTGTACGCTGCTTAGTTGGGGATGCAATGGGCGCTAAACGGACAAGGGGAATGCCGCCTTCTGTGAGAACAACCTCTATGCCTTTAAGTGCTAGAGATAATAACTCTTTTAAATTTGTCTGTGCTTCTTGCACGTCAACTGTTTTTGTCAGCATTGCAGTTATCCAAGCTAGGGATTAAAAGTGCGATCGAACAGAGGTTAGCAATTTCAAGCTTAAATTGCTGATTTTATTATACTGTTAAATATCAAAGGTCAAAGTGTCGCCTGAAGCGCGGGTCTAGTTTGTCTGTTTTCTTTTGGTTGCAGGTGCCGCAGAGGGTTTGCAAGTTGCTGATGTCGTTGCTGCCGCCGCGCGCTAGGGGGATGATATGATCGATCGACAGTTGGGTTTCTAGTTTGGTTTGGCCGCAGCTTTGGCACTGGTATTTATTGCGAGTAAATACGTATTTTCTGACTTCTGGTGGAATGGGGATTCTAGGGGTTTTAGTCATGATGTATTTTAACCGCAGATGAACGCGAATGAACGCAGATGTTTGATGGATTAGCTGGGCGAGTTTTCTTGATTGAGAAGTTGGCGGCGCAAATCATCAAGGGGGGATTCTGGTAGGCTAGTTTCTGACTCGTTGTTTTCTGGTGTTTCTTCAACTTCTGGTTCGTCTGGGCAAAATTCCAGAATGACTCTGATTTTAACTTTACCTTTTTGCCAGCCTTGAGCCCCAATTTTTAAGGCTTCACAGTTTATCCCGTCGCGAAACCATTGTTGTTGCCAGCTATTTCTACTCTGCGGATTATATTGACTGGTATTTATTTGCAATCCTGGAGTCTTACATAACTCCTGAAGTGCAGATTCTAGCCGAGGAACAACTGACGAGCTCATTATTTCTCTAAGCCTACCTACTTTAAATATCGTTGATTGAAAGGAAAAAACATCATCATTTCCGTAATTTTCTAGAAAAATATGTTCTTGCATATTGATTGTTGATTTTTTCAAAATACTCTATTAACGATTATCGGGTATTGCCTCATTTTTGGCAAGAATCCCCGCGAATAGAATTCGCGTCTACACAAACGAAGTCCGCCGACGCGGACTAAGAGAATGTCTTCAACCCGCGTCGGCGGGTTTTGTCTTTGTAGCCGCGATTTCCAATCGCCGGATTTCCGATCATCATTCACCATCCACCGAAACACCATCATTTTGTCCAATTACAGGCAACAAATGCTCGTGCAACTTCATCGCCTGCAAACAACTATTAATCCCAGAAACCGCCCGATCGTACTCTTTGATCTTTTCTTCATTCTCAGCTTGCAGCCGCTGGTTGCGGGCAATTTTCTCCTCCGCTTCCTGTGCCAAAGTTTGCTCTAAATAATCGCGGGCTTGACTGTATTTCTGCAAAATATCATCAGCTTGATTTTGGGCCAGCGGCAACAAATGCTCTTTCAGGGTTTGGTTGACAGTTTGGCGGAAAGTTTGCCGAATAGTTCTAGATACTTTCGGCTCGAAATCTAGCCGCAATAATTGCCGAATTGCCGGTTGGGCGTCCACCATGTTTTCGCAGTCGAAACCTTGGGAAGTTTGCTGCAATGTTTCCCGGAATTGATAAATCGAAAATGTGCCTTCGTCGTAAAAACGGGGACTTTCTCGCACGTAGCGATCGCACTCAACGCCCGCCGCATTTACCAAAGCATCAGAAACCCGCTTTGATAAATCCTCTAACTGCTGTTCAATTCCCCCGTCGTTCCCCAACAACCGATAAAGTAATCGATAGTATTCCGACTTGCGAACACTGTCTTTCAAATACTGGAAATAATTATCAACCAGTGACTTAGTAGCCTCTACTAAAATATCTTCCAACTGATTCGCTAAATAGTAAAGTGCCTCAACTAAAACAGCAATTAAAGGTGCTGTCGCATTGCGGGGATGATTCCGCAAAGTGCGTCCGTAAGCCGCCTCAACAGAAAATCCGTCTAACAATTCATCCAAGCGCCGGATCATGCGAGATTGCAGTTGCCGAAAGTCTGTATCGAAAATATCGCATTTATTCATAATCATTTCATTGACTTCTTCGGCGATATGTTCCCGAAAATCCTGTCCGACTTGCTGCAATTCTTGATTTAGCCGCAAAAGTTCCTGTGCTTTCATTGCTTCAATTTCGCGGGGCTGGCTGTCCAAATTCCGCTGAATTGTTTGGTAATGTTTCCGCAGTTGAATGCACAAGTCTTCCAAGTCGTCGGCTAAATTTTTGAACAGTTGCGGGCGTTTTTCTTCTGTGAGGTAACGGGTGATGGCTGTGCGAAAATCTTCGATACCGCTATCTTGAATTAATTGAGCAATTAATGGTTGTCCTTGCTCTGCAAGAATCCGCACGTAGTTTTCATTGGGTGTTTCGTAGCTGTTAACTGAAATGCGAAATTTGCTCGGAGATAGCTTGCCCGAATTCGCACAGTATCGGTTAAACTCGCTGACAAATTGCGGTGTTTCTTCACTATTACCGAGAAACTCTGAATCTAATTTATCATCTCCAGAAACTCCCCCTTGACTGCTGGCAAAGATTGTATTTAAACCAAAGCGATCGCGCCCTGTTGTCCCTCGAATCAAACTCCCGTAAAATCCCAACAATCCGCTAGTTTTGTAAACTCTCGCAGTATCGCGAAAGTCAGAATTAATCAAATTTTCTAAGCGCTGTCGCAGTTGCGTGTTGTACCAAGTTTCGTCGATGCGGTTGAAAATGTAAAACAGTCGATCGCGAATTCCCGGATTTCCCCGTGTTTTTTCCATCAACTCGGTTTCCTCCGTCGTCATTTCCCCAGACGAAGCCGCTTTCAAAACGCAGACAACCGCCGAAGTATCCGGGCTTTCAATCTTATCATAAGTCAATTCTGCATCCCGTTGCACCGGCGCATCAATTCCCGGCGTATCGATAATAATATTGCCATCTTGTAGCAAGGGATGATAACAGTAATATTCAACTCGCTTGAGTACAGCACTGTTGCTACCGCGACGGGCATAACTAGCAGCTTCCTTGAGATTGGAAAAGTTAAACTGTTCCATCGAGTAGGTAGCGTTTTCGAGAGTTTGGATGCGATCGCGATTTGCCTCAAAACCTTCTAACAGCAGCATCAAAGCCTTAGCTTTTTTTGCTACCTCGGATTTATTTTCGCCGCCTTCCGTTTCAATAATTATGTTACATCCCTGAGACAACAGCGACACTACATCTGTTTGATTAATATTAAGTTCAGTAGTTAAACCTAACTGATGGCAAAGCACAGAAGCTTGCTGGCTAATCTCAAACTCGCTCAAAAAAGTTAGAACAACGCGCTCTTGTTCCGGCTCAGCAAAGGCGATATAACATTCCGTACCTGTCGCGTGTCCTTCAGCACTGTAGAGCAATTCCCGCTCCAGCAAAGCATTAATCAGCATCGATTTTCCCGCACTGAAAGCGCCAGCAAACACAATTTCAAACTCAGGAGAAATTGCCTTTTTCAGAGAAGCTTGTACCGCCGTGATATCTTGTTGTCGCAAAGAAGATTCCTGACGCAGCAGTTGCACTAAAGAATCAACTTGCTCTTGCAGATTGTTGCATTGAGGGGGCATTTGAGTCATCGCTGCAGACTGCTCCTGATTGTGGGAAAATTACCTTATTGTTAATTCTCTGCTAGTTCAGGAATAATCACAACAGTAATTTTACTTATGCGATTCAGGATTGCTGAAAGTGCGATCGGCTATTGGGCGGGTAAATCTTGTGTTTGCAGCCAAGCTGTTAAATCTGATATGTCGTTAAAATTTAACAAGGCTTCTCCTAAGTTTTCCAATTGGTCGATCGACAATTCCCCGATTTGAGTTTGAACTTCGGGAGTGACAGCACCTACACGACGTTCCAACAGACGAATAATTAGTGCTATTTGTCCTGTTTTGATTCCTTCTTCTCTGCCTTCTTCTCTGCCTTCTTTTCTGCCTTTTTCTGTTCCGATTCGCACTGCTTTAGAGATTGCACCTCGCCGATCTTGGATATAAACTTCCTGTCTTTCCAAATCCTCTAACTCATCACGATTTAAATTAGCTTTACTTGCTATTGCAAAGGCTTTGTTAATTTCTGGCACAGCTTCCATTGTCTCAGGTACTGCATTTAAATCTCTAGCTGTTTTGAGGAAATAAAGCCACTTGTCCGTCAAGGTTTCTAACTCATTCAGACCTTTTTTGAACTTAGGTAACTCGACAAATACCAATTCAATATCGTAACTCAGATAGTCACTCAAGAACTCTCTTTCCTTAAGAACAAACCGCGAAATTACTTTACTGAAATCCTCGAACATTTCAAAATCAGTAATTGTCAAAGCAATCACTGGATTCAACAGTACATATTGTTCTGCTGTTTCTAATTGCGTGGAATAAGCTTTAGCTGCATTGTACAAAATCCGCTTTTCAAAAGCCTCTACGTTCAAAACCTGCATCTCGATAATTACTGATGTGCCGTCATTTAACTTAGCTTTCACATCTAAGTAAGTATCCTTGAGACCTCGAATTCGCGGAGCTGAATAAGGATCGAAAATTTGTAAACTTTCGATGGTGGGCTGACTGTCATACAGCAAAGCATTCAAAAAACTAATTAGAATGTCTTTGCTATTTTCAGAACCGAAGATTTTTTTGAAGGCAAAATCCGTCTTAGGATTGATAAATGTGAACATATAGGTAATGGGTAAATTTGTAATAGTTAAGGCTTCAGGTGCGGGAGGCGCACCCTATTACATTATACCAACAAGGTCTCCGGTGTGCATCGCGCACCTTACATTAAACCGACAAATCTTGACGCGGTTTAAAAGACTCAACCTGCCGCAACTTTTCGTATAATTCCCGTTCCTCTTCACTAATTTCTTTGGGAATTAACACCTGAATTTCTACTAGCTGATCGCCCCGATCGCCATTTCCTGTTGGATATCCCTTGTTAGCCAGCCGCAACCGCTTTCCAGACGTTACTCCCGGTGGCAATTTCATCTTTACCAAGCCGTCCAGCGTCGGTACTTCAATATCTCCGCCTAACACCGCTTCGCTGGGAGTCAGTGGCAATTCGCAGCAAACATCCGACATTTCCAATCGAAAAAATGGATGGAGAGAAACCGTGATTTTCAAATATAAATCTCCGCCGCCAATACCTTGATTTCGCAAGCGAATTCGCTGGCCTGATACCATAGCAGGTGGCAGATTTACCTCGATCGCTCGCCCATCTTCCAGACGAATTCGCTCGGTACCGCCCGAATAAGCCCTTTCCAAAGGTAGAGTTAGCCTGGCCTCAATGTCTCTTCTCGTTTCGCGATCGACTGTTTCTCTAATTTCCCGTCGCATTTCGCGATCGGCTATATCCCTTCTGATTTCGCGATCGACTATCTCCCGTCGCATTTCTCGATCAACTGTTTCCCGTCGCATTTCGCGATCGTCTGTTTCCCGTCGCATTTCGCGATCGTCTGTTTCTCGTCGCATTTCGCGATCGTCGAAATCCCTTCTAGGTGGGCGAGAATTAGCAACATAACTCGTTTTCTTAGAAGCCGTACTCCACGGTTCAGAGGAGGCTACTCCCGCTGTATCATTCGCTGTCGCCATCCTCACTTCCCGGCGTCTTCCGAGCACTTGGTCGAGAAATTTATTAAAATCCGAGTAATCACTAAAATCGACATCCTCGGCCGGTTTTTTGCGGGTAGTTTTACTGTTTCCCCAAGTTTTGAAATTGGGAAGCCGCACCCCTTGCTTTCCTTGAAATCCCTTTTGTTTCCAGAATTTACTAAACTGATCGTATTGAGCCCGCTTGTCGATATCGGAAAGAATATCATAAGCTTCATTAATATCCTTAAACCTATCTTCAGCAGATTTATCACCTGGATTTACGTCAGGGTGCAACTGTCTGGCTAGCCGTCGATAGGCTTTTTTTATCTCATCAGCCGTGGCATCTTTGGGCACTCCCAAAATTAGATAGTAATTGCGAAAATTCTGCATAGTTTGAGAAGGAAGAAGGAAGAAGGAAGAAGGAAGAAGGATGAGGGAAGAGGGATGAAGGAAGAAGGAAGAAGGATGAGGGAAGAGGAAAGAAGGAAGAAGGATGAGGGAAGAGGGATGAAGGATGAGGTTTTATTCTTGTAGTTTGTTGATTGTACTGACAATTAATCGTGTGAGTTCATCTGCTTCTTTGATAACTGGTGAGATTTTTTCGGGTGCTGCTAACCCTACTCTTTCAGAAATCACTAGATGAGTATCCAGTTCTCTGAGCGAACCGAGAGCTATTCGCAAATATCGAATATACTCTTGTCTAGTAACTCGCCCATATCCCTCCGCAATGTTAGCTGGTACTGATACAGATGCACGGCGAATTTGACTGGTAATACCATAAATTTCCGAGGAATGAAAAGATTTAGTTAATTCGTAGCAAAGTTGACAAAGATAAATACCCCGCTGCCAGATGTATTGTTCTCTATGGGTCATACAACATAATTTTCTCCTTAGTTATCATAGTAATCTTTATCTAATTCAAAGAAGTCTAGTGTAGGAGAGGAGAAAGAAAGGAACCCAGAAGAATTAGGAAAAGAGCCGTCACACATTCTCTGCTGAAAATCCGCTATTTTCCTTCTTCCTTCTTCCCTCTTCCTTCTTCCCTCTTCCTTCTTCCTTCTTCCTTCAATTACAGCCAATCGTCGTCATCATCCCAATCGTCGCTTTGATTTTGATAAGGGCGAGTGGGGCGATTAGCACTGCTTCTACGATCGCCCATACGATCGCCCATGCGATCGCCCATACGATCGCCCATGCGATCGCCCATGCGATCGCCCATACGATCGCCGGTGCGATCATAGGATCGATCGTATGGGCGATCGGGAATTGGATCGACAGTCGATCGCCTGTACGGCTTAGGATTGGTATAATAGCTGCTGTCATCGCTGCGCCGCTTGGTACCGTCGCCCGTAAAAGTCCGCTTCACCGACTCAAAGAAATCGTCATCGTCGTCATCCATCGCAAACGCGGAAACTTCCCGGCTCAAATCGTAAAGAGCATCCTGCAAATCCGAACCAACTTGGTCAACTCCCCGCTCATCATTGCGTTCCAAACTGTCTCGCAATTCGCGAATTAAAGTTTCAATTCGCTGGCGGCTTCTTTGAGCAAACTGCATTCCCCGATCGAGCGCAACTTCTCGCAACTGCCGCTCAGCTTGATAAGCTAAAGCTTCAGCGCGATTGCGTTTTTCTACCTTTTCCCGCTGCAACTTATCAGCTTGAGCAAACTGTTCCGCATCGCGAATCATTTGATTCACTTCCTGCTGAGTCAGCGTCGAAGCACCTTGCACAGTAATGCTTTGTTCCCTGCCGGTAGTTTTGTCCAAAGCAGTCACCAACAGCATCCCGTTAGCGTCAATATCAAAAGCTACTTGCACCTGCGGAATCCCTCGCGGTGCCGGTGGAATTCCAGTTAATTTAAACCGTCCCAAAGACTTATTATCTCTGCCTAATTCCCGTTCCCCTTGGATCACGTGAATTTCTACCACAGTTTGATTGTTTTCAGCAGTGGAAAAAATGTCCGATCGCCTGACGGGAATAGTAGTATTGCGAGGAATCAATTTTTTCATCACCCCGCCGATAGTTTCCAAACCCAGCGACAGCGGCGTCACATCCAACAGCAGCACATCACGGACATCCCCACCCAAAATACCCGCTTGAATTGCCGCACCCACCGCCACAACTTCATCGGGATTCACATTTTGATTCGGCTCTCGATCGATCAAGTTGCGAACAACTTCCTGCACCAAAGGAATGCGAGTCGAACCGCCGACTAGCACAACTTCATCAATGCGAGAAGGACTCAAACTTGCATCAGCCAAAGCTTGTTTCACCGGACGCCGCAGCCGCTGCACCAAATCTGTGCACAGCCCCTCAAATTGACCGCGAGTCAGCCGCGTTTCCAGATGCAAAGGCCCATCTTCATTCGCATCGATAAACGGCAAATTAATCTCCGTGACACCGACTCCCGACAGTTCAATCTTGGCTTTTTCGGCCGCTTCGATCAAGCGCTGCAAAGCTTGGCGGTTGCGACGCAAATCAATTCCTTCTTTTTCTAAGAATTGTTCTGCCAACCAGTCAACAATTTTAGAGTCAAAATCATTGCCACCTAATTGAGTGTCGCCGCTAGTTGCTTTAACTTCAAATACTCCGTCTCCTACGTCTAAAATCGACACATCAAAAGTACCGCCGCCCAAATCAAACACTAAAATAGTTTGACTTTCTCGCCTCTCCAAACCGTAAGCCAAAGAAGCCGCCGTCGGCTCATTTAAAATCCGCTTGACATCAAGTCCGGCAATTCGTCCCGCATCGCGCGTCGCCTGTCGCTGCGAGTCGTTGAAATAAGCGGGAACAGTAATTACAGCCCCCGTTACCTCTTGTCCCAGATAGCGGCTGGCTTCATCGGCCAGTTTCCGCAACACCATCGCCGAAATTTCCTCTGGGGCAAAATCTTTTTTCAGGCGGGGACACTTGATTTTGATGTTGCCGTTTTCGTCGCGGCGAGTTGTGTAAGGGACGCGCTTTGATTCTGGAGTCAGTTCGGTATATTTGCGTCCGATGTACCGCTTGACGGCGTAAAAGGTGTTTTGCGGGTTGAGAACAGTCTGGCGTCTGGCCATCTGTCCCACCAGGCGTTCTCCTTCCTTTGTGAAAGCGACTACCGAGGGAGTTGTCCGCATCCCTTCTGCATTGGCAATCACAACCGGTTTGCCGCCTTCCATGACGGCTACTACTGAGTTTGTTGTTCCGAGGTCAATGCCAACTACTTTACCCATGCGTCAGTTGTCTCCTGTGGCGTTGTGTGTAGCCTTTTCAATATAAGCGTTAAGTATGATTGCATTTATTGTACCGCGTCGAGAAGCGGGGGCTGCGGGGGGATTGCCTCACTTTGGTCAAGCGGCTGCGGTTGGCTGGGTGCGATCCGCTGGTGGATTGGCGATCGGCTTGAGGAGTAGGAGTGTCAACGTGGGAAAGCCGTGTATGTCCATCTTTTGACAGCAAAAAAAGTTGAGAATTGATTAACTACTGCCTTTTGCTAAACTAAAAACAGCGAGCAGGATTGTTGAGCAAACAGGAACATAAAAATATGACTGTCAACTCTGTTCAAAATTCAGAATCCTCTCAAGAACACTCGATCGTTGACGTGCAGCATACCAACTGCTGCATTGTGGGAGGTGGGCCTGCAGGTGCTGTTTTAGCATTACTTTTAGCGAGGCAAAACATTCCAGTCATCCTGCTAGAACTACACAAAGATTTCGATCGAGAATTTCGCGGCGATACGCTGCATCCGTCAGTAATGGAAATTATGGAGCAATTGGGAATAGCCGAAAAATTGCTGGAATTGCCCCATACAAAAATGCGCCAACTCACCATCCAAGCTGCTGGAAATACCGCCACACTCGTAGATTTGTCCAGTCTCAAAACCAAGTATCCTTACATCACTATTCTTCCGCAAGTCAAGTTTCTCGAATTCATCACTGCCGAAGCGCAGCGCTACCCCAGTTTTCAGCTAGTAATGGGAGCTAATGCACAAGAAACGATCGTAGAAAATGGGGTTGTGTGCGGAATTCGATACCGGGGACGCGGGGGATGGCATGAAGTGCGATCGACCCTCACTGTCGGTGCAGACGGTCGCTTTTCCCGCCTGCGCCAATTAGCAGGTTTTGAACCGATTAAAACTTCCCCGCCGATGGATGTCCTTTGGTTTCGTTTGCCGCGCAGTGCCCATGATGTCCAAGAGCTCGGGGTAGGAGGTCGAGCTGTTGGAGGTCATTTATTAGTCATGATTGACCGCTTGGATTATTGGCAACTCGGTTACATTATTCTGAAAGGCAGCTATCAGAAATTGCGCGAGTCAGGAATAGAAGCTTTGCAAAAATCTGTTGCTGAATTAGCACCAGAATTTGCACATAGGGTCGAGCAACTAAAAGATTGGTCGCAAATTTCTTTTCTGTCCGTTGAATCGAGTCGCCTTCCCCGCTGGTATCGTCCCGGTTTGCTCTTAATTGGGGATGCCGCTCACGTCATGTCGCCCGTAGGGGGTGTGGGAATTAACTATGCTATTCAAGATGCTGTCGTGGCGGCCAATGTACTCAGCGCCCCCCTGAAAAACGATGGCGTGCATCTGTGGGATTTGGCAGAAGTGCAGCGACAGCGGGAGTTGCCCACACGCATCATTCAAGCATTCCAGTCGTTTGTACAGGAGCGAATTATTAAAGGCGCATTAGATACAAATCGACCGTTTACACCGCCACTTTTGTTGCAGTTACCAATTTTGCGAAATATTCCAGCGCGATTAATTGGTTTTGGATTAAACCGGGTTCGGGTGCGAAATCTATGAGATACCACACAAACTTAAGGAGGCCAGAGTTATGCAAAGTATTAAAGTACGATCGCGCGTCGGTGCAGACAGGATTACTTCTTGAGAAATATTGTTGGCCGACTTAGAGGAAAACGATGATCGAACAACTGACCCCGCAACAAAAAGCCCTGATTCCAGTTTATCGAGAAAAATGGCGAAAACTTGCACTCTCCACTGAGCCGATAGACCGCAAAAAAGCCACACAATCAGTAAGATGTGCCTATGCAGCCCTCGGCTATAAAGAGCCGCAGATCATAATCTGTGATAGCCCCCGTGCAGCTTTCGATCGCATCTTTATCCCAATTTTTGAAACCTGCCAAAAATCTCCATGTGGGAGAAATATCAAACAGGAAATAACCGCAGTTTTAGGCCACGATCTGACCTACAAAATGCTGACTCAAATAGTGACCAGAAAAGAGGAGTTTTTTTTTCTCTGCTGAATACAGAGGTATATATTCTAAGAGAATTGGTAGACTATTTTAACCTGCTGCTGTGGTCAGCATTTGGCAGTTTAGAAAGCTGTATCAATTTTCGCAGGCAAATCACCGGAATTTATACATGGCACGAAAGATGGCGTAAATTCGATAGGTTTGCCAGACACCAACACAATGACATCAATAAATTTTTTTTTGCATCGATATCTCGCGGCGCGTTAAGTGATTTCTATATTTCAGTATTAAACGGCGATCGCGATCCAGTTAAATGGAGAGCATTTCAGTTGCTAGTTGCCAACTGTGGGTGGATTTATCCTTTTGAAAAGACTTGTATTGTGTGCGATCGCCCCCGCATCCTCTCCTTCGACAGTCAACACCGCCTCCACGCCGAAGGAGGGCCCGCCATTCAATTTGCTGACGGATACAGCCTCTATGCTTATCACGGCGTCACCTTACCCGAAAAATACGGCAAAATCCATCCGAACGAATGGCGATCGGAATGGTTGTTATCAGAGGATAATATTAATTTGAAGAAATTCATAATTCAAACAATTGATGACAGGCGATTAAATGGGTGAATCAGAGAATTGATCGGGAGTAATTTTCAGTACAGACTTGAATAGCTAACGGAGCTATAGTTAGTTAGTAATTAAACATTTTACATGAGTTATAATTTAAATTAAAAGCTCGATTGCTCTCCATCTCAAAAACACCTGCAATCCAAATAAAACTATGAAATTCACCTTAGATGTAGAAAACAACCCTACAGGCTGGCCCGACCACACTCATCTACCCGAATCCCACGGTACTTTTGTGAAAAACTTTCAAGAACATCCCCAAAGCATTCTGTTAACCGATTCAATTACTCCCGTCTTCCAAAGCATTCATCCAGATGGTAACTATGCAGCAGGCGAGCGCGCCCATCCCCAGCGATCGCGCCTAAAAACTTTACAATGGCGATCGGGAACATCGATCGCTCCTCTTGAAGCTAAAATCAAACAACAACCCCAAATAAATCTATGGGACTCTTTGACAAGATTCGCGGCGAATTTGTCGATATCATCGAATGGTTGGACAATACCAGCGACACCATTGCCTATCGATTTGAGCGTCACCAAAACGAAATTAAACAAGGTGCTAAACTAACTGTACGACCCGGACAAATAGCAGTCTTTGTCAGCGAAGGCCAAGTTGCCGATGTCTTCAATCCGGGAATGCACGAACTGTACACCCGCAACTTACCCGTTCTTAGCACCTTAAAAGGTTGGCCCTACGGTTTCAACTCTCCCTTTAAAGCAGAAGTCTACTTTTTTAACACCAAAATATTTACGAACCTGAGATGGGGAACCTCTAACCCTGTAATTATCCGCGATCCAGAACTCGGCCCAGTGCGAATGCGGGCTTTTGGCACCTACAACATTAAAGTTTCCCATCCAGAACAACTCTTAAAACAACTAATCAGCACTGACGGACTATTTCAAGTAGATGAAATCACCGATCAACTCCGCAATACAATAGTCAGTGCCTTTGCCAATTGGGTTGGCAGTTCCCGCGTTCCCCTGCTGGACTTTGCAGCCAACTACACCCACATGGGCGAACAGGTGCGAGTTGCCATACAGCCAAGTATCCAGCAGTTTGGGTTAGAGTTAACTCAGCTATTAATTGAAAATATTTCGATGCCTCCAGAAGTTGAAGCAGCACTGGACAAACGAGCCTCAATCGGACTTCTGGGAAATATGCAGCAATATACCCAATATCAAGCTGCTAACGCCATAGAAGCATCAGCAAATAACCCCAGCGGCGGCAATCAAGGATTAGAATTGGGCATGGGAATGGCACTAGGTCAGCAAATGACAAATATGATGCAGCCGCCAGCATCGCAGACTCCGCCGCCACCTCCCCCACCAATACAAACTCAGTGGTATATTGCCCAAAACGGTCAACAAGTAGGCCCTTTTGAATTGCATCAACTTGTGCAAAATGGTTTGACACATCAGGTAATGGTGTGGCGTGCGGGTTTTGACGGCTGGAAGTTAGCATCGCAAGTGCCGGAATTAGCATCTTTGTTGGCGACAGTACCGCCGCCTCCCCCGCCAGCCGCCGCCTAAAATTTTGCATATTTAGTTAATTGGTAATTGGTAATTGGTATGGTTTCCCGATTACCAATTAGCAATTACATCACCAATTAACCATTATGAATACTTCTGAACCTGCTGTTAAACGTTTTCCTTGTCCTAGCTGCGGGGCTTATTTAGAGTTCAACCCCCAAGCAGGAAAGCTCAAGTGTGCTTACTGCGGCTGGGAAGATGCAATTCCCCAAACTGCTGAAGAGGTAAAGGAGAACTCTTACGAACAATATCTCCAAGTCGATCGCACAACGCTGACAACTTTATCAACAACAGCCGTTGAAGTAAAATGCAATGATTGCGGAGCAAGTGTTACTTTTGAACCGCCGAAAGTAGCGGGTAAATGTCCCTTTTGTGCTTCGCCAATTGTGACGCAACCTGCAAAGGCTAGCCCTAGCGTGCATCCAGAGGGAATTGTTCCTTTTGAAGTTACGGATAAACAGGCCAGAGAAAGCATTCAGAAGTGGCTAAGCAACCGCTGGTTTGCTCCTTCTGCTTTGAAATCCCTAGCGCAACAGGAGAAAATTCAAGGGGTTTATTTGCCGTTTTGGACTTACGACACTTATACCGTTAGTTACTATCAGGGTTCTCGCGGAGAACACTACTACGTGACTGAAACTTATACGGAAACAAACTCGCAGGGCGAAACTGAAACTAAAACTCGGCAAGTGCAGCATACCAGGTGGTGGCCTGCTTCTGGCAGAGTCGATCGCCCTTTTGATGATATTCTGATTCCGGCTACAACTTCAGTCGATCGCCCGCGTCTGGATGCCTTAGAACCTTGGCATCTCAAGGAGTCGCTGCGCGCTTACAATTCATCTTATTTAGCAGGGTTTGAAGCGCAGCGATCGCAAGTTTCTCTCACTCAAGGATTTGAATCTGCTAAAAATGTCATGGCCGGTACTATTCACTCGGATGTTTGCAGGAATATTGGTGGCGACGAGCAGCGAGTTCACAGCATTTCCACTGATTACAATGCGATCACTTTTAAGCATATTTTGCTACCTGTGTGGCTGTGTGCCTATCGTTATCAAAACCAACGATATCAAGTAATGGTTAATGCACGCACCGCTGAAGTTCAAGGCGAGCGTCCCTACAGTGTTTGGAAAATTACTGCTGCTGTTGTTAGCGGTGTCGTGCTTGCTGGTGTTATGTACCTATTTTTTACTGGTAATTGGAGATATATCCGTGTTCCCGGTCTGCCTCAACCCCAACCCCAACCAACTTCCTTACCTGTACCGAGCCAAAAATTACCACCAGCGCCTGTTCCCTCTACCGCACCTGTACCGAACAAAAAATTACCGCCAGCGCCTGTTCCCTCTTCACTCCAGTAATTCTGGATGGAGCAGTCACCGGAGGCCGCGGAGGCATCGTCGTCGGTGTAGTAGTCGCGATCGATGTCAGTAAAATTAACTCAATTATTATTTGCTCCGAATCAATAAATTTAATGTAAATCTGCCTTAAGGAGTACACAACAGTGTTTGTACGTGTATTTTTTTAAACACCTAAATTAAAGAGGACAACCTCTCTTTAATTTAGGTGTTGCTTTAAGGATAGATTATGGGTACAGTCGATTTAATTGTACTGAGGATTTTAATAAAAACCAATCCTATTTTCAGAAATGATAGATAAAATACAAAATATCTATCTTTAAAAAACCCTCCAGAAACTGCTCTTTATAGCCTATCAAAAATACAGAAAAAGCGAAAATAGGTATATATTTTCTCTAAAACTTAAACAAGTATTTAGTAATTAGTACAATGAACGAAGTTTTAATAACATAATTTGAGGATAAATTGTATGAATCAAAATCAAATTAAATGGTTGGCCGCCGTTCTAATGCTAATAGACCACATCGGATTTATGCTTGAAGCAGAGCCCATGCGTATCGTCGGCCGCCTCAGTTTTCCGTTGTTTAGTTGGGTGTTTGCTCAAAATTGGAAACGACCGGGGGACAAAAATCCTCTAATTACTCGACTGATATTATTTGGGGTAATTTCTCAAATACCTCATATGTTACTTTTTGGCAATTTACAGTTAAACATCATGTTTAGCTTTGCCGTAGCAGCACTAACTTTGAGCTATATCCGACGCTTCGATCGCAAAATTGCAGTTTTATGCACAGGTCTAGTAACTGCTCAAATTTTAGGAGTGAGTTACGGCTGGTATGCAGTGGCTTGCCCGCTATTGATGATTAGGTGGAAAGGAGAAGGATCTCGCCTTTGGTGGTTCCGCTGGACTATAGCAAATATCGGATATGCAATTAGTTGCAACAGCGAGATTCAAATTTTCGCCATATTCGCGCCGCTAGTTCTGGCATACTACGATACCTCTAAAGACCAAAAACCAACGCATCTAGAAAAAAGATTTTTCTATTATTTTTACCCACTACACCTTGGGGGGCTAGCGGCACTGCGAACAATTGTCTAATTAAAACTGGGGATTCTAATTAGCTGATTGTTGATTTTTTATTTAAACGAAGTACAACCGCGTCTCTGAGCGATCGCCCTCACAGAAGAGTGCGATCGCTTTCCTGTAACTTGCCTTCACTCTGTCCAGCCGCTGTTTTTCAGCATCATTGATTTCTGCTCAATCATCTTGCCAATCGCGAAATAATTGGTCATCCTCAACCCACTCAATTTTTAATTGGGTTTCCCAATCGTTCAGTGCAATATTTCTAGCTTGAATTGTTTGTACCATAAATTTAAGCAATTTCTCAAAATTTGCTCTTAATTTATGATAGCAATAATTGCTAAATTTCCGTTAATACTGAAGTATTGCGTCTTTTAAAACAGGACATCGCTGAATGCTGAATAACGATATTGCCCGCAGTTCGCTTAGTCCGGCAGGGGTTTAAACCCCTGCCTCAAAGCAAAAGTCCTCTGAAAGAGGACTAATGTATTCTTCAGTCCTCTTTCAGAGGACTTGCGCTATGAGACAGGGACTGAAAGTCCCTGGCGGACTTTCGGGCTAAGCCGACACCTCCAAGCACTGCCGTGTCCCTACAGATTTCCCAAAAAAATGTAACGAGTTGTAAAGTATAATTAAACCGAAGCGAACACAGAGGCCAAGTAGTATCAAATGCGAGTTGCGATCGCCGGAGCAGGCTTAGCAGGACTTTCCTGCGCAAAATATCTTACCGACGCGGGCCACACCCCCATAGTCCTAGAAAGTCGAGACGTACTCGGCGGCAAAGTAGCCGCCTGGAAAGATGCAGACGGCGACTGGTATGAAACCGGCCTCCACATCTTCTTCGGCGCATACCCGAATATGCTCCAACTATTCAAAGAACTTGACATCGAAGACAGGCTGCAATGGAAACAGCACAGCATGATTTTCAATCAGCCGGAAACCCCCGGAACCTATTCCCGCTTTGACTTTCCCGACCTTCCCGCCCCCTTCAACGGCGTCGCAGCCATCCTGAGCAACAACGATATGCTCACCTGGCCCGAAAAAATCCGCTTTGGCATCGGTTTGATTCCGGCGATGCTTCAGGGTCAAAACTATGTCGAAGCAATGGACAAATACTCGTTTTCCGACTGGCTCAAAAAGCAAAACGTCCCCCCCAGAGTCGAAAAAGAAGTATTCATCGCCATGTCCAAGGCGCTCAACTTCATTGACCCCCACGAAATATCTGCAACCATACTGCTGACAGCCCTCAACCGCTTCTTGCAAGAGAAAAACGGCTCGAAAATGGCCTTTTTAGACGGTTCCCCCACAGAGAGGTTGTGCCAGCCGATGGTAGACTACATAACTGAGCGCGGCGGTGAAGTACGGCTGAATGCACCCATCGAGGAGTTTTTGCTCAACGATGACAACACGGTGCGCGGGTTCCAGATTCGGGGTGTAAAAGGGGCTGAGTCAGAAATTCTGACGGCCGATATTTACGTTTCCGCGATGCCGGTTGACCCGCTGAAGCTGATGATGCCGAAACCTTGGGGCGAAATGGATTATTTCAAACAGCTCGAAGGCTTGGAGGGAGTACCCGTCATTAATGTACACTTGTGGTTCGATCGCAAATTAACTGACATCGACCATTTGCTGTTCTCGCGATCGCCCCTGCTGAGCGTCTACGCCGACATGAGCAACACCTGCCGCGAATATGCCAACCCAGACAAATCAATGCTGGAACTGGTTTTAGCACCGGCAAAAGACTGGATAGGCAAATCAGACGAAGATATCGTCGCAGCCACAATGGTCGAGTTAGAAAAACTCTTTCCCGATCAAATCCCAGAACCAGCCAAACTGCTCAAATATCACGTAGTCAAAACCCCACGTTCCGTCTACAAAGCCACTCCCGGACGCCAGCAGTGCCGTCCCACACAAACAACTCCCATTAGCAATTTCTATCTAACGGGGGATTATACGATGCAGCGTTATCTTGCGAGTATGGAAGGTGCCGTGCTTTCTGGTAAGCTGACAGCGCAGGCTATTTCGACGGCCAATAACAAATGAAAAATTAAGAATTTTTCATAAAGACGTAAAAGAATCTCCCGTTTTCTAAACGGGGGAAAATCAGTTCTAATCTTTAAATTTCTTATTCTCGGATGCTGCAACTGTCAAAACTCCAGTGCATGAGAACTCTGGCTTCTGTGGATGACTCTTACGAACTGTGCCGCCAAGTCACGGCGAGTTATGCCAAAAATTTTTATTTAGGCACTCAACTCATGCCCGAAGCCAAGCGTCGGGCGATTTGGGCGATTTACGTCTGGTGCCGCCGCACCGACGAACTCGTAGACGGGCCGGGTTCTGAGGCAACGACCCCTGAAACCCTCAATCTGTGGGAAAAACGGCTAGAATCTGTGTTTGCCGGCCATCCTCACGACGACTACGACGTAGCGTTGGTGGATACGCTGTCTCGTTTCCCGATCGACATTGGGCCGTTTCGAGAGATGATTGCGGGCCAGCAAATGGACTTGTACCGTAGCCGCTACGAAACTTTTGAAGAACTCAATCTTTACTGTTATCGAGTAGCGGGTACTGTAGGGCTGATGTCGATGTCTGTCATGGGTGTAGGCGAATCGAGCTCCGCTGCTAACTGGAATTGGCACTGGGGGAATAGAATTCCCAAAGAAGAAGCCATCTCCCTCGGGATTGCCAAGCAGTTGACTAATATTCTGCGCGATGTGGGAGAAGACGCCCGCCGCGGCCGCATTTACATTCCCTTAGAAGACTTAGCCTTGTTTAACTACACCGAAGAAGATTTATTCAACGGTGTAATTGACAACCGCTGGCGGGAATTGATGCGGTTTCAAATTCAGCGAGCTCGCAAATTATACGCCAGCGCCGAACCGGGAATTAAAGTGCTCAGTCCCGATATCCGCTGGACAGTTTGGGCGGCTACAATGCTCTACAGCAGGATCTTAAATGCGATCGAACACAATCACTACGATGTTTTCCAGAAGCGGGCTTACGTTCGCAATTCTCAGAAACTGCTGTGTCTCCCCGCCGCTTGGATGAAGTCAAAAGTGCTTTAGCCGCGGGCAATTTTGCTGGCGATTGGGCAACGGGTAAGGGGTATTTGTCAAGTTACAAATTATATGATGTCCAGCAAATTGCATATTAGGTTTGTGGGGACGCGGTAATGGCGTTTCCCTACCTTTGGTGTGTTAATTGGAGTCAAAGTGGTGGTGTAGCTGGCGGAATTTGCAATTGGGCGATCGAACTTTCCAACAATTGCTTTTCCTGCTGGAGTTTTGCTTCTAAATTTTGAATTTGTTCTCGGCGGGCTTCAACTTCAATCAAGCGGCGAGACAATTCTTGACTCTGCAAAGTGAGAGATTGCCGCCAATCTTCTGCTTTCTGGGCTTCTTGCTGCAAAAAATCGGGGGTAAAGCCTGTTGTTAAATATTTTTCAACTAATTGTAGTACCCAGTTTGTAGCTGCTTGAATATTTAAAACCTGGTTATTTTCGCCAATATCTGCTAATACTAAAATCCCTTCATTTAAAACATTAGTTGCAGAGTTAATTGGATGTTGATCAGAAGCTTTCTGTAATGTCAAGAAACTTTCTTCACTAAGAATAGCCCAAGTATCATCAGAATTTTGGCAAGCCAGCAATTGCAGACTTATCTCGCCTAAATTTTCCTGATAGTGTACTTGGGCTAAATATAACATGAGGG
Organism: Microcoleus sp. AT9b-C3; assembly: GCF_036705485.1. Taxonomy (NCBI): domain Bacteria; kingdom Bacillati; phylum Cyanobacteriota; class Cyanophyceae; order Oscillatoriales; family Microcoleaceae; genus Microcoleus; species Microcoleus sp. AT9b-C3. The sequence continues at coordinate 14,425 of NZ_JAUBUR010000044.1, read as the reverse complement.
TAATTGGTTATTGGTAATTGGTAATTGATAGTTGCGGATTCGTAATTGGTAATATTAGGACAAGTTGTTATATTATTGAAACCAAATTTGTAGGGGCGGGTTCGCCAACCATTTACGGTAAAAATGAATAATATTATAAACCCGCCCCCGCCCACCAACAATAAAAATGTACGATGAATTTATGGCTGAGGAGGGCGGGTTTATGAGATTATTTGTGAATTTCATAGATGGTTTGTGAACCCGCCCCTACAGGATTGTGGGATGTTTTTTATGACGCAAGGCTTCACCATAAACAAGAATGGCAATAACCTGGTGAAACCCGGTTTTGTTCTAGATTTCTCGTGACCAAACAAAAAATCTCGTAGAAACCGGGTTTCTCGCCCAATGCGCGACTAATGACTGCTGACTACTGACTAATGACTCCTTAAAACAACTTTAGCCGATCGCGCAAAATCTCCGCTTGTTTTTCGGCTTCCGCCAAAGCATCTCTCGCCCCCTGAACCACATCAGGAGTAGCCTTATCCACAAACTTCTGATTAGTCAAACGCGCCGCAGTATGCTTAATTTCAGCTTCCACCTTGCTCAACTTCTTCTCTAATTTAGCACGCAAAGCTGCCAAATCGACCACCCCAGCCAGAGGAATCAATACTTGCACAGTACCGACAACCCCAGCAATTGTCTGTCCCAAATCTGCATCCAAACTAGCAGTTACGGTCAGATTCTCGACTTTTGCCAAATCCTGAATGTAAACGCCTCCATCTGAGAGGATTAGACGTTCTTTCTCGCTTTCGCTTTGCAAAATCGCCGTCACCTTCACACTGGGTTTGATATCAGAATCTGCCCGCAAATTGCGAATAGTGCGAATTGTACCGAACAACAACTCAAACTGCTGTTCTAATTCAGCATCAATTAGCGAGATATCAGCTTCAGGATAAGCTTGCAAAGCCAAACATTCACCATCACCTGTTTGAGTCAGAGTGTGCCAGATTTCCTCAGTAATGTGTGGCATAAAAGGATGTAGTAGTTTCAAAATCCCTTCCAAGACAAAAGCAAAAGTTTGCTGTGCCACTTTCTTAGAATTTGGTTCAGCATCCTGTTGCAAGCGAGACTTGACTAACTCAATATACCAGTCACAGAAATCGCCCCAGATAAACTCGTAAAGTCCCTTCGCCGCTTCCCCCAAACCGTAATTTTCCAAACAATTGCGACTTTCTTGCACAACTTGATTGTAACGAGAAAGAATCCAGCGATCGCACAATTCCAAACCACCTCCCACAGAAGGACTTCCCAACTGTTGCGGAGTCTGTCCCTCCAAATTCATCATCACAAACCTGGCCGCATTCCACAACTTATTCGTGAAGTTCCGGGAAGCTTCCACTGATTTCGATTCATCAGTTTTGCGATCGTACTCCATGCGAATATTTTGACCGGCACCAACCACTTCCTTAACCAAAGTGTAGCGCAAAGCATCAGTACCGTACTTGCCAATCAACAGCAGTGGATCGATACCGTTGTTTTTACTCTTAGACATTTTTTGACCGTTTTCATCCAACACCAAACCGTGAATGTAAACAGTATCAAAAGGCATCTTTTCAGTAAAATGTCCTGCCATCATCGTCATTCTAGCCACCCAGAAAAAGATGATATCAAAACCTGTAACCAAAGTAGTTGTCGGATAGTAAAACTCCAAATCTTTAGTTTCGTCCGGCCATCCCAAAGTTGAGAAAGGCCACAACCCGGACGAAAACCAAGTATCCAATACGTCTGGATCTCTGGCTAGCTGCACGTCATTACCAAATTTAGCCGTAGCTTTTTCCTTAGCTTCAGCTTCAGTTTTCGCAACTATAAAAGGTGTTGTATCAGTAATTTCTCCTTGGGTTTCGCTAACAGCATACCAAGCCGGGATTTGGTGTCCCCACCACAATTGGCGGGAGATACACCAATCTTTCAGCTTCACCAACCAATCCCGATAAACCTTTGTCCATCGGTCAGGAACAAAGACTGGTGAGTTATTTTGGTCTAATGCTTCTAAAGCGCGTTTAGAAAGAGGATCGATCTTCACAAACCATTGCGTAGATAGCAACGGTTCGACCGGGACTTTGCCGCGTTCGCTGTAGGGAACTGTATGCTTATAATCTTCTATTTTAACCAAAACCCCGTCAGTTTCTAACCGCTGCACCACATTTTTCCGGGCAACAAATCGGTCTTGTCCTTGGAACTCTCCGGCATTTTCATTTAAAGTGCCGTCCTTATTCATAATGTTAATAAACGGCAAATTGTGACGCTTACCCATCTCGAAGTCATTCGGATCGTGGGCGGGTGTCACCTTGACACAACCAGTTCCGAAAGTAGGATCGACAAACTCATCAGCAACGATTGGGATTTCGCGATGTGCGATCGGCAAAGTGACAGTTTTACCGATAAGATGCTTGTAGCGATCGTCCTGTGGATTCACCGCCACTCCAGTATCGCCCAACATCGTTTCCGGTCGAGTCGTCGCCACCTCCAAATAACCAGAGCCGTCCGTCAAAGGATAGCGGAAATGCCACAAATGCCCGTCAACTTCCTGCTGGTCTACCTCCAAATCCGACACGGCAGACTGACTGGCCGGACACCAATTCACCAAGTAATTGCCGCGATAAATCAGCCCCTCATCGTACAGACGGACAAACGCTTCTAAAACCGCAGCGGATAAGCCTTCATCCATCGTAAAGCGTTCGCGCGACCAATCAACAGACACGCCCAAACTGCGTAATTGATTAGTAATAGTATTGCCCGATTCCGCTTTCCACTCCCAGGCCCGTTCCAAAAATTTTTCTCTACCTAAATCGTGGCGAGTTTTGCCTTCTGCTTTGAGTTGCTTTTCGAGAATAGTTTGAACTGCGATGCTAGCATGATCCGTTCCCGGCAACCACAGGGTATTGCGTCCAGTCATGCGGTGATAGCGGACGAGGACATCAATCAGCGTCTCTTCAAAAGCGTGTCCCATGTGGAGACTGCCGGTGACGTTGGGCGGCGGGATGACGACGCAGTAAGGTTCGCCGCCTTTTTCGGGGTCAGCTTTGAAGGTTTGGTTGTCTTCCCAGTATTTTTGCCACTTGGTTTCGGTGGCTTGGGGGTCGTATTGCGGGGGTAGGTTTGCGGTCATGGTGGCTTGAGAGTTTGATCTTATTTAAGATTGTGCCATAGAAGGGAGGAGAAGAGTTTTGAACCGCATCCGCGTCAGAGGCAGAGGGAAGAGCGATATTCAAGGCGGGGCGGGTTTACGTTAAAATGAAGGTAAAATTAAAAGATTTGATGGCATTATGAATGTAGCAGCACTTCGACATCAAATCGATCGATGGCTCGATCGACTCTCTCCAGAACATCTGGCATTAGTTGCGAGTTTTATAGAGTTTCTAAGCCAAAAGCAACGTCAGGGGGTAATCATTTCGCAAAATAATCTGCCAGAGGTTTTCTCAGCAGAAATACAAGAGATGCCTCCTGCTAATTCTTTTAGTATTCCAGAACCCTCAGAAATTGACGGAGAGGGCCAATCTAAAGCAGCGCTTCTACAAGATTTTCGGCAAGCTTGGCACGAAGCCATGACTGGGCAAACCATTTCGGTTGCTCAAATGTGGGAAGGAATTGAAGAGGTTTCGACATCTTCGGTGGTAAAATCCTTTTAATATCTTATTTGACAGAAAGCCCTAATCCAAAACCCGCCTTCTATCGGAGAAAGCCACGATTTTGCAGACAAACCGATTTTCTTTTTGCCTTAGTCCTAGTGGTAAAACAACTGGCAATAATTAAGAATCGCAATGAATAACAGAGATCAAACTCCAGGAATTGCGTTTTTTTTTCTCAAACTCAAACAAAAATTTCTAGTTTGTAGGCGGGGTTTAAAATAGTATAGCAACACGGGCGACTGCTATACCTCGATTACTTCACCTCCTTATAATCAACTCCATAACTCGTATCTCTCCCCGACAAATACGTAGTTTTCCCGGTTAAAGTCTCCAGAGTTTTTTTCGTTTCAGCCGAAGTAATCGAATTCAGAGGTACGCCGAACTTGCTAGCCAAGGCAGCGGCCACGCCCACACCTTGTCCTTGATAAATATTCACCGTCGCAATTCGCCCGACAGATACAGCCATACCCACATAACCGGACGATCGCCCGACAATGGCTAAATTCTTGACTTTGCTAGCTAAAGCGCTTTCTATGCCGAAATTATAGACTGGCAGCGGCGGAATTCTCGCAGATAAATTCTTGACTCCGCCTCGCATATCGAAATCGTAGGAAAAACTGCCGATCGACTTTTCGGGTACTGTTCCCCCTTTGATAATCTCCTTCCCCGTCACCGGATCTACCACATCGCGAACGTTCAAAGTTTGCCTGATATAAATTTCGTCTGGAAGAAATACTCTCACATCTTTACCAGACTTCTTTTGTAGCCAGTGTTGGAGATGTGACATTTCTTTAATCATTTCAGGAGTCGGTTTTCTGCCGTTAGCTTCCATCTTCATGATTTGGTCAACTTGGTATTTAAACAGAAACCCGTTCCAGGAGAGCACATTTTTGTTATAAACGCAGACATTGCCCTTATCAAAAAAGAATCCTTTATTTTGACTAAATGGCAGATTTCTGTCTATGTGATACGCTGCACCTATAGCTACGCTTCTGATGTCGTAGCCGTCTGTATATGGCTGATAAATCGTACTCCAGAAATTCCTCATCCAAAATTTTGTACTAGCCGGGTCTTTAGATTTTGTAATGCTTTCTTTAATCTTTTTTACCAAAGGTCTATTGTATAGAATGTCATCTTCTATTCTGCGGAATTCAGACATCGTTATACCTGTAATTCTCGGAACTACAGAGACAGCTAAAGTTTCATTTTTGGATTTTATATTTTGAGATTCATATCCTGTATAATAAGATAATCCTGCTTTTCTAGCCAATTCTGCGTCTTGAGTTACGTCAATAAAAGAGTTGGCTATAATTTTTAGATTGCTGCCTTTTACTTCGGCATATTCGATTTTTTTATCTACGACGTGGGGAGTAAGGGTTGAGTTGGAAATAACTCTTACTTTTGCTGCTGAAAGCATTTGCCTGAGAGCTTGATCTGCCCTTTTTGGGTCTAAGCAAGATTCGCGCGCATCCGCTTTATCTAAGAATTCCTTAAAACATTGGGCGTAGGGTTGGCGATACCAACCGGGGATTTTATCTAAATCGATGTAAGCTAAACCGCCGCGGGTGAGTAAGCCGCCCAAAGGATCTCTTCCGTAGTTCGATCGCACGATCGCAACTTTGCCCTTTGCGCCTAAAGTTTTCTTAGCCCATATCGCCGCACATATCCCCGGTACTTCATCACCATATACTACTACATCAAACTTTTGCTCCGGTGATTTTTTGGGAACTACCGGAGGCGGGCTGCTGGGTTTTTGCGGCAGATTTCCAGCGTCTAAGGTAGCACTTGCTGGGTCTCTATTTGCGATATAATTTTCTATTTTTCTGAAAGGCGGATAATTAAGTAAAAGTTTTAGGGCGGCAAAAATGATTGCAATTGAAGCTAATTTCTTAAAAGTAGAGAGCATTCAGTTGACTCGTTTGTAAATTTGCATTACCTGAAAGCGCAGTTCAGGGTTTACGGAGTTGAATATAGCACGTTTAGATAATTGCGACACAAGTTTAAATTTTCCGGCAACTGTTGTTAGCGGTTTTGCCTGTGTTACTGGTTTGGCAGGGCAATTGATGAGGCTAAGGATGGCGGGTGCGATCGCCTCTCAGATGTCTGGTGTCGGGAAGGGGGATCGGCTACAATAAGTTAAGAACAACAATTGAGTCACCTTAAACATACAGAAAAAATGGAAAAAGTTTTTGTACATCCTGAATGCCCTTTTTCGGTAAACACATTTAACCTATTGGCACAATTTTATGAAAACCCCAGTTCAGATTTTTACCGGGAACACAAAAAAGATTTCTTAAAATATGTAGAAGAGCCAGTCAAGTATATTTTAAGCCAGGTAGAAGAGCAGTTGCCTGATTTTATTAAAAAATATATAGATATCAAGAAGGAGAGCTTTGGCCACATTCAACCAACAAAATCTTTGAAATCAGCAGTAGGCTACACTGTAGACTATTGTTTTAACGGTAGCACTCATACCGTATCTTCTAATTTAATGTTAAAATTTGAAAATCAGACATTAACTTTTGGTTTGTATACACCCTACAAGTTGTTTAATTTAATGGTAGATGATTACAAAAATACTTATAAAAATAACGTTAATTTAATCAAAATACTTAAACGTTATAACCTCCCCAATAGACATTGTTTTTATATAAATAATTATAAAAGCAACATAGATAATGAGGGGGAAACTTTTCACAACCTACTAATGAGTAATTCGGAAAAATGTCTTTATGAAATATTAGAAAGTCTGTTATCAATGAGGGCTTTTAGAGCAGAACCTCAAGCGTTTTATTTTTCTAATCTTCAAGTCTCTATCTCACTTCACTCAGAGGAAATACTAAGAAATTCTGCCAAACACTTAATACACAAAATATCACAAAGCTTTAAAAAACTCTTTCCCTTATTATTAATGCTTAATCCTAAAAATAATAAATCCGAGCTTCTCATAAGTCAATATTTTTCAATATATCAAAAGGAATTTAATCCAGAGTATCAACTAGAAACAATTTCTCAAATTACAGGTTTTCAAACAACCCAACTAACCCAATGGATACACGCCATTAACCGCAAAGGCCAAACCATCATCCAAGGCCCACCCGGAACAGGAAAAACCTTTATAGCCGAAAAACTAGCCAAACACTTAATCGGCGGCGGTGACGGTTTCTCAGACATTATCCAATTTCACCCCGCCTACACCTACGAAGACTTTATCGAAGGCCTCCGCCCAACAACTCAAAACGGACAATTAACCTACTCAATAGTTCCCGGTAGATTCCTAGAATTTTGCGAACAAGCCGAAGTCTGTGAAGACACTTGTGTTCTCATTATTGATGAAATTAATCGCGCAAATTTATCTCAAGTCTTTGGCGAGTTAATGTATCTCCTAGATGACCGACAGGACACAAAACGCTTTATTACACTGGCCAGCGGTCAAAAGTTTAGAATCCCTACAAATGTCCGCATTATCGGCACAATGAACACCGCAGACCGTTCTATTGCGTTAGTCGATAACGCACTCCGCCGCCGCTTCGCATTCATTCCCGTTTATCCTAATTATGAAGTCCTGCAACACTATCACCAAAAATGGCACACTGGTTTTCCAGTTGATAAATTAATTAGTATTCTCGAAGATGTCAATCGAACCATTAACAACAAACACTATGAACTAGGCATCTCCTTCTTTTTGACAAAAACCTTATATGAAGATATTATTAAAGATATTTGGCAAATGGAAATTGAGCCATACCTAGAAGAATACTTCTTTGATAACAAGGCAAACATGAAAGAATTTCTCTGGGATAATATCAAGAAAAAATTGGGATATTGACAATCTAACGCCGTCATTAACGCCGATAGGGTGGCGTTTCTACATCCACCAAAATTATGAAACCAGGCTCTCCCCGAATTATCGAACTTACAGAATATCAATTAGCTACTTTTGAACGAGATTTTATCCCCGAATCAGTAGGACAAAAAATACACAAAAATTATGCCAAGGAAATCGAGATAGAATTTCCCAACTTTAAAACACAATATCAATGGCATTTAAAATCTAAACGCAGAGTTGGCACAATTCCCATCACTCCAGAATTTCACATCGCCATCCGCCCAAAGGTTCCCATAAACAACCTCTTCGGAATGCTTGACTATGCCTACCAGATAAAATTTCTTCAAGGATCGATTCAGTGCCAATCTTTAGAAGAAAGTTACGAGGGATTAGCTGACGAACTTGCCCAAAAAATTCTAGAACGCTGTCGCAAAGGATTATATCGCGATTACTTATCCAAAACAGAAAGACTCGCCTACATTCGCGGCCGCGTCGATTTGCGGTCAGCCCTGCAAAAACCTTGGGATGTTAAACTAAAATGCCACTACAACGAACAAACAGGCGACATCGAAGATAATCAAATACTCGCTTGGACACTTTTCATCATTGGCCGCAGCGGTTTGTGCCGCGAATCTGTCTCATCGACGGTGCGAAAAGCTTTTCACGCACTCCAAGGATTTGTTACCGTAAAATCTTTTAAACCTGAAGCTTGTATTGATAGAAATTATCACCGTTTGAATCAAGATTATCAACTTTTACACGCCTTATGTCGATTTTTTTTAGATAACACAGGGCCGAGTCACGAAACAGGCGATCGCGAAATGCTCCCTTTTCTCATAGACATGACCAATTTATATGAAAAGTTTGTCGCTGAATGGCTCAAAGCAAATACACCAAAAGGCTTTTTTGTCAAACAACAACACCGAGTCATACATGACCAAAACTATTTCGATCGGATTGACTTACTGCTGTGCGATATTGCAACAAAAAAAGTCCAATACGTCCTCGATACAAAATACAAAGCTCCCGATAAAGTAGGCAGTGATGACCGTCATCAAATAGTTGCTTACGCCAATGCCTTAAAGTGCCAAAATGCAATTCTCGTCTACCCGCAAAACCTCAAACAGCCACTAGATATAAAAAATGACGATATCCGAGTTCGCAGTCTAACTTTTTCCCTAGATAGCGACCTGAATGAAGCCGGAAAAACCTTCTTAACCTCTCTACTTCCAAACACCCTCCCCTAACTCTACTCTGCGCCCTCTGCGCTCTCTGCGGTTCATTTCTCCACAAAAAAAGAGGCGCGATCGCGCCTCCCAAATCTTTCAGGTCTGTGTTCTAAACACTAACAGCCACTTTCGCTTCCTTCGCAGTCAACTTCTCGTAAGTCGCCCGCATCTTCAATCCGACTAACACTTGGAACAAACCAGTTCCATTGTTGGAACCAGGATATTCGCGGTGCTGAAGCAACAGGTGAGTTAACTCGCCTTCATACTTCGTAGAAGTCTTGCTCAAATGGCTTTCGATGTAAATAACTTCTTCGAGATTCTCGAATTGACCATCTACTTCCAAAATCGAGACTTCGTGACCGTAGAAAGCATCGGGCCCGTAGTACATCTTAATTCCGGGATAAGAACAAGTCAGCTTGCGGCCGCAAGGAACCCAGTTAATTGTTGAACCTTCGTCAAACAAATACGCAGGCTCAAAATTGGCGATGCCTTCGCGCTGGATCATCTGCACGCGCAGAACCTTCCGCTCTTTGTCATCTTTGATCAAGTTGGTCGGCAACACTTGAATTACCACATCAGCATATTGCTTTTGCGGGTCGATGTAGGCTGTAAAATCGGGTTTGCGAGCATTGATCGCAAACAGCACGTCTTCGTAACGGTGGCCCCGTTCCGCCATGTCGCGCTGGATTTTCCAAGCAATTTTTACCTCGTCGCTGATGTCGAGGTAGACGCTGAAGTCGAGAAGCGATCGAACTCGCTCGTCGTACAGGGGATGCAGCCCCTCAATCACAATCACGTGATTCGGCTCTACCCTTTCGGGCGGGTCGATCATACCGGTTTCGTGGTTGTAGATCGGCTTGTCGATCGCGTGACCTTCTTTGAGCGCCTTCATTTGCTCGGCCATGAGGTCAAAATTGTTGGCTCTGGGGTCAAGGGCAGTAATCCCTGTTTCCTTGCGCTGCTTGCGATCGAGACTGTGATAGTCGTCGAGGCAGATTACAGTCACGAAATCTTCCCCGAATAAATCTGTCAATCGGCGTAAAAAAGTAGATTTTCCGCATCCGGAATCTCCGGCAACGCCAATTAAAACCACGCGATCCGGCTTACTGGTCATAGTTTCCCTCTAACAAAATCACTGTTTACTAACTAACTCAAGTCTAGATTCCACAAAATTTCAGCCCGCAGGTAGCCGCAAGCAGGCTTTGTGCTGCTTTGCTACCCCGAGAGGATCGAGTTCTCACCAGCATACAGCAGTGAGTTGACTGCCTGCCCGGAAAGACCCAAGCAATCTTCAAGGCAAGTAATTAATACTAACTTTAGCGGTTAATCTTACCAGAATGCGTCCGCCCCCTACAAGCTCAGCCTCAATCGATTTTAGATTTTAGATTTTAGATTTTAGATTGGAGAATTAACGCCGTCAGTCAGCAGACGTGCAGGCATAAATCCAGAACCTTATAGCTGGCTGCTGTCGGTCAATAGAAGCTATTTTTGCCCCGATGCCCCTACTCCATCCCCGACTGCCGATCGAAATGACTTATCGGGGCAGATCCCCCGATCGGGTAAAATATTGGCAGTACGCAGACAACAATAGCTATAGGTCAACAGCCGAACGCAAAGCGGGCTCGGTGAGCGCGGCGTTCGGCTAGTAGGGATTTGATACGCGAGCGATCGCAACTTCAACACTCCCGCCGGCGTGGCGAGGCCCAAAAATTGGCGAGGCCAATTAGTCCCGATGGCCTTAAGAAAAAAGTAAATTGAGTCTAACGTCACATTCTCTTTCTTTATAACTCTGTATCGTGAAGGAAAATCAACCAATGTACAGCCCAAGCATATCTGGTGTGGCGGCAAACTCAGAATCAGGCAGCCGCATCTTTGTTTACGAAGTGGAGGGTATGCGTCAGAGCCAAGCAACTGACCAAACAAGTAACCCGATTCGCCGTAGCGGCAGCGTATTTATCTCCGTGCCCTACGAGCGCATGAATCAGGAAATGCGTAGAATTGCTCGCATGGGTGGAAGAATTGTCAGCATCCGCCCCTCAAACAGCGCTCCCGAAACAAATGGCAAAGTCGCACCAGAAGCAGGGCTACAGAGTCAGAAATCTGGAGAAAAAACTAAGCCCATGACTCAAGCCAAGGAAAAAGTTCAGGTTCCTGTTAACCTCTACAAGCCGGCCAATCCCTATATTGGTAAGTGCATTTCTACAGAAGAATTAGTCAGAGAAGGCGGCGAGGGTACAGTCCGTCACGTCAAATTTGACATTTCTGGAGGCAATTTGCACTATCTCGAAGGTCAAAGTATCGGGATTATTCCCGATGGGACGGATAAAAACGGCAAACCTCACAAAATTAGGCTGTATTCGATCGCCTCCACCCGTCACGGAGACGATGTAGACGACAAAACAGTCTCTCTGTGCGTCCGCCGCCTAGAGTACAAAAGCCCAGAAACCGGTGAAAAAGTCTTTGGTGTTTGTTCAACTTTTCTCACCGGTTTGCAACCTGGAGATGATGTCAAAATCACCGGCCCCGTAGGCAAGGAAATGCTGTTACCCGACGACGAAGAAGCCACCATTATTATGATGGCTACCGGTACGGGTATTGCTCCTTTCCGCGCTTATTTGTGGCGGATGTTTAAAGAAAACAATCCCGATTACAAATTCAGAGGTTTAGCTTGGCTGTTCTTTGGAGTTGCTTACACTCCCAACATTCTCTATAAGGAAGAGTTGGAACAATTGCAGCGCGAGTTCCCCGATAATTTCCGCTTAACTTATGCAATCAGCCGCGAGCAAAAGAATGTTGACGGCGGCAAGATGTACATTCAAAACCGGATTCAAGAGAACGCAGACCAATTGTGGGAATTGGTTCAAAAACCGAATACTCACACTTATATCTGCGGTTTGAAGGGTATGGAAGGCGGAATTGATGAGGGAATGTCGGCCGCGTCTAGCAAGCACGGTGTTGAGTGGGCTGCCTATCAGAAACAGTTGAAGAAAGAGCACCGTTGGCACGTTGAAACTTATTAATGTGTTACCTGATTTAATCTGATTTGTAGGGTGGGCTTGGCTCGCCCTACAATTGTTTTTAGGGCAATTGTCTCCGACTTGTAATATCGTTTCCGGTTGCATCGGAATAATAAAATCGAGTCAAGAGTTAACACTCAACCATTCAGTTTTTCGACCCGCCCGTCAACAGTCAACAACCATGTATGAGTGCAACCGGAATTGATATAAGGTACCGAATGCGTACCCTACAATACTATTTTCATTGCTCCGGTACGGGAATAGCCTACAATGGTTGTGGCTTAATTGAGTTTCTACGGGTCAAAGTCGTGGCTTTCAAAATTGGTTTGTTAGGTTTGGGTACAGTTGGCGCGGGAACAGCAGAGATTTTGCTCTCCCCAGATGGCCGCCATCCGCTGTTGCAGGAATTGGAAATCTATCGGGTGGGAGTGCGCGATATTTCTCGAACTCGGTCTTTACAATTGCCAGAAAATGTGCTGACAACTGACCTAGAAGCGATCGCAACTGACCCGGAAATTGATATTGTAGTAGAATTGATTGGCGGATTGGAACCGGCGCGATCGCTCATTCTGCAAGCTATTGCCAGCGGCAAGCACGTCGTCACTGCCAACAAAGCAGTTATCGCCCGCTACGGTAATGAAATCTTCGAGGCCGCCAACAAAAAAGGCGTTTACGTAATGCTAGAAGCTGCTGTCGGCGGCGGCATTCCAGTCATTCAAAGCCTCAAACAATCTTTAGGTGCAAACCGCATTCAAACTGTCACCGGCATCGTCAACGGCACAACTAATTACATCCTGACGCGGATGCAAACAGAAGGCGCAGACTTTGCCGAAGTGCTCGCCGACGCTCAGCAATTAGGTTATGCTGAAGCTGACCCCACTGCAGATGTAGATGGATTAGATGCGGCCGATAAAATTGCTATTTTAGCCTCGCTAGCTTTTGGCGGACGCATCAAATTAGCAGATGTTCACTGCGAAGGTATTAGAAAAGTTAGTGCGGCTGATATTAACTACGCCGACAAGCTGGGATTTGTGATTAAATTGTTGGCTATTGCTCAAGAAACCTCCCGCTACAATGGCAAGCAAGCGGAGGCAGAAAGCGAACTGCTGTCAATTCGAGTGCATCCTAGTTTTGTGCCGAAAACTCATCCGCTGGCGAGTGTTAACGGAGTTTACAATGCAATTTTAGTCGAAGGAGAGCCGATCGGGCAATTGATGCTGTACGGGCGCGGCGCTGGTGCAGGCCCAACAGCTAGCGCCGTAGTATCCGACATCATGAATGTGGCGGCAATCCTGAAAACCGAAACTGTTCCCATTCCCCATCCTTTACTCAGTTGCAGTCACCAACACTACTGCAAAATTGCTCCGATGCAGGAACTTGTTACTCGCTTTTACGCCCGTTTTCTGACGCGCGATACTCCGGGGGTAATTGGCAAACTAGGCACTTGTTTCGGCAATCACAAAGTTAGTTTGGAATCTGTTGTGCAGACGGGAATTCGCGGCGATTTAGCAGAAATTGTCGTCGTGACTCACGATGTTAGGGAAGGTAATTTTCAACAAGCACTCGATGAAATTCGCGCGCTGGAAGCAGTCGATAGTATTGCTAGCACCTTGCGAGTTTTGTAAAAGTGATGGGATAGGGGCGGGTTTTACAAACAATTTTTCCCAATCATTGATAATCAATAAAACTCGCCCCAACCCAAGCATAAATCAGAATGTACCGGGTGCTTGTAGGGGCTGGTTCACAAACAATAATTGCCTAAAACAAACAATCTCGAAAACCCGCCCGGACCGAACCATAAATCATCATGTACATTTTCCGGTGCAATGCAAATGGCGGGTTGACGTAGGTTATCGGTGGTGGGGGGCGGGTTTATCTAGATGGTTGGTAATTGTTAGATATTGTTGGTGAACCCGCCCCTAAAAAGTTATGTTTTTTACTTCCGTTAACAAGGGCAACTCTATATTTCCACACACCTACTCTGCACAATTCCACTGTCGCAAATACTCCCAAACTTCAGAAATAATCGCATTTGCTGCATCTAAATCTCCTGCTTAATCAGCATGATAGTGCGCTCTAATTAGGGCTTAATATCCTCGATTTCTTGCCATTCGGATTCGGGTTTGAGGGGAATGCTGATATAATAGTGATAGGCTGTGCGATTCGTTTAGTCGAAATGAGTAGTAATACTCAGGGATGGCTAGTATGGCTACAGAGCCATAACAACTAGATACATATCTGGGTGCGGTTCATTCCAAGTCCCAGTCCGCAAGTGCAGCGGTAAAAGCATATCCCCTATTTTGGTAGGTAGCAACTAACAAGATAAAGCGGGGATAAAAAGCAGACTACTGGTAGCCGAAACTGGTAACTGTTGAGCAAGAGTTCATGTGTAGCGAAAGCAAAGATGTGTCCGAACCATCGTTACACTAGATGGTCTAACGGCTTAATCAGAATAAACCCGTTGAAAAACACGGTAAAGACTGATAAAGACCAAGCCAAAAGGCAAGGATAAGGCATAGGCGATTAGCCACTCGACCTATAGAACCCATTTGAGATCTAGGAAGCTAGCCTCTTAATCATCAACCTAATAAAACAAAGATTCATTTTGGCAGTTGCATTATCTAAGGTTCTCTCGAAGTTTTTGATGAGAATTTTACACCTTTCCATCCAAGAATTGGAGCG